>NZ_CP009434.1:940138-1253517 GCF_000960995.1 Burkholderia glumae LMG 2196 = ATCC 33617 | reverse complement strand
CGCCCGCTCGGGCGACCCGCTCTCGCGCTGGGTCGCGGTATTCACCGCGATCCTCGCCGCGCTGGCCAGCCTGCTCCACTACGAGGAAGGCGTGCTGCAGACCCAGGCGCTGATGTACAAGAACGACGCCGTGCTGCTGCAGAGCAAGGCCAGCGACCAATGGAACCTCTATCAGGCGCAGTCGAACAAAGGCCACATGATGGAAGTCGCGGCCGAGCTGGCCGGCCCGGAAAAGCAGGCGCGCTTCCGCGAGCAGATCGACAAGTACAACGCGCGCAAGAAGGACATCTCGGACAAGGCGAAGGATCTCGAACGGCAGGTGGAGGAAGCGAACCGCAAGTCGGAGGGCAGGGAACACCCGCAGCACATGTTCGGGCAGGCACTCGCGCTGATCAGCGCGGCGATCTCGCTGGCGGCGATCACCTCGCTGACGGGCAGCCGGCGGCTGTTCGTGCTGGTCGGCTTCGCGGGGCTGGCGGGCGTGGGCGTGTCGATCGCGGCGTTCCTGAATATCTAGGCGCGCCTCGGCCGCCGGCCGGCTTCGGGCAGGCGGCCGAGGCAGGCGGGCGGCTCGAGCGGCACCGTTGGGTCGTCAAGCGCAAGCAGGCCCGGCCTGCCGGATCCGGCAAGCTTCGGATCCGCTTCGAGCCGTGCCTCGATATTCCTGCGGCTTTGCTCGTCCTGCCTGCCGCTGTCATCGGCTCGCGATTCGTGGATGACCTGTGTTGGCGATTCTTGAAGTTTGATCTAGATAAGCCCTCGCTTCACTGCCTCTTCCACGCCTTTTGCAAACCAATCGGTACCTTGAATTATCTGGAAAATCCCTTTTCCAACTTTGCAATCTTCAATGCGATATTTTTTCAGGGACGTGAAAGGCGTGTCATCGGGGTCGATCGTCGGCGGCGTCACAAACGGATCACGCCAATAAGGACTTCCTTCCACATCGGGTACTTTCTGCACCATGAAAGTCACCGACGTGCCGTCTAAAAGCATCTCGAAGTCACTGATGCTGCCGGCAGCGCGATCGAACGCAAAACCCGTCTCTTCCTTCAACTCCGCACTTATTCTATCTTCGAGCGTTTCCGGGCCGGCAAAACGTTCTCCACCAATGGAGGTTTTCGTCGGATAAAATGTCCCGCCAGGCAGATGATTTCCCGTCCGGTTCTTTCCGGCAGCACTGCCGCCTTGAAAAGTCAGGATGAAATTGCCGTCGCTAACAATAAGGTATGCCTTTTTCTTTGCCATAGTGATTACCCTGCATGAGTGATGTTTGACTTTGTTCTCGCCACGCCATAGAGTCGACCGGAAAGCATCAAACGCAGCTAAAAACGACGATGGCCGCGAATAAAAAATTAATCCGCGTGCATTTCGGACGAGACAAAAATCGTCGCGCCAGATTCCAGTATCACCGGCAAGGAATCAGCGCGCCCGAACGAAACGACGGGGAATGCGAAAAAAGCAGGGATTCCATTCCTGGACAAACAACGTAGGTTCTGCTTTTAAGCCGATTTTAGCCTTCCAGGTGGTCGCCCGGAGCTTGACGAGTCAAGGACGCGCGCGCTGCACCGGATCGTTCGCGCCGGCGCACCGCGGGCGCCCCGGTCGCCCCTCGGTGCTGCATCGCTCGTCGCGGCGCTGGAAAATCCCGATCATCCGAAATGCGCGACGCGTGGCACATCGAGGCGTTCATTCCCGCCCCGCCGGGCCTCATGCGAACGAGGCCGGATCGGCATTGCCACCGCAGATGATCACGGCGATCCGCTCGCCGGGCGAGCGCGCATAGGCGCCCGACGTCAGGGCCGCGAACGCGGTCGCGCCGCCGGCGCTCCGCGACGACCCTGAGCGCGTCCCATCGGCTGCGCCGCGCCTCGCGGATCTGCTCGTGCGTCACCAGCACCGCATCGCTGACGGCCGGCTGCAGCACCGCGAACGGCACGCCGCCCACGCGCCGGCATTCAAGCGAATCGGCGGCGATGCCGCCCGTCTCGACGTCGCCGCGGCGGCGCTGGCCGTCATGCCGATCGCCGCGCTTGCCTGCACACGCGTGGTCTATCTGGGCGCCAACGACGACGTCATCACGGCGCGCTCGATGGACTGGAAACAGGACATCGCCACCCATCTCTACGTTCTGCCGCGCGGCGTCGCCCGCAACGGCGAGGCCGGCCCGAACTCGCTGAAATGGGTCGCCAGGTACGGCAGCGTGGTGGCCACCGCCTACGACGTCGCCACCACCGACGGCATGAACGAGAAAGGCCTCGCCGCCGAACTGCTCTGGCTCGTCGAATCGCGGTACCCGACGTTCGATCAACGCTCGAAGCCGGGCCTCACCATCGCCGCCTGTGCGCAGTACGTGCCCGACAACTTCGCGACCGTGGCCGAGGCCGTGGACGCGCTTGGCAAGGAGCCGTTCACCGTCGTCACCGACAGCGTTCCCGGCGAACAGCGGCTGGCCACGCTGCACCTGTCGATGTCGGATGCCAGCGGCGACAGCGCCATCATCGAGTACATCGACGGCAGGCAAGTGATCCACCACGGCCGGCAGTATCAGGTGATGACGAACTCGCCGACCTTCGACGAACAGCTCGCGCTGAACGCCTGCTGGCAGCGGATCGGCGGCATGGCCTGGCTGCCGGCACCAATCGCGCGGCCGACCGCTTCGCGCGCGCCTCGTTCTACGTCAATGCGATCCCGAAGAGCGAGGATCCGACCGTCGCGCTGGCCAGCGTCTTCAGCGTAATCCGCAACGTGTCCGTGCCGTACGGGATCAGCACCGAAAACGAGCCGAACATCTCGTCAAGGCGCTGGCGCACCGTGGCCGACCACAGGCGCCTGCTCTACTTCTTCGAGTCGACCCTGACGCCGAACACGTTCTGGGTCGACCTGAAGAAGCTCGACTTCGCCGCCGGCGCGCCCGTCAGGCGCCTGGACCTCGGCCGCGACCAGCGAAATACCTTCAGCGGGGAAGTGTCGGGCGAGTTCCGGGCCGCGCCGCCGTTCACGTTCCTCGGCCTCGGCGCCGGAAAATCGCTCTGACGCGCAAGGCCCGGCTGCGCGGCAGCCGGGCCTTGCGACACACCGATCATCCGCCATGCAGTCAGACCATAAAAATATATTTCAATCCTCCGGCCTTCGCTCGCTCCCAGCATGGCCGGCATCCGCGCAGCCCTGCCGCCGGCCTGATCCTGCCCGCAAGTTCGCATGAAATACCAAGAAATCCTACCGATAAGGCGCCCAACTCCGCGCAACCACGCCCGTCTAGGCACAAATCCCACCCCGCCCTTCGTTGCCTCGTCTCCGGTTCCCCGTTAAGATCGCGATTGGCCCACTGGTCCGGCCAATTCCGACGGCCCGGCCGGACACCAAACAGGAGACACGATGAGACTGGAAGGCAAGGTAGCCGTGGTCACGGCGGCAGGCGCCGGCATCGGCAAGGCGGCGGTGCATGCGCTGGCGCGCGACGGCGCGCTGGTCTGGGCGACCGACGTGAAGCCCGAACTGCTCGGCGCGTTCGACGGCGTCGCCAACGTGCGCACCGCCCCGCTCGACGTGATGGACCGCGCGGCGATCGACGCGTTCTTCGCCGCGCTGCCGCGCGTGGACGTGCTGTTCAACTGCGCCGGCTTCGTCCACAACGGCACGATCCTCGAGGCCACCGACGAGGACTGGTCGTTCGCGTTCGACCTGAACGTGCGCTCGATGTTCTGGACCATTCGCGCCGCGCTACCTTCCATGCTCGAGCATGGCGGCGGCAGCATCGTCAACATGGCCAGCGTGGCGAGCAGCATCCGCGGCCTGCCGAACCGCTTCGTGTACGGCGCCTCGAAGGCGGCCGTGATCGGGCTGACCAAGGCGGTGGCCGCCGACTACGTGCAGCAGGGCATCCGCTGCAACGCGATCTCGCCGGGCACCGTCGATACGCCCTCGCTGCAGCAGCGCATCAACGCCTACGACGATCCCGAGGCGGCCCGCAAGGCCTTCGTCGCGCGCCAGCCGATGGGCCGCATCGCGCGCGCCGAGGAAATCGCGCCGATCGTCACGTTCCTCGCCAGCGACGACGCCGCGTTCGTCACCGGCCAGACCTACTCGGTCGATGGCGGCATGACCATCTGACCTCGCCCTTCGTTTTCACCCGGATTCACCAGGAGCAGACTCCATGAAACTCGCCCGTTATGGCCAGCCCGGCCACGAAAAGCCGGCCCTCGTCGATCAGGACGGCAAGCTGCGCGACCTGAGCGGCGTGATCGCCGACATCACGCCGGCCACGCTCGATGCCGGCGCGCTCGATAAACTGCGCGCGCTCGACGTCACCTCGCTGCCGGTGGTGGCAGGCTCGCCGCGCTACGGCTGCCCGATCAACGGCATCGGCAAGTTCCTCGCGATCGGCCTCAACTACTCCGACCACGCGGCCGAGACCGGCATGCCGGTGCCGAAGGAGCCGGTGGTGTTCACCAAGGCGATCTCGTGCATCCAGGGGCCGAACGATCCGGTGATGCTGCCGCGCGGCTCCGAGAAGACCGACTGGGAAGTGGAACTGGGCGTGGTGATCGGGCGCGTGACGCGCTACGTGGAACGCGACCAGGCGCTCGAGCACGTGGCCGGCTACTGCACGATCAACGACGTCAGCGAGCGCCATTTCCAGCTCGAGCGCACGCCGCAATGGGACAAGGGCAAGGGCTGCGATACGTTCGGCCCGATCGGCCCGTGGCTCGTCACGCGCGACGAAGTTCCCGACGCGCAGAACCTGGCGATGTGGCTCGAGGTGAACGGCAAGCGCATGCAGAACGGCTCGACGAAGACGATGATCTTCGACGTGGCCGAGATCGTCAGCCACCTGAGCCAGTTCATGACGCTGATGCCCGGCGACGTGATCACCACCGGCACGCCGCCCGGCGTCGGCATGGCCATGAACCCGCCGCAGTTCCTGCGCGCCGGCGACGTGATCCGGCTCGGCATCGAGGGGCTCGGCGAGCAGCAGCAGACGGTCGTGCCGTTCAAGCTGTAAGCGCGCCCGCCCCGCTACGGCCAGCACCGACGCATCCCGCCATGCCCTTCCAGCCGATCGAAACCAAACGGCTCTACAGCCAGATCGCCGCGCAGATCACCGACCTGATCGAGGCGGGCGAATTCATCGTCGGCGAACGGCTGCCGGCCGAACGCGACCTCAGCGCGCGGCTCGGCGTGAGCCGCTCGTCGCTGCGCGAGGCGCTGATCGCGCTCGAGATTGAGGGCATGGTGGAGGTGCGCAGCGGCTCGGGCATCTTCGTGCGGCGGCGCGGCGCGAACGGCAACGCGGCGGCCCCGCCGCCCGCCGCCGCGCCGCGCATGCCGGCGGTCTCGCCGTTCGACGTGATCCGGGCGCGCGCCTACCTGGAGCCCGAGATCGCCGTGCAGGCGGTGCGGCATGCCTCCGACGCGCAGATCGAGACGGTGCTCGGCTGGCTCGACAAGCTGCGCGGCAGCAAGGTGGGCGATCCGCAACTGAACGAATACGACCGCCAGTTCCACCTGAGCCTGGCCGAAGCCTCGGGCAACAGCGCCTACGTGGTGCTGCTCGACCAGCTCTGGATCCATCGCACGACGCCGCTCTACATGACGCTCGAGCAGCACTTCCTCAGCGCGCCGTGGTGGGCCGAGTCGATGGACGAGCACGAGGAGATCTACGCGGCGCTCAACGAGCGCGACGTGCGCCGCATCAGCCTGGCGATGGGGCTGCACATGCAGCACGCCGAGCAGCGGCTCGCGGGACAGTTCAAGTAACGCACGCAGCGGCAGGCCAGGCCACCCGGCCGGGCGGCGCGGCGCGCCCGGTGCCGCGCCGCCATCCCGCCTCGCGGCGGCCGCGCGCTCAGTGCGAATGCCGCGGGTTGCCGTGCGTCTCGATCACCTTCAGGTACAGCGTGGCCGGCTCCAGGCAGCCGCCCGTCGAGAGCTGGCCGACCGTCTGCCGATACAGCTCCTGCCACGGCGTCTGCGAGACCGGCACCGAGAACTCGGCCGTCTCGCGGCGGCGCGCGAGCTCGGCCTCGTCCACCAGCACGTCCACCCTGCGCGCGTTCAGGTCCACGCGGATCCGGTCGCCCGTGCGCAGCAGCGCGAGGCCGCCGCCCACCGCCGCCTCCGGCGACATGTTGAGGATCGACGGGCTCGCCGAGGTGCCGCTCTGGCGGCCGTCGCCGAGCGTGGGCAGCGAGCCGATGCCGGCGCGCACGAGCGCGGCGGGCGGCGCCATGTTGACCACCTCGGCGCTGCCGGGATAGCCGACCGTGCCGGCGCCGCGGATCACCAGGATGCAGTGCTGGTCGATCTCGAGCGAGGGGTCGTTGATGCGCGCGTGATAGTCCTCGGGGCCGTCGAACACGATGGCGCGCGCCTCGAACGCGTTCTCGCTGCCCGGCTCGCTCAGGTAGGTCTGGCGGAACGCCTCGCCCACCACCGACATCTTCATGATCGCGCTGTCGAAGAAGTTGCCCGACAGCACCATGAAGCCGGCGCCGTGCTTGAGCGGCGCGTCGGTGGTGCGGATCACGTCGCGCTCCGAGGTGGGCGAGCGGTCCGCGATCTGGCCGATGGTCTCGCCCGACACGGTCAGGCAGTCGCGATGCACGAGGCCTGCCCGCGACAGCTCGTGGAACACGGCCGGCACGCCGCCCGCGCGGTGGAAGCTCTCGCCGAGATAGTCGCCCGCCGGCATGCAGTTGACGATCAGCGGCACCGCCTCGCCCACGCGCTGCCAGTCGTCGAGCGACAGCGCCACGCCGAGGTGACGCGCGATCGCGATCAGATGCGGCGGGCAGTTGGTGGACGCGCCGAGCGCGGAGGCGATCACGATCGCGTTCTCGAATGCCGCCCGGGTCATGATCTGCGACGGCCGCACGTCCTCGCGCACCAGCCCGACGATCCGCTTGCCGGTGGCGTAGGCCATCTGGCCGCGCTCGCGATAGGCGGCCGGGATGCTCGCGCAGCCCGGCAGCGACATGCCGAGCGCCTCGGCGAGGCTGTTCATCGACAGCGCGGTGCCCATCGTGTTGCAGTGGCCGATCGACGGCGACGAGGCGGTGGCCAGCGCCATGAAGCCCTCATAGTCGATCTCGCCCGCCGCGAGCAGGTTGCGCGCATGCCAGATCACGGTGCCCGAGCCGACCCGCTTGCCCTGGTGCCAGCCGTCGAGCATCGGCCCGCCCGACAGCACGATGGCCGGCATGTCCACGGTCGCGGCTGCCATCAGGCAGGCCGGCGTGGTCTTGTCGCAGCCGGTGGTCAGCACCACACCGTCGAGCGGGAAGCCGTGCAGCACTTCCACCAGGCCGAGATAGGCCAGGTTGCGGTCGAGCGCGGCGGTGGGCCGGCGGCTCTGCTCGGCGAGCGGGTGCACGGGGAATTCCATCGGGATGCCGCCCGCGTCGCGAATGCCGGCCTTGGTCCGCTCGGCCAGCGCGATGTGATGGCGGTTGCAGGGCGCGAGGTCGCTGCCCGTCTGCGCGATACCGATGATCGGACGGCCCGACTGGATTTCCTCGCGCGTGAGCCCGTAGTTCATGAAACGCTCGACATAGAGCGCCGTCATGTCGGCATGCGCCGGATCGTCGAACCACTCCTGGCTGCGCAGCCGCCGCGTGGTGTGTTGCGTCATCTTGCCGTTCTCCGTGTCCTGGTCGCTCCCGGCCTCGCGGCGCCGCGACCGTCTCCTCTCGATATGGGTGCCGGCGCCGTCGCGTCGGCCCGCTCCGGCCGGCTTCATTGGTTACCGGTAACCCATCGAGCAATGGTAGCACGCGCGAAGCCGGCCGGCGTATGAGGGCCGACGCCCGCCGACGCCGCGCACGGCCCGTCTTCGAGCCGCCGCCGCGGCATCATCGACCGCCGCCGGGATGAAGGGAAAGCATGCGCCGCAACAGGGAGAGCGCCACGGTGGACCGTCGTCCGGGGCTCGGCGCCGAACGCTTGCTCGACCGCAACGCCAGGCCCGGCGACGTCTCGTATCTACGCGGGATTCCCGCAGGCCGGCGCTCGGGCTCCCGGATGTCGGTCAAGCGCTGCCGGGACGCGCCCGGCGGCGCCGGCCAGCGCGGCTCGGCCGGATTATCGCGATGGTGGAGCGCGCCGGGATGCGAGCCGATGTGCGGCCTCGGCCCGGATCAGAGCGGCTTGCGGCGCGTTGGCGCCAGGCAATTGCGCAAGCACGGGCCTCGACGCGGGCGCATCGGTCCGGCGCGCGTCATGGCTCGACAAGAATCGTGACGCGCCGATTGGCTGCCCTCGCGGCGGCCTGCTCGCCGAGCACCAGCGGGACGTTGTCGGCCCGGCCCACTGCCGCCATCCGGTGCGCGCCCACCCCCTTGTCCATCAAGAACCGCACCACCGCGCCGGCGCGTGCCGAGGAAAGCTCCCAGTTCGACTCGTACTTCGAGGTCGAAATCGGCACGCTGTCGGTATGCCCCTCCACGATAATGTTGGCGGTCAACGGATCGCGCAGGACCGCGGCAACCTGGTCCAGCACGTCCATCGACTCGGGCAACAGATGGGCCTCTCCCGAGTTGAACAGGATTTTCGCGTTGATGGTGACCTCGACGCCTTGGGGCAGGCTGGCAATCGAAATCTCGTGCTTCGCGCGCAAGGGCTCCAGCAAGGCGAGCATGCGTTGCCGCGCAGCCGTGCTCTCGGCACCCGCGCGGGTGCCCTGCGTCGTCTGGCTCGCCGCCTGCTTCTCGACCGACCGGAGCTCGAGCTCACGGGATCTCGCCAGTTGCAGCACGTACAGCGCGAGGAACAGCACCATCAGCGTGGTAATCAGGTCGGCATACGAAATGAGCCAACGCCCGGACTGCTCGTCCGTCTCGTCGCCGTATGCGGCCTTGCCGGCGGTGGCCTGCTGGTTGTCGGAAGGAGCGCTCATGAGGAGGGCGCACTATCCGAGCGACTCGGCGGCGCGTTCCCGCACGTCGCCGGCCAGGCGGGTCGCGATGGTGTGCGGCGACTCCTTGCGCGATATCGCGAGCAGGCCGTCGCGATAGAGGGTTTGGAAGCGCATTTCACTCTCTATCTGCGCGCGAATCTTTCCATGGATCGGCAGAAACACCAGATTGGCCAGCGCCAGGCCGTAGAGCGTCGCGACGAAGGCCACCGCAATGCCTTGTCCCAGTTGCGCGGGCTCCAGCATGTGGCTCGTCACTTGGATCAGGCCCAGCACGGCGCCGAGAATGCCGAAGGTCGGCGCGTATCCGCCGGCCTGCTGCCAGATGCGCGCGGCCGTCATGTGGTTGCGCTGGTAGGCGTCCAGCTCGCGCTGCAGCGCGTCTTCGAGCACCGCCGTCGATACGCCGTTCGCGAGCAGTTCCAGCCCGCGCTTGGCGAACGGGCTGATGCCGGCGGTGTCGATCGACTCGAACGCCATCATGCCGTTGAGCTTGGCCTGGTCGCCCCATTCGAGCAGCACCGCGAGGCTCTGCTGGTCGACGGGCCTGACCTTGACGAAGGCGAGCCGCAATTGCTTGACGCCGTCAAAGAAGCGCGACCACGTATTCTGGATCATCACGGCGCCCAGCGTGCCGCCCAGCACGATCACGAATGCCTGCAATTGAATCAGGCTGGCGAAATGGCCGCCCTCCAGGGTGAATCCGGCGGCAATCGCCGCCACGCCGAATACCACGCCAAACAGTGTCAAGAGATCCATACGTCCCTCTCAAGCGATGGGATGCCGTTGTCAGGCACCCGGTGCGGGATGCGCCGCGAGGTTGCCGGCCGGCGTCTTGATGGCGCGCACCGTCTCGACGAACCGCTCCTCGATCTCGGCGACTTCCAGCGAATCGAGCTTGATGCCGCGCCGCATCACCCACGACACTTCCTTCTTGCGCGCCTCGGTCATCGCCGCCGTCAAGCGCTCGGCAATCGGCGAGCCCTCGATCGAGGCCAGCAGCTTGGCGAGATCGTAGGTGTCGAACGCGCTGATGGCTTCGAACAGCGTGCGCTGATCGACCCATTCGAGATCCTCGAGTGACCGCAGATCGCTGGCGCGCGACACGCTGCGTCGCGAGAAATAGGCGATGCCCTTCTCTTCGACGTAGCTCAACACCTTGGTCTTGCGAAACGCGAACACGTCTTCGGCAATTTCAGCGTGAGAGAGCTTGTTGAGAATCACCTGCTTTTCGACGCCGATCAGCGCCTCCAGGTCCGTGAGCCCGATCAGCTCGAGTTCGCTGCTGATCGACATGTCCAGCTCGGCATTCGCGACCTGCTGCGCGCGTTCCGTGATCCTCACCGGATCGAACCGGACCAGCTGGCGGCTCGTCACGCCATCCGGTGCGCCGTAGCGCAAGGGCGCCGTGCTCAGCCGATCCGAACGGCCCGGCTCGAGCGCGACGAGATTCAGTTTCTCCATGCGCTTGAGCATCGCCATCACATGCGGGCGCGAATGCCCCGCAATGGCGTGGAGCTTCTTGATGACGTCCGACAGCACCACGGACGCTTCGCTGGACGACGAGCGCCGCCCCCGCCCGTCGAGCGCATCGGCAAAATCGTGATTGGCCATCAACGCGAGAACATGCGCGTAAGACACGATGCCCGGCAGGAAATCGGCATGCGTGTAGGTGGCGAGCACGTCGTCCTTCTTTTTCGCACGGCGGATCATGGTGCGCAGCATGTGGCGCAATAGCGGCGACGCGCGCTCCAGCTCTTCTTCCAGCAGACCGGCGGGGATCACGGTCAGCTGACAGAAGCTCAGCGCCTTGGCGGTATGCGCTCGCGGCTCCGCGGGCAGCAGCGCCGCCTCGCCGAAGAACTCGCCCTTGCCCAGCGCGGCCAGCACGACTTTTTTCTCGTCGCACTGCGTGGATATTTCCACCTTGCCTTCGGTAATCACGTAGATGACCGGCTCGCCGGCAAAACCTTCGGAGTAGATGACTTCGCCAGGCGCGGCGGTGCGTGACCACGACGTTCGTTGCTGATTCAAGTTGTTGCCCCGAAAGTTGAAGTTTCGGACTGCGGGTCTTGATGCGCGCATGACCGATTTTGCACTAGCTTGTCGTTTCGACGGCATCTGACCGGCATTGCCTGATGGAGCACCGATCGACGTGCCGTCGCCGCGACCCGAACCTCGACACGGCCGGCTTCCTGCATTTTTCACATGCCGGACGGGCTGCCCGCCTGGGATCGCAGCCACCCGCCGCGCCTCGGGCCCGAACCCGCCACGGCATCGCTGGACCCGCTAAGCCGCGGCCTCAGCTCGTGCCTGCGCGTCAGAACGTGGCCCACTCGCCGTTTCCCGCCCCGGCCGCGGCGGCCGCCGGCGCGGCCACCCGTGCCGGCAGCCGTGCCGGTTCGAGACGGCGCTTGACCTGCTTCGGCGCGACGCTCACCTGCCGCTTCACGGCGGCAGCGGGCTCCGTCTGCGCCCTCGCATCGACCCGGAAGATCGACACCGTGGCCCGCAGATTTTCCGCCTGATCCGCCATCGACTGCGCCGCGGCCGTGGCCTGCTCCACCAGCGCCGCGTTCTGCTGGGTGACCTCGTCCATCTGCGCCACCGCCACGTTGACCTGCTCGATTCCCGTGCTCTGCTCCGCCGACGCCGACGCGATCTCGCCCATGATGTCGCTGACCCGCTTCACCGAGCGCACGATCTCGTCCATGGTCGTGCCGGCACCGGCCACCAATTGCGAGCCCGCTGCCACATGCGATACCGACGTCTCGATCAGTTCCTTGATTTCCTTGGCCGCCACCGCGCTGCGCTGCGCCAGCGTGCGCACCTCCCCGGCGACCACCGCGAAGCCGCGCCCCTGCTCGCCTGCGCGCGCCGCCTCGACCGCCGCGTTGAGCGCCAGGATATTGGTCTGGAAGGCGATGCCCTCGATCACGGAAATGATCTCGGCAACCTTGCGCGAGCTCGACGCGATGTCATCCATGGTGCCCACCACTTGCCGGACCACGTCACCGCCCGACGAAGCGGTCTGCGAAGCCGTGACCGCGAGCGTGCTGCCCTGCCGGGCATTGTCGGTGTTGTGCTTCACCGTCGAGGTCAGTTCCTCCATGCTGGCCGCCGTCTCTTCGAGCGATGCCGCCTGTTCCTCGGTGCGCTGGGAGAGATCCACATTGCCCTGCGCAACCTGGTTGGCGGCAACCGAGATGGATTCGGCCGAGGTCTTGATGCCGTGCACGATCGAGGTCAGCCTGGCGCGCATCGCTTCCAGCGAGGCCATCAGGCTGGTCGAATCGCCGGGCTTCAGATGCAGGTCCACCATCAGGTTGCCATTGGCGATCTCCGCCGCCACCGACTGCGCGAGGCCGGGTTCGCCGCCAAGCTGCCTCAGGATGCTGCGCGTAATGAGGACCGCGGTCACGGCCGCCACCAGCAGCGAGGCCGCGACGATGGCCGCGATCAGTACCCGCACGCTCGAGTACAGGCTCACGGCGCTGCCCTGCGCCTGGTCGTTGAGCTGGTCCTCGAAATCAGCCAGCTCGATCGCACGTGCCAGCCATTTCCGTTGCGGCGGCCTGGCATTCTGCAGCAGTTCCTGGGTCGCGCCGGCCCTGTCGTTCGACAAGCCCAACTGGGCGGCCTTGCGCAGCGGCGGCAGGGCTGCCGCTTCGTCCTGCTTGAGCTGGGCGAGGAGCGTCTTCTCCCGCTCCGTCGTGCCGGGTTCGTCCGCGAACATCTGCGACAGCTTCTGGTACGCGTCGGCATAGATCTGCTCCTGCTTGCTGATGCGCTCGGCCTCCTTGGCCATGTCCTGCGCGTCGCTGAGCAGCGCCAAATTTCGCACGGCGATCGCCCGATCCTGTATCGAGGAGCGCAGCCGGTTCGCCAGCTTCGTCTCGGTGTTGTTCACGCGCGCGATATCGTCCAGCGTGCCATTCAACTGAGACAACCCGTAAAAGCCAATTGCCGCCACTGCCAGCAACAGCGCGGTCAACAACCCGAACCCGGCGATCAGGCGGGTGGATACAGTCATGTTTTTCATTGCGGCTCCCAATCCGTGTCGGAACATTCTTCCACCTTGTTTACGGCCGCCTGCAAAATGACTGAAGGGGTGGGAAGACCCTGTGCTCGACTTCCCGGTCGAGCATTCAGGACCCGGCGCTGCACACCTATTGGCCTGGGCCTGTCCGCTCTGCCTGCGACAAGATGACATGGCCGGCAAGCATCGTTGTCGGGTCGACGCTGCCTGTCCCGCGGCGCAGGGAGGCCGATCGGGATACCGCGCTTCGGGAACTTGCCTCAGGACGATAGGGGCCTATCAGCAAGGCGCCTTCGGTGCAGGCCTCCCGCTGACGCGGGTCGGCCCTGAGCGGGCTCCCCGCGGCACGGGTTCCGTTCAAGGCACGCGAAAGCGCGTTCGCCAGCGGCGGGCTCCTTCGCTGGCGCCGGCCTGTCAGTCTCACGCGCCGCACTCGTTCGCAGTCCTGCCGTCATGCCCGCAGATGGCAGCCTGGTCAAGCACGCGACCGAACCTGCCGAGGGTCTGCCTGATCGAGCAAACCTCCCGGCCAGGCGAGAAGCTTCGCGAAGTTTTTCAGTACTGCCACGGATTGGCTTGGCTCCGGAGGGCGTCGCGGCACGGCGACCGCCCGCGTCATGCGCGTGGCCCGCGCGCGGACAAGGCGCGGCTGGCAAATGGTGGGGATAGGGTGGGGATAGTGCATGCCGGAGGCAAAGGCGGCATCCGGTGCGGCGAGCCATCGACCTGCGCGGTCGCGGCAACGGAATCGGGAACAGGATCGCGCCGCTCATCGATGAGCGCCGTGGCGGCCGATCGAGCCACCTCGCCGGGGGCGGCGGCCGGCCCGGGGCGGCGTGCCCGGCCATCAGCCGGTGCCGGCCATGGCGGCCGGCATTGCGTTGATGCGGCAGGCTGCGGAGCGATCGGCGGCAGGCTGCCCGTGCGTCGGGGCCGGTTCCGCCTCCATGCCGGGCGCTGACAGCCCGGCGGCGGCGAGCGCGGCCTTCATGAACCCGTCACGACCACCAGGCGCTCATTCGTGACTGGGTGAGATGGACGGCGCGGCGCGCCGCCCGTGCGCTCAATCCCAGCGCCGGGGGCCATGATAATGATGGCGCCCGTGGCCGTGGCGCCCGCGCCGGTAGTCGTCCTCATAGGAATTCGACCGGGACAGGTTCCCGCCCAGCGCCGAGCCCGCCCCGCCGCCCAGCGCGGCCCCGATCAAGCCGCCCGAGCGCCCGCCCATCGCGTTGCCCGCGGCCGTTCCCGCTCCGCCGCCCAGAGCCCCGCCTATGATCGCCCCGGTGCGCTCGCGCCGGCTCGACGTCACCGCGCCGCCCGCGCCGCCGCCCACGGCGCCGCCGATCACCGCTCCGGTGCTGCCGCCCACCGCGCCGCCGAGCGCCGCGCCGGCCACGCCGCCGAGCGCGCCGCCCAGGGCATTGTTGAGATCGCCGCGCGCCAGCGCCGGCGTGGAAAGCGCGGCGCCGAGGGCCGCCACCGCAACGAGTCGGGTCAGTAGCTTGGTCATGGTCAAAGCTCTTCGATATCAGGAAAGGATGTGAACGAACGACGATGCGAGTGTAGCCAAGCAGGCGAAAGGCGTCTGTAACCATCACCAGGACAATCCGCAAGAATTGTAACCAATTCACGGTCCGCTCCAGGCCGCGCCGGCCGCAGCTGCGGGGGGCGCGGCGCGCTGTAAAAACTACACTGGCGCGCCCAGTTTGCATCGCGGCGCAGCAAGCCGATCCCACGCCCCCGCGCGGCACCGCGCACACCCCTGTCCCCATTACGGCAAAACAGCAGGCACGCGGGTTGCGTCGTTCATCGCCGTCAGCGGCTTGGGCCGCCCCACTCCACCTCGTGGACGGTTAAATGGATTCCCCTTTCTCCCCGCATCTCTACTTCTGCGACGCCCGCTTCGTCGGGGCGCTCGAAGCCTGGCCGGCGTGGTTCGAACGGATCGCCGCGGGCGGCTTCGATCACGTGCTGATCGGCGCATTCAGCGCGGTGGGCCGCGGCGGCCATCCGCGCGTGGTGGCCGATCACGATCGCCCGGCCGAGGCGCTGGCCACGAAGCTCGACACGGCCGACGCGCTCGCCCGGCTCGCCGAACAGGCGCGCGAATTCGGCCTGAAGCTGATGCTCGAAGTCACGCTCGACCGGATCGCGATCGAGCATCCGCTGCGGCGCGCCTCGCCCGACTGGTACGTGGAGCGCCATCACGACGACGCGCGCATCGATCCGCGCACGGCGGCGTTCGAGCAGACGGTGGCCTATGCCGACCTCGCCCGCCCGGAGGTGGCGGACGCGCTATCGGGCTGGTGGCACGGCCGCTTCGCGACGCTCTCGGCGGCCGGCGTCGCGGGCTTCCTGATCGACGCGCCCCAGCGCCTGCCGGCGCAATGGTGGCGCGCCTGGCTCGCGTCGCGCCGCGGCGAGCTGCACGACGTGCGCTGGCTGGCCGGCATCCCGGGCCATGCGCGCGAGACGCTGGCGGCCTTCGAGGGCGCCGGCTTCGACGGGGTGTTCTCGTCGCTGCGCTGGTGGGACGGCCGCGCGCCGTGGCTCGTCGACGAGCACGCGCTGCTGCGGCGGGTGGGCTCGCCGATCGCCTACCCCGACGCGTTCGACGGCCCGCGCCTCGCCCACGACCTGCGCGGCGCCTCGCGCGAGGTGCTGGAGCGCGGCTACCGGCGCGCGCTCGATACGGCGGCGGCGCTCGGCACCGGCTGGCTGGTGCCGATGGGCTTCGAGCGCGGCGTGGCCACCCCGCTGATGACGCCGCACGCGCAGCCGGGCGCGTTCCGCGACGCGTTCGAGGCGGCGCCCTTCGATCTCTCCGATGCGCTGGCCGAGGCGAACCGCTGGCGCCGCGCCGCGCCGGTATTCGCCTCGCGCGGCGAGCTGGCGGCGCTGAGCGGCGCCGAGGCCGCGGCCACGGTGCTGCTGCGCGGCAGCGGCGCCTCGCTCGAACAGGCCGACGACGCGCTGCTGATCGCGCTGAACCCCGACCTCGACCGCGCCGCGCGCGTCGATCCCGCCGCCTGCCTGGCCGGCGTGCCGGGCGCGTTCACGCGCTTCGCGCCGCTGGCCGCCGCGCGCCGCGCGAAGGCCGCGCCGCTCGAGGCGCTCGAGCTGCCGCCGGGCGGCCTCGCGCTGCTGCGCGCCTCGCGCGCGAAGCCGGTCAAGCCGGGCAAGGATCTCAAGGACGCCAAAGACACCAAAGACGCCAGGCACGCGAGGGGCAAGGCCGGCAAGGAGGCGTCCGACGACGCCAGCGGCGGCGCGCGGCGGCGCGGCAAGCCCGGCGCGAACGCGCTCGCGGCGGCGCTGGCGGCCGACCGCATCGCGATCGAGCGGGTGGAGCCGGCGGTGGACGGCGGCCGTTTCGCGGCCAAGCGCGTGGTCGGCGAGCGCGCGGTGGTCAGCGCGACGCTGATCGCGGACGGCCATGCGCGGCTCGGCGCGGTGGTGGCGTGGCGCGCGGCCGACGAGGCCGAGTGGCACGAGGTGCCGCTCGCGCCGCTCGGCAACGACCGCTGGCAGGCCGCGTTCCCGCTCGACCGGATCGGCCGCCACCTGTTCCGCGTGGTGGCCTGGCGCGACGACTGGGGCTCGCTGGTGGACGACATCGGCAAGAAGCACCAGGCCGGCCAGGAGGTGGCGCTGGAGCTGCAGGAGGCGCGCGCGCTGCTGGCCGACGCGCTCGACGCCGCGCAGGGCACCCACGGCGGCGACTCGGTGGCCGAGCTGCGCCGCCTGGTGGCCGAGTTCGATGCGTCGGACGCCGAGCGGCGCCTCGCGCTGGTGCTGGCGCCGCCGACGGCGGCGGCCTACGCGGCGCTCGGCCGGCGTAGCGCCGCGACGCAGGATCCGAGCGTCTATCCGATCGACGTGGAGCGCCGCGCCGCGCGCTTCGGCAGCTGGTACGAGATGTTCCCGCGCTCGGCGGCCGACGACCCGCAGCGCCACGGCACCTTCGAGGACGTCGCCCGTCATTTGCCGCGCATTCGCGAGATGGGCTTCGACGTGCTCTATTTCCCGCCGATCCATCCGATCGGCCTGACGGCGCGCAAGGGCCGCAACAACAGCCTGCGCGCGGGGCCGGAGGACGTCGGCAGCCCCTACGCGATCGGCTCGCCGATCGGCGGCCACGCGGACGTCCATCCGAGCCTGGGCACGCTCGCCTCGTTCCGCGCGCTGGTGCAGGCGGCGCATGCCCACGGCATCGAGATCGCGCTCGATTTCGCGGTGCAATGCTCGCCCGATCACCCATGGCTCGCGCAGCATCCGGGCTGGTTCGCCTGGCGCCCGGACGGCTCGCTGCGGTTCGCGGAGAACCCGCCGAAGCGCTACCAGGACATCGTCAACCCCGACTTCTACGCGGCCGACGCGATGCCCGATCTCTGGATCGCGCTGCGCGACGTGGTGCTGCACTGGATCGAGGCGGGCGTGAAGCTGTTCCGCGTCGACAACCCGCACACCAAGCCGCTGCCGTTCTGGGCCTGGCTCATCGAGGACATTCGCGCGCGCCATCCGGAGGTGGTGTTCCTGTCGGAGGCGTTCACGCGCCCGGCGATGATGTACCGGCTCGCCAAGATCGGTTTCTCGCAGTCGTACACCTACTTCACCTGGCGCGAGAGCAAGCACGAGCTGCGCGCCTATCTGCGCGAGCTGGCCGACGGGCCGCCGCGCGAGTTCTTCCGGCCGAACTTCTTCGTCAACACGCCCGACATCAACCCGCGCTACCTGCACAACGCGCCGCGCTCGCAGTTCGTGATCCGCGCCGCGCTGGCGGCGCTGCTGTCGGGCGTGTGGGGCATGTACAGCGGCTTCGAGATCGGCGAATCGGCGCCGCTCGACGAGGCCGGCGAGGAATACCGCGACGCCGAGAAATACGAACTGCGCGCGCGCGACTGGCACCGGCCCGGCAACCTGGCCGGCGAGATCGCGCTCCTGAACCGCGTGCGGCGCACCCATCCGGCCCTGCAGACCCACCTCGGCATCACGTTCCTCGAGGCGCCGAACGATGCGGTGCTGGTGTTCCGCAAGGCCACGCCGAATCTCGACAGCGTGATCGTGGCGGCCGTGAGCCTCGACCCCTGGGCGCCGCAGGCCACCGACTTCATGCTCGACGCGGCGCTCTACGCGGGCTGGGCCGTGCCGGAGGGCGCGGCGCTGCGCGCCACCGACCTCGCCACGGGCCACGCCGGCCACTGGCACGGCACGCGCCAGTACGTGAACCTCGATCCGCACGGGCTGCCGTTCGCGATCTGGCGCATCGCGCCCGACGCGCCGCCGTCCGCCCAGACCATGCAGCCGGCCGCCTCCGGCTCGGGAGACCCGCGATGATCCGCGAAGAACCGCTCGACCAGCTGCCGCACGCTCCGTTCCAGCCCGCCGCGGGCAGCCCGCGGCGCGGCGCGCGCCGCGCCGGCGCATCCCGTGCCGCCGGGCCGGGCGCCGCGCCCGCCGATCCGCTCTGGTACAAGGACGCGATCATCTATCAGCTGCACGTGAAGTCGTTCTTCGATTCGAACGGCGACGGCATCGGCGACTTCCCCGGCCTGATCTCCAAGCTCGACTACATCGCCTCGCTCGGCGTGGACGCGCTGTGGCTGCTGCCGTTCTACCCGTCGCCGCGCCGCGACGACGGCTACGACATCGCCGACTACCGCAACGTCCACCCCGACTACGGCACGCTCGCCGACGTGCGCCGCTTCATCCGCGAGGCGCACGCGCGCGGCATCCGCGTGATCACCGAGCTGGTGATCAACCACACCTCGGACCAGCACCCGTGGTTCCAGCGCGCGCGCCGCGCCAAGCCCGGCTCGGTGCATCGCGACTATTACGTCTGGTCGGACACCGACACCAAGTTCGCCGGCACGCGCATCATCTTCGTCGACAGCGAGCCGTCGAACTGGACCCACGATCCGGTGGCGGGCCAGTACTACTGGCACCGCTTCTATTCGCACCAGCCGGACCTGAACTTCGACAATCCGGCGGTGGTGCGCGAGGTGCTGCAGGTGATGCGCTTCTGGCTCGATCTCGGCATCGACGGGCTGCGGCTCGACGCGGTGCCTTACCTGGTCGAGCGCGAGGGCACCAGCAACGAGAACCTGCCCGAGACCCACGCGATCCTGAAGACGATCCGCGCGGCGATCGACGCCGAGTATCCGAACCGGATGCTGCTGGCCGAGGCGAACCAGTGGCCCGAGGACGTGCAGGAATATTTCGGCGACGAGGACGAATGCCACATGGCGTTCCACTTCCCGCTGATGCCGCGCATCTACATGTCGATCGCCAGCGAGGACCGCTTTCCGATCATCGACATCATGCGGCAGACGCCGGAACTCGCGCCGAGCAACCAGTGGGCGATCTTCCTGCGCAACCACGACGAGCTGACGCTGGAGATGGTCACCGATTCCGAACGCGACCTGCTCTGGCAGACCTACGCCGCCGACCGCCGCGCGCGCCTGAATCTCGGCATCCGCCGCCGCCTCGCGCCGCTGATGGAGCGCGACCGGCGCCGCATCGAGCTGATCAACTCGCTGCTGCTGTCGATGCCGGGCACGCCCGTGATCTACTACGGCGACGAGCTCGGCATGGGCGACAACATCCACCTCGGCGACCGCGACGGCGTGCGCACGCCGATGCAGTGGTCGGCCGACCGCAACGGCGGCTTCTCGCGCGCCGATCCCGAGCAGCTGGTGCTGCCGCCCGTGATGGGCGCGCTGTACGGCTACGACGCGGTGAACGTGGAGGCGCAGTCGCGCGATCCGCACTCGCTCCTGAACTGGATGCGCCGGATCCTCGCCACGCGCCGCGCCACCCAGGTGTTCGGGCGCGGCACGCTGCGTTTCCTGCGCCCCGAGAACCGCAAGATCCTCGCCTATCTGCGCGAGCTGCCCGACGCCACGCCGGTGCTGTGCGTGGCCAACCTGTCGCGCGCCTCGCAGGCCGTGGAGCTGGACCTGTCCGAATTCGCCGGCTGCGTGCCGGTGGAGATGACGTCCGACTCGCCGTTTCCGGCGATCGGCGAGCTGCCCTATCTGCTGACCTTTCCGCCCTACGGCTTCCTCTGGTTCCAGCTCTCGGCGAGCGGCGCGGAGCCGGCCTGGCACCGCCCGCATGCCGAGCCGCTGCCGGAGTTCACCACGCTCGTGATGCGGCGCGGCGATACGCATCCGGCCGCGGCGCTGGTCGCCACGCTGGAAGCCGAGGTGCTGCCGTCGTGGCTCACGCGGCGCCGCTGGTTCGCCTCGAAGGACCGCGCGCTGCAGGCGGTGCGCTTCGAGTGCGTCACGCCGGTGCCGGGCGAGGCGTTCCAGTACGCCGAGCTGGTGGCCACCGTCGACGGCCGCGAGGATCGCTACGCGGTGCCGCTCGCGGCCGCCTGGGGCGACGAGACCTCGCATCCGCTGTTCATGCGCCTGGCGCTGGCGCGCGTGCGGCGCGGCCCGACGGTGGGCTACCTGACCGACGCGTTCGCGCTGCCGTGCTTCGCGCACGGCGTGCTGCGCCGGCTGGCGGACCCGCGCGACGTGCCGCTCGCCGCCGGCGGCACGCTGGTGTTCTCGCCCGAGCCGGCGCCGGCGCTGGCGCAGTACGCGCTCGGCGACGCGCCCGAGGTGCGCTGGCTGGCCGCCGAGCAGAGCAACAGCTCGCTCGTGATCGGCGAGGCGCTGGTGCTGAAGCTGGTGCGGCGCGTGGCGCCCGGCATCCATCCCGAGGCCGAGGTCAGCCGCCATCTCACGCGCGCCGGCTACCGCAACGCGCCGGCGCTGGTCGGCGAGGTGCGCCGCGTGGCGCCCGACGGCACGCCGCACACGGTCGCGATCGTGCAGAACTTCGTCGACAACCAGGGCGACGCCTGGGCCCGCGCGCTCGATTTCCTCAAGCGCGCGGTGAGCGACCTGGCGCTCGCGGCGGCGGCCACGCCCGAAGCCGAAGCCGGCGAATCGGCGCAGGCGGCGCTCGAACTCGACACCTACGCCGCGTTCGCCGGCGCGATCGGCAAGCGGCTCGGCGAGCTGCACGTGGTGCTGGCCGCGCCGAGCGACGATCCGGCGTTCGCGCCCGAGCGCGCCACGCCGGCCCACGTCGAGGGCTGGACCGCCGACGCGCTGGCCATGTTCGAGCGCGCGGCCGCGCTGCTCGCGCCGCGCCTGGACGAGCTCGACGCCGACGCGCGCGAGGCCGCGGCCGCGCTGCTCGCCTCGCGCGAGGCGATCGCGCAGGCCATCGGCACGCTGGTGCCGCGCGAACTGGGCGCCACCTGCATGCGCATTCATGGCGACTTCCATCTCGGCCAGGTGCTGGAGGTCAACGGCGACGCGATGCTGATCGATTTCGAGGGCGAGCCGGCCCGGCCGCTCGCGGCACGCCGCGCCAAGTCGCATCCGCTGCGCGACGTGGCCGGGCTGCTGCGCTCGCTGTCGTATGCGAGCGCGGCCGCGCAGTTCGCGATCGAGAAGGCGCCCGCGCCGACCGCCGACCTCAAGCGCGCGCTGTTCGACCGCTTCGGGCAGGCCGCGGCGGACCGCTTTCTCGCCAGCTATCGCGAGGCCTGCGAAGCCGCGGCCGAGCCGTTCGTGGCAGCCGAGCATGGCGAGCGGCTGCTGATGCTGTTCCTGATCGAGAAGGCGTCCTACGAGCTCGGCTACGAAGCCGCGAACCGCCCGGACTGGCTGCGCGTGCCGGTGGTCGGGCTCGCCTCGCTGGCCGCGCAGCTGCTCGGGCGCCCGCTTGCCGCTCCCCCCCGTTCACCCGATCACCCAGCTGCACCGGAGAAAAAACCATGAGCGACACGCTGTTCGCCCCGGACGACATCGCCGCCCTGCTCGACGCGCGGCACCCGGACCCGTTCGCGTGCCTGGGCCGGCATCGCGTCGGCGACCGCACCGTGGTGCGCGCGCTGTTTCCCGGCGCGCACGCCGTGCAGGTGGTGGCGCGCGACGGCGGCCGCGTGCTCGGCGAACTCGAACGCGTGGCGCCGGCCGGCTGCTTCGCCGGCGAGATCGAGGCCGACCAGCCGTACCGGCTCGCGATCGACTGGATAACGGCCACCCAGGAGATCGAGGACATCTATGCGTTCGGGCCGCTGCTCGACGACGCGGCGCTCGCGCGCTTCGCCGGCGGCGACCCGTTCGCCGTGCTCGAGTGCCTCGGCGCGCGCACCGCCGAGATCGACGGCGTGGCCGGCGTGATCTTCGCGGTCTGGGCGCCGGCCGCCGCACGCGTGTCGGTGGTGGGCGACTTCAACGCCTGGGACGGGCGCCGCAACCCGATGCGGCTGCGCCGGCCGTGGGGCGTCTGGGAACTGTTCATCCCGGCCGTGCATGCGGGCGCGCGCTACAAGTACGAGCTGCGCGCGCACGACGGCCGCGTGCTGCCGCTGAAGGCCGACCCCTGCGCGCGCGCCACCGAGGCGCCGCCGCTGACCGCCTCGGTGGTGGCCGATACCGCCGCGCGCGAGCGCTACGCGTGGCAGGACGGCGCCTGGCTCGCGCGCCGCGCCGGGGCCGACGCGGCGCAGGCGCCGATGTCGGTCTACGAGGTGCATCCGGAATCATGGCAGCGGCTCGGCGACCCGCCGCGCACGCCGAGCTGGGACGAGCTGGCCGAGCGGCTGATCCCCTACGCGGCGGGCATGGGCTTCACGCACGTCGAGCTGATGCCGGTGGCCGAGTATCCGTTCGGCGGCTCGTGGGGCTACCAGCCGCTCTCGCCGTTCGCGCCGTCGGCGCGCTTCGGGCCGACCGAGGGCTTCGCGCGCTTCGTCGATCGCGCGCACGCGGCCGGGCTCGGCGTGATCGTCGACTGGGTGCCGGCGCACTTCCCGACCGACCAGCACGGCCTCGCGCAGTTCGACGGCACCGCCCTCTACGAGCATGCCGATCCGCGCGAGGGCTTCCATCCCGACTGGAACACGCTGGTGTTCAACGTCGGCCGCCACGAGGTCAGCGCGTTCCTGATCGCCTCGGCGCTGGCCTGGGTGCGCGACCATCACGTGGACGGCCTGCGCGTGGACGCGGTGGCCTCGATGCTCTATCGCGACTATTCGCGCGCCTCGGGCGAGTGGATTCCGAACCGCTACGGCGGGCGCGAGAACCTCGAATCGATCGCGTTCCTGCGCGCGCTCAACGACACGCTGCACGGCGCCGGCGCGCCGCCCGGGGTGCTGACCATCGCCGAGGAATCGACCGCCTGGCCCGGCGTGACGGCGCCCGTCGCCGACGGCGGCCTGGGCTTCGACTTCAAGTGGAACATGGGCTGGATGCACGACACGCTGTCCTATCTGCGCGAGGACCCGGTGCATCGCCGCTACCACCACGACCGCCTGACGTTCGGCCTGGTCTACGCGTTCTCGGAGCGCTTCGTGCTGCCGCTCTCGCACGACGAGGTGGTGCACGGCAAGGGCTCGCTGCTCGCGAAGGTGCCCGGCGATCCGTGGCAGCGCTTCGCGACGCTGCGCGCCTACTATGCGTTCATGTGGGCGCATCCGGGCAAGAAGCTGCTGTTCATGGGCGGCGAGTTCGCCCAGCCCGGCGAGTTCGCGCACGACGCGCAGCCGCCCTGGGAGCTGCTCGACGCGCCCGAGCATCGCGGCGTGCAGCGCCTCGTGCGCGACCTGAACCGGCAACTGGCCGCCGAGCCCGCGCTGCACCGGCTCGACTGCCGCCCCGAGGGCTTCGGCTGGCTGATCGGCGACGACGCCGCCAACAGCGTCTATGCGTTCGTGCGCCGCGACGGCGAGGGCCGCCTGCTGGTGGCCGTCTGCAACTTCACGCCGGTGCCGCGCGACGGCTATCGCCTCGGGCTGCCCGCGGCCGGCCGCTGGACCGAGCTGCTCAACACCGACAGCGCGGCCTACGGCGGCAGCAACCTCGGCAACGACGGCGCCGTGTTCGCGCAGGAGGCGCCGCTGCACGGCCAGCGCTGGTCGGCCACGCTGCGCCTGCCGCCGCTCGCCACGCTCTGGCTGCGCCCGGCCTGAGCCGCGCCGGTGCGGCGCCGCCCCCGAAACATCGTGATCCGAAACAACACGCGACAACGAGGAGAACACCATCATGCGTGCTGCGACCGCCGACCGGCTCGAGCCGGGCAAGCCGTATCCGCTCGGAGCGAGCTGGAACGGCCTCGGCATTAATTTCGCGGTGTTTTCCGCGCACGCCACGCGCCTTCAGCTGTGCCTGTTCGACCCCACCGGGCGCAAGGAGATCGCCCGGCTCGACCTGCCGGAATGCACCGACGAAATCTGGCACGGCTACCTGCCGGGCGCGCATCCCGGCACCGTCTACGCGTTTCGCGCCGACGGCCCGTACCAGCCGCAGTATGGCCACCGCTTCAATTCCTCGAAGCTGCTGCTCGACCCCTACGCGCGCAAGCTGATCGGCCAGTTCCGCTGGTCCGACGCGCTGTTCGGCTACCGGCTCCACTCGAACCGCGCCGACCTGTCGATCGACCGCCGAGATTCGGCGCCGGCCATGCCCAAGTGCGTGGTGGTGGACGAGTCGTTCGACTGGCACGACGACCGCCGCCCCGCGGTGCCGTGGCAGGACACGGTGATCTACGAGACCCACGTGCGCGGCGTCTCGATGCGCCGCGACGGGCTGCGCACGCCGGAGCGCGGCACCTTCGCGGTGCTCGCCTCGCCCGATTTCATCGACCATCTGCTCAGGCTCGGCGTGACCACCGTCGAGCTGCTGCCGGTGCAGGCGTTCCTCGACAGCCGCGAGCTCGTCAACCGCGGGCTGCGCAACTACTGGGGCTACGACACGCTCGCGTATTTCGCGCCGCAGCCGTCGTATCTCGCCACGCGCCGGCTCGACGAGATGCGCATCGCGATCCGCCAGCTGCATGCGGCCGGCATCGAGGTGCTGCTCGACGTGGTCTACAACCACACCTGCGAAGGCAACCAGCTCGGCCCGACGCTGTCGTGGCGCGGCCTCGACAACGCCAGCTACTACCGGCTGCAGCCGAACGACCCGCGCTACCACATCGACGAGACCGGCTGCGGCAACACGCTGAACCTGTCGCATCCGCGCGTGCTGCAGATGGTGATGGACTCGCTGCGCTACTGGTGTACCGCCTTCAACATCGACGGCTTCCGCTTCGACCTCGGCGTCACGCTCGGCCGCGAGCCGCACGGCTATGACCGCGGCTCGGGCTTCTTCGACGCGCTGTGCCAGGACCCGGTGCTGGCCACCCGCAAGCTGATCTCCGAGCCGTGGGACCTCGGCCCCGGCGGCTACCAGCTCGGCAACCATCCGGCCGGCTTCGGCGAATGGAACGACAAGTTCCGCGACACGGTGCGCCGCTTCTGGCGCGGCGACGCCGGCATGCGGCCCGAGCTGGCCGCGCGGCTGGCCGGCTCGGCCGACCTGTTCAACCACCACCGGCGCAAGCCGTGGGCCTCGGTGAACTTCGTCACGGCCCACGACGGCTTCACGCTGGCCGACCTCGTCTCGTACTCGTCCAAGCGCAACGAGGCCAACGGCGAGGAGAACCGCGACGGCCGCGACGACAACTGCAGCGCGAACTGGGGCGTGGAAGGCCCGACCGACGACGCCGACATCCGCGAGGTGCGCGAGCGCGTGGCGCGCTCGATGCTGACCACGCTCTACGCCGCGCTCGGCACCCCGATGCTGCTCGGCGGCGACGAGTTCGGCCGCAGCCAGCAGGGCAACAACAATGCCTATTGCCAGGACACCGAGCTCGCGTGGTTCGACTGGGAGGCCGCCGCCAGCGACGCCGGGCGCCGGCTCACCGGCTTCGTCGCGCGGCTCGCCGCGCTGCGCCGCGAGCACCCGCTGCTGTCGGGGCCGGGCTATCCGTCGGGCGACCGCGAGGCCGCGCCGGGGCTGCGCGAGATCGACTGGTTCGACGAGCGCGGCGAGGCGATCCCGGTGCCCGCCTGGCAGAACCGCGAGCTGCGCGCGCTGATGATGCGCCGCGTCGGGCCCGATCGCGACGGCCACACCGAGGTGCTGCTGCTGATGCTCAACGGCTCGGCGCAGCCGCTGGTATTCGTGCCGCCCGCGCCGCGTCTGGCGTTCCGCGTGCTGGCCGACAGCGCGCGGCCCGACCTGGAGCCGCAGCCGCTGCCGGCCGAAGGCATCGAGCTGGCCGCTCACGCGGCCGTGATCGCGGCCGCAAGGCTGCCCGCCGAGCAGTGCACGCGCCCCGACCACGCGGGTGCGGGCGCCGCCGGCGAGGCGCGCCCCGCGGACGAGGGCGACGCCCCCCCGGACGACGCCGACCACGCGGCGCAGCCGCAGGCGGCGCCCGCTCCGCAACGGGAGCCCGAACCCGAGCCGACCGCCGGCCCCGCGCCGGCCCATGACGAACCCACGCCGGTGTCCTGAGCACGACACCGGCCCGCCTCCGAGACATCGCGATGACCCAATCCCTGATTTCCGCTCCCGGCCGCCACGCGTATCCGACCTCGTTCGGCGCCACCTGCATCGATTTGCACCGCACCCACTTCCGCTTCTGGGCGCCTGCCTGCGAAGCGGTGAGCGTGGAGCTGGAGGACGGCGAACGCCGCGCCAGCGTGGCCATGACGGCGCGCGAGGGCGGCTGGTTCGACGCCACCGTGCCGTTCGGCCCCGGCACGCGCTACCGCTACCGGCTCGACGGCGGCGAGGCCGTGCCCGATCCCGCCTCGCGCTTCCAGCCGGAGGGCGTCCACGGCCCGAGCCAGGTGGTCGATCCCTGCGCCTATCGCTGGCGCCAGGACGACTGGCGCGGCCGGCCCTGGCACGAGACCGTGCTCTACGAGCTGCACGTGGGCGCGCTCGGCGGCTATCGCGGCGTGACGCAGCGGCTCGGCGAACTCGCCGCGCTGGGCGTGACCGCGATCGAGCTGATGCCGCTCGCCGAATGTCCCGGCACGCGCAACTGGGGCTACGACGGCGTGCTGCCGTTCGCGCCGTCGTCGTCCTACGGGCGGCCCGAGGAACTGAAGGCGCTGGTGGATGCCGCGCACGAGTTGGGGCTGCAGGTATTCGTCGACGTGGTCTACAACCACTTCGGCCCCGACGGCAACTGGCTCGCGCGCTACGCGCCGTCGTTCTTCCGCGCAGGCAAGACCACCGGCTGGGGGCCGGCGATCGACTTCCGTCGCGACGAGGTGGGCCGCTTCTTCATCGACAACGCGCTCTACTGGCTCGAGGAATACCGCATCGACGGGCTGCGCATCGACGCCGCGCACGCGATCGACGACGACCACTGGCTCGGCGAGCTGGCCGCGCTGGTGCGCGCCTATGCGGGCAGCGAGCGGCACGTCCATCTGGTGCTGGAAAACGAGCGCAACAGCGCGCACCTGCTGGCCGACGTCGGCTTCGACGCGCAGTGGAACGACGACTTCCACAACAGCGCCCACGTGCTGCTCACGGGCGAGCGCGACGGCTATTACCGGGCCTATGCGGACAAGCCGCTGCAGCACTTCGCGCGCACCCTGGCCGAAGGCTTCGCCTACCAGGGCGAGCCCTCGCCGCTGCACGACGGCCGCCCGCGCGGCGAGCCCAGCGCGCACCTGCCGCCCACCGCATTCGTCGCGTTCCTGCAGAACCACGACCAGATCGGCAACCGCGCGTTCGGCGAGCGGCTGCGCGCCCTCGTCAACGACGACGCGCTGCGCGCGGCCACCGCGCTGCTGCTGCTCGCGCCGCAGGTGCCGCTGCTGTTCATGGGCGAGGAAACCGGCTCGACGCAGCCGTTCCAGTTCTTCACCGATTACGAAGGCGAGCTGGCCGACGCGGTGCGCGAGGGGCGCCGCCGCGAGTTCGCCGCGTTTCCGGCATTCGCCAATCCCGAGCGCCGCGACCTGATTCCCGACCCGAACGATCCGGCCACCTTCGCGCGCTCCTCGCCCGAAGCCGTCGAGGCCGACCGCGAGAGCGACGACGCCCGCAGCTGGCGGGCGTTCTATCGCGGCGCGCTGGCGGTGCGCAACGGCTTCCTCGTGCCGCATCTGCCCGGCACGCGCGCCGAGGGCGTCAGCCTGCTCGACGGCGGCGCCGGCACCGGCGCGGCCCACGACGATCCGCGCCACGGCAACCCCGGCGTCGCCCCCGACCGCTCGCGCCTGCTGCCGGACGACCCCGCGCAGCCGGCCGAGCGCGAGGCGGCCGCGACGCTCGCCGCCGCGATCGAGCGCGACCAGGCGGGCGGCGGCGCTCCGGGCCACCCGGCCAGCCACCACGCACCCGCCGGCCAGGCGCCGCGCGCGCTGATCGCGTGCTGGCGGCTCGGCAACGGCGCGCGGCTCGCGATCGCGCTGAATCTCGACGACACGCCGGTCGCGCTGCCCGACCCGCCGTCCGGCAAGATCGTGTTCGAGACCCCGCCGCGCGTGCGCGACGCGCTCGCCGACGGGCGGCTCGGCCCCCACGCCTGCCTCGCCTGGCTCGACGCGCCGGCCGGCACGCCGGCCGAGGGGCGCGGACGATGAGCACCGGCCAGCACACCTCGCTCGCCGCGCTGGCCCGCGCCGCCGGGCTCGAACCCGAATGGACCGATGCGGCCGACCAGCCGCGGCGGGTCGGCGACGACGCGCTCGCGGTGCTGCTCGACGCGCTCGGCCTGCCCGCCGCCACGGCCGCCGATCGCGACGCGAGCCTGGCCGCGCTGACGGCGCCGGCCGCACCGCCGCCGCTCGTGACGGCCGCGGCGGGGCAGGCGGTGCCGTGGCCGGCCGCGGCCGGGCGACCCGGTGGCGGCTATGCGCTCACGCTGGAGGACGGCACCCGGCGCACCGGCCGGCTCCTGGCCGATCCGGGCGGCCGCGGCGCGCTGCTGCCCGCGATCGACGCGGCCGGCTACCACCGGGTGGAAACCGACGCAGCCAGCGTGACGGTGGCGGTGGCGCCCGCGCGCGGCTGGACCATCGGCGACGCGGCCTTCGTCGCCGGGCGCCAGCGGCCGTGGGGGCTCGCCGCGCAGCTCTACGGGCTGCGCCGCGCCGGCGACTTCGGCATCGGCGACACCACCGCGCTCGCGGCCCTGGCCGGCGGCGCCGCGCGGCTCGGCGCCGACGCGCTGGCGATCAGCCCGACCCATGCCACGTTCCCGGCCCAGCCCGAGCGCGACAGCCCGTATTCGCCGTCCTCGCGCCGCTGGCACAACCTCGCCTACCTCGATCCCGACGACGTGGCTGGCCCGCAGGCCACGGCCGCCGTGCTCGCCGACACCGGGCTGGCCGACACCGCCGCCCGGCTGGCCGCCGCGCCGCTGGTGGACTGGCCGCTCGCGGTCCGCACCAAGCTGCGCGTGCTGCGCGCGCTGTTCGAGCGCTGGCGGGCGCATCCGTCGCCCGATGCCGATGGGTTCGCGCGCTTCGTCGCCGACGGCGGCGCCGCGCTGCACGCCCATGCCTGCTTCGACGCGCTGCAAGCCCAGATGCTGGCCGACCGGCGCGAGGCCGACTGGCGGCGCTGGCCCGAGGCGCTGCGCGGCGGCCCCGAGGCGCCCGGGGTACGCGCGTTCGCCACCGCGCACGCCGACGACGTGGCGTTCTTCGCGTTCGCGCAGTGGCTCGCCGCGCGCGGACTCGAGCGTGCCCACCGGGCCGCGCGCGGCGCGGGCATGTCGATCGGCACCGTGGCCGATCTCGCCGTGGGCTGCGCGCCCGACGGCAGCGACGCGTGGGCCGCGCCCGGCTCGCTGCTGGGCGCGGCCTCGATCGGCGCGCCGCCCGATCTGTTCAACGCCGACGGGCAGGCCTGGGGCGTCACGACCTGGACCCCGGCCGCGCTGCGCGCGAGCGGCTTCGCGCCGTTCATCGCGCTGCTGCGCGCGGCCTTGACCCATGCCGGCGGCGTGCGCATCGATCACATCCTCGGCTTCGCGCGGCTCTGGATCGTGCGCGACGGCACCTCGGCGCGCGACGGCGCCTACCTGCGCTATCCGCTCGACGACCTGCTGCGGCTGGTCGCGCTCGAATCGTCGCGGCATCGCGCGATCGCGATCGGCGAGGATCTCGGCACCGTGCCCGGCGGGCTGCGCGAGCGGCTCGCGGCGTGCGGCATCGCCGGGATGCGCGTGCTGTGGTTCGAGCGCGACGCCGACGGCGCGTTTCGCCGGCCCGAGCAATGGGACCGCGACGCGGTGGCAATGCCGTCCACCCACGATCTGCCGACGCTGGCGGGCTGGTGGCGCGGCGTCGATCTGGCCTGGCGGCGGCACGTGACGGCGCTCGACGCCGGGCGTGAAGCCGGCGGCAAGGCGGCGCGCGCACCGGGAGAGGCCGCCGCGCCGTGCGCACCCGCGCGGCACGAGGCGTTCGGCGCGTCGCACTCGCCCGCCGACCCGCCCCTCACCTGGCCGCCGGCGGCCCCGGCCCCGGCCTCGCCCGCCGCCGCCAGCACGCCCGGCGCGTCCGCACCGCTCGCGCGCGATGCCGAAACGGCGGCCCCGGCCGCCTCCCCGTCTTCAACCCATCCGGTGCCCAGCGACATGAATTCATCCTCCCCTGCCCACGCGCCCGCCGCCGCGCCTGCCCCGCTGCCGCCCGACCTGGCCGAGCGCGCCGCCGAGCGCGCCGCGCTGTGGCGCGCGCTCGCCGAGGCGCGGGTGGTGCCGCCGTCGGCCTCGCCCACGCCGCCCGAGGCACCGCCGGTGGCCGCCGCGCTCGCGTTCGTCGCGCGCAGCGCCTCGGCGCTCGCGCTGGTGCCGCTCGAGGATCTGCTCGCGCTGCCCGCCCAGCCGAATCTGCCGGGGCCGCCGGTCGGCCATCCGAATTGGCGCCGCCGCATGCCGCGCGAGACGGCGGGCCTGCTCGACGACGCCGCCGGCGCGACGCTGGCCGCCATCGCGCTGGCGCGGCGCACCGGCCCGGAGGCGTCATGAGCGCGCCGCGCGCCACGCTGCGGCTGCAGCTGCACGCCGGCTTCACGTTCGACGACGCGGCGGCCCAGGTCGATCTGTACGCGCAGCTCGGCATCAGCCACCTCTATCTGTCGCCGATCACGCAGGCCGAACCGGGCTCGATGCACGGCTACGACACCGTCGATTACGGCCGCGTGAGCGAGGCGCTCGGCGGCGAGCATGGCCTGGTGCGGCTGGTCGGCGCGCTGCGCCGGCACGGCATCGGCACGCTCGTCGATTTCGTGCCGAACCACATGGGGGTGGCCGGCTCGTCGAACGGCTGGTGGAACGACGTGCTCGAATGGGGACCGCGCAGCCGCTATGCGCGCCACTTCGACATCGACTGGCGCCCCGCCGATCCGCTGCTGCACGGCCGCGTGCTGCTGCCCTGCCTGGGCCGCCCGTACGGCGAGGCGCTCGCCGCGGGCGAGATGGTGCTCGGCTGCGACGCGGCCACCGGCCGCTTCACGATCGCCTGCTCGGGACGCACGCTGCCCGTCGCGCTCGCCGCCTATCCCGAGATCCTGCGCGCCGCGCAGCAGCCCGGGCTCGACGCGCTGGCGGCGCGCCTCGCGCCGCTGGCCGACGCGCCGCCCGGCACGCCGCAGGCCAGCCTTGCGGGCGCGGCCCTGCGCGAACACCTGGCCGCCCACGGCGCGGCCGCGCTCGACGGCGCGCTGCGCCACTACGCGAGCGACAGCGAGGCCGGCCGCGCGCGGCTGCACGCGCTGCTGGAGCGGCAGGCCTACCGGCTCGCCTGGTGGCGCACCGCGCCCGACGAGATCAACTGGCGCCGCTTCTTCGACATCGACACGCTGGCCGGCGTCCGCGTGGAGGACAACGCGGTGTTCGACGACGTCCACGCGCTGCTGTTCCGGCTCGTCGACGCGGGGCTGGTGGACGGCGTGCGGATCGATCACGTCGACGGCCTGGCCGACCCGCGCGGCTACTGCCGCAAGCTGCGCGCGCGGCTCGCCGAGCTGCGCGACCCGGCGCCGTACCTGGTGGTGGAGAAAATCCTCGCGCCGGGCGAGGCGCTGCCCGCCGACTGGCTCACCGACGGCACCACCGGCTACGATTTCATGAACGACGTGGGCGCGCTGCTGCACGATCCGGCCGGCGCCGAGCCGCTCGCGCAGCACTGGGCCGAGCTGTCGGGCAGCAGCGCGACGTTCGCCGACGAGGCGCTGACGGGCAAGCGCGAGGCGGCCTCGCGGCAGCTCGCGGTGGAGATCGAGCGCGTGACCGACGCGCTGCACGCGATCGCGCGCGCCGATGCTCGCACGCGCGATTTCGCGCGCAACCCGCTGCGCCGCGTGGTGGCCGAGCTGGCCGCGCAGTTGCCCGTCTACCGGCTCTATCCGCTCGACGGCGAGCGCGCCGCCGAGCGCCCGTTCATCGAGGCCGCCAGCCGCGCCGCGCGTCGCGCGCTGCCGCGCACCGATCACGAGGCGCTCGAGCGCGTGCTCGGCTGGCTCGGCTGGCCCGAGATCGCGCGGGGCGACGCGCGGACGGACGCGGAAACGGCAATCGAGGCGGACGCCGGGCCGGACCCGGCGCTGGCGCGCCGGGCGCGCATCGCGTTCGCACGCCTCAGCTCGCCGCTCGCGGCAAAGGGCGTGGAGGATACCGCCTGCTATCGCTACGGGCGCCTGCTGTCGCGCAACGAAGTCGGCGCCGACGCCGGCCAGCTCGCGCTCTCGCCCGACGCGTTCCACCTGCGCAATCTCGAGCGCGCGGCGCGCACGCCCCACACGCTGCTCGCCACGGCCACGCACGACCACAAGCGCGGCGAGGACGTGCGCGCGCGGCTCGCGGTGCTAAGCGAGGTGCCGGTGCCGTGGCGCGCCGCCGTCGACGCCTGGATCGCACGCAACGACGCGCTTTGCCGGGTGCCGGCCGAGGGCGCGCCGCCGGCGCCGGGACGCGCGGCGCAGGCGATGCTGTACCAGACGCTGGTGGGCTGCTGGCCGCCCGCGCTCGCGCCCGACGACGCCGAGGGCCTCGCCGCGCTGGCCGAGCGCGTCGTGCAATGGCAGACCAAGGCACTGCGCGAGGCCAAGCGCGAAACCAGCTGGCTCGCGCCCGATGCGGCCTACGAAGCGGCCTGCGAGGCATTCGTGCGCGAACTGCTCAGGCCGCGCGGCCAGGACGACTTCGTCCATGCGCTGCACGCGTTCGTCGCGCAGATCGCACCGGCCGGCGTGCTCAATTCGCTGCTGCAGACGGTGCTGCGCATCGCCTCGCCCGGCGTGCCTGATCTTTACCAGGGCACCGACCTGTGGGACTTCAGCCTCGTCGATCCCGACAACCGGCGCGAGGTGGACTTCGCCGAGCGGCGCGCCACGCCGGTGGACGGGCCGCTGGCCGACTATCTGCGCGCCTGGCCCGACGGCCGCATCAAGCGCGCGCTCGTCACGCGCATGCTGGCGCTGCGCGCCGACCACGCGGCCACCTTCTCCCACGGCGCCTACCTGCCGCTCACGCTGGAAGGCCCGGCGCGCGAGCACGCGATCGCGCTGCTGCGGCGCGACACGCGCAGCGCCGTGCTGGTGGTCGGCAGCCGGCTCGCGCACGGCAGGCTGGCCACCGACGGCGGCGGGCCGCGCATCGACGCGCGCTACTGGGGCGACACCGCGCTCGTGCTGCCCGACGACGCGCCCGCCCAATGGCTCGAACGGCTCGGCGCGGAGCGCCGCGTGGCGGCGGCGAACGGGCGGCTGCGGGTGGCCGAGTTGCTCGCCGGCTTGCCGGTGGCGGCGCTGGTCGGCACGCCCTGAAGCGGGGACCCGCCGGCGCGGCGCGCAGGCGCCTCGCCGGCGCGGCGGGCGGCCCGTACCCGAGCCCAGCGACGATCGGCGCGGGTGAGGCCCGCGGCACGATCCAGGCCGTCGATACCGGCACCGGCCCACGACCCCGGGCCGGCTCTACCGGCTGGTAGCCCTTGCGGGCTTACTCTCGGCACTGCTACGGATACCGAAGCATTCGGCGAGGACCTCGGGAGCGCACTTCGCCGCCTTCGCTCGCCTATGCCGGCAATCGATTGAATTTACGAATGGCTTTGTCGACCAGGGACTCGGGCAGATAGCGGCGCAGAAAGCGTACTTGACCGGCCTGTTTGCCTGCCGTGTATCGCCGCTTCGGCGCGATCTCCGTCGCCGCTTTCAGCACCGTGGCGGCGACGACCTCGGGAGCGTCACCCGCTGCCATCATGGCCGGTAACTGAGCATGGATCCGGGCGCGATCCGAATCGTAGACGGGCAGTTCGCGGTCCGGCTTGATCGTGTTTTCTTCGAACGAGGTGCGGGTCACGGCGGGTTCCACCAGCACGACGCGGATGCCATGGGTGCGCAACTCATGGTCCAGCGATTCGGAATAGCCTTCCACGGCGTGCTTCGTCGAGGCGTACAGGGCGCTGTAGGGGGATGGAATCAGACCCAGCACGGAACTGATGTTGACGATGCGCCCCTGCTGTCGGCGGCGCATCTGCGGCAGCACGGCGTTGATGATGCGCAGCACACCGAAAAAATTCACGTCGAAGAGCGCGCGGGCCTGCGCGGCAGACGACTCTTCGGCGGCACCGAACAGGCCGATGCCTGCGTTGTTGACCAGCAGGTCGATCTGCCCGGCGGCCGCCAATACCTCGGCAACCATCTTCTGCACGGAATCGTCGTCGGTCACGTCGCACCTCAGCATCGTGATGCCGTCGGCGCTTGCGGAAGGTGCCTTGCGGCTGGTCCCAAATACGCGGTAGCCCGCCTGCCGGAGTGCCAGGGCCGTGGCCCGCCCAATGCCGGAGGAGGCCCCGGTTACCACGGCGACACGCATGTCGTTCTTGCTCATCATCCATTCTCCAGATCGTGGGGAGGCCATGTGTCGAAGGTGTTACTATCGAATCGATATCGACCATCCTAACACAGTAACTATCGAAACAGTATGGACAAGGAAATTCCCTGTGCCGAGCCCTGCCCGATCGCGCGCAGCCTGGCGGTGTTCGGCGACGCCTGGAGTCTGTTGATCCTGCGGGACGCCCATGCCGGGCTGACCCGCTTCGACCAGTTCCGCAAAAGCCTCGGCATTGCTCCGACGATTCTTTCCCGCCGGCTGGCGAAGCTGACGGAGGAAGACATGCTGGAGAAGCGGCTCTACTCCGAGAACCCGCCGCGAGAGGAATATGTTCTGACCGCGGGTGGACGTGACGTCTTGCCGGTGCTGTTCATGATTGGCGCGTGGGGACGCCAGCACCGCGGCGGCGGTGACCTGGTACGCTTCCTCGATGCCGAGGCCGGGACGGAAATCAAGCCGGTGGCCATTGATGAGAATACGGGCGCCCGGATAGGATCGCGCCCAATCCGAGTCGTCCCCCCGGGGTGATCGCCCTGAAGGGGCGCGATAGCAGGCGGTGGCAATCTCTCGGCCGTGACCAGGCAAACATCGTCTTCAACGGCCTGCCAACCTGGATTGAACGATAGCGGCAAGCGACAGGCTTCGGCGGCGCTTGCTGCTGATCCGGTCCGTGCCGGCCGCCAGCGACGGACTCATCGGCAAGGCACCGCGTATCCTGAACGCCTCGGCCCTTTGACGAAGCAGCACTCGGCAGTCGGGCGGCGCATCTCGACTGCGGTGCTCCGAGACAGCGTGGTGCAGGCGGTATCAGCAGCACGATCGCAGCCGCCGGCAACGTTCACGGATTTCAACACCCGCGCCGCTTTCGGCCGAAGCCCCGCTATACTCGCGTCGTCGCGCGCAGCGAGGCGCGGCGCCTCGGCCTGCCGGAACCAACAATCGAAAGCGATGTGCAATCTTACTGTCGTCAGGCGGCTCGCCGGAGCCGCGGCCCTGGTCTTGTCGGTCGCGGCCGCCGCACACCCGCATGTGTGGATCCGGTATGCGGCGCGCGTGCAGATGCAGGGCACGGCCGTGACCGCCATCGCCGAAACCTGGCGTTTCTCGGCAGGCTTCCCGGTGCAGATCGTCGGCATCGACACGTTGCCCGATAACGGGCCGCTCGATGCCAGGCAAACCGAAATCTTCCGCAAGCAGGCGTTTTCCTCGCTCGAGGGCGCGCAGTATTTCAGCCACCTGTTCGTCAACGGCGAAGCGCAGCCGTTCGGCGAGCCGACCGGCTTTCGCGTGTCGATCGATCACGGCAAGCTTGTTTACACGTTTACGCTGCCGCTCAAGGCACCGGTGGATGCCAGCAGCGCGCGCAAGGTGTCGCTCGGCATCTGGGACGACTCCTTCTTCGTGGATTACGAACCGAACGGCACGACGCCCGTGACGCTGGAAGGCCGTCCCGCCGCCACCTGCACCGCGAAGGCGTTCCAGGATCGCGCGCATCCCATCTTCAACGGCCTCTATCTACCGCAGGCATTTGCCTTGTCATGCTGAATTTTTCGCGGCCCGCGCTGGCTTTTTTCCTTGCGTGCTGCGTGGCCCTCGCGGGCATCGGCTGCGCGACGCCGTCGTGCGCTGCCGCGCCCACCGTCGACGTGTTCGGCCAGCCGATCCGGCCGGCCTCGTCGGCCTCCGCCACGCCAGCCGCGCCGCCCGCGCCCGAGCCCGAGGCGCGGCACGCGCTGGTGCTGCCGGAATTCGCGCGCACGGTGCTGGTGACCACGCTGATCTGGCAGGGCAGGCTCAACGCGCACATCGCCGACGTCGCCGCGCAATTGCGGCGCGACGCCTCGCCGTGGGCCTGGCTGACGCTGCTGGCCGTGTCGTTCGCCTACGGCATGCTGCATGCGATCGGGCCGGGGCACGGCAAGCTGGTGGCCGGCGCCTATCTCGGCTCGCGGCGCACGCGCGTGGCGCAGGCGATCGGCCTGGCAAGCTGGGGCGCGGCCGTGCAGGCGATGAGCGCCATCGTGCTGGTGTTCGGCGCGGCATGGTTCGCGCAGGAGGGCATGTCGAACGTGCTGTCGAACGCGGCGTCGCTCGACGTCGTCAGCTACCTGCTGCTGTGCATGGCCGGCCTCTTCATGCTCTACAACACGCTGACGCGCCGCGATTGCTGCGTCGAACCCGGCGCGGCCAGGCTCGTGCCCGACGCACGCGACATCGGACGCGAATCCGACGGCAACACACCCGCCTACCTCGGCGCGAAGCTGCGCGTGCATGCCCGCTCATCGCGCCGCGCGATGGTGGCCAACCCGTCGACGTGGACGGTGACACTGCAGATTCTCGCGACCGGCTTCGCCTCGGGCGTGCGGCCCTGCGTCGGCTCGATCTTCGTGCTGATCGCGTCGGTGACGGCGCGCGCGCCGTGGATCGGCATCGCGGCCGCATTCGCCATCGCCGCCGGTGTGGCCGTGACGGTGACGCTGTTCGGCCTCGGCGCGATCGGCGCGAACCGCTTCGTCATGGGGCGCGGCATCCGCCTGCGGGCGCGGCTGCAGACCGCGCAGCGCGTGGTGGGGATCGCCGGCGCGGCGGCGATCGTGCTGTTCGGGGCGGTGCAGGCGGCGTTGATCTCGATGGGGTATGCGCCGCCCGGGCTGAGCTGAATTTCCCACGATCGGTCGCGCGCGGGCGCGCTTTGATCGCCGCCGCGGCCACATCGGCATCAGTGGCGCCTCGGGATGTACGGCTTCGAAGGGCGCTGTCACGTTGGCGGGGGTGGTCGCGCAGGCGAGCCGCAGCACGAAGGCCTCGCGCGGCGCCGCACGCACGGCGTTGGTCTGGTCCAGGCGTGGGCCGCCTGCAGGCCGGTGTTCACCCCGGCCTGGTGCGCCGGCACGGGCGCCCAGTTCAACCGGTCGAGCGTCGAGCGCGGCCGGCACGCGCAGCGCCTTGAGCGGCGCCACGCCGGCGCCCGCGCGCGCGGCTGCAGCGCCGCGTCGCCGGCCGCCGGCGCCAGCCGCACGCCGCTCATCGGTGATAGGTGCAGCGCGGCGCCTTTCCCACCGTCTAAACTGGCGAAGCCACTTCAGTCTGCCTGGTGAGCGCGATCAGCAGGTCGCCGAACGCCGTGCCGCGCTCCTGCGCGCTGCGCCAGCCTTCGTCGTAATGAAACTTGAAGCGCGCCACGAGTTCCGGATCGACTTCCGCTATCCGCTTACGCATCGCATCGCCCATGGGAGGCTCGGCACCGGTCTCGATCGCATGCTTGTAAATCCCTTTTGCGATGCTGGAAAAGCGGGAATCGTCCTCCGGGCTCCAATTGCACTCGGCCTGCCGGCACTTCCGGACGAAACCGCAAACAGCGGCCACGAAGCCCCTCAACATGTCAGGATTCTTGGCCGCAGAGGACGCGGCCACCTCCAGCACGGCGGCTGCCCTGGCGGCGTTACCCTCTCCGAGCCCGGCTGCCACCGCCTGACAAGCCTGCTTGTGCTCCGCCCAGCTCGCGTCACCCACCGGGGAGCCGTTCGTTTCGGCCGCGTGGAGAGAAACCAGCGCGTCGCGAATCGCCAGCAACCTCGGCTCCCCGTTCAGGGTTTCCGAGACGATGGGGCCTGCCAGAATCGAAGTCAGCAGCTGACCCGGCAGCTTGGAAAGGTCGGCGCCCACCGGTACGCTTTCCAGCCAATCGGCCACGAACAGCGCAGCATTGAAATTGGTTCCCCTATAGGTAAACAACGAGTTCACGACCTCGACCACGGCGCTCGGGATACCCAGCGCGACTGCGCAATCGTCCGGATCGGACGAGCCGGCCACGTAGGCGAGCGCACCGGTGACCTTTTCCGGCCACATGGGCGTATTCGGATCGGCCTGCTTGCGTTCGAGGTAGTCGCGCAATCGAGCGATACGGTCCGCTTTCGCCTGCGCATCGCCGCCGAACGCGGACAGCGTCACTTCCGGGCGCGCCAGTTGCGTCACGGTTCCCAGGTGCGCATCCAGGTAGCTCGCGAGCTGCGTGGCGGTGCGGTTCCCCACGATGCGGCCCGCCTCGTTGGCACCGTTCATCAGCACCAGCGCGGGGATGCCGCGCACGCCAAAGCGCTCGCGCAGGCCAGGATGCTCGTCGACGTTGACCTTGACGATGTCGACCTTGCCTTCGAAGTTCCGCGCCACTTTCTCGAGCGTCGGCGCCAGCGCCTTGCACGGCCCGCACCATTCCGCCCAGAAGTCGATCAGCACCGGACGGCTGTTCAGCGTCACATCGGCCTCGAAGCTCGCTTCGGTCACACTTTTCAAGCTGCTCATTTCAGTTCCCTGTTTACAAGTTCTATCTCGTCGGGCCTTGCCCGACCGACCCACCGGCATCGTCGCGACGCCATCGCGGGGTCATGCAGGATACGCGGACGGCGCCGGGCCGGCCGGCCCTCCCCATGCCGCCGCTTGCGGCTTGGGCGAGAAATCGATGGTCTGCTGATGAAAGGCCAGCAGTTCCTTGCAATGCGCGACGCTGAGGACGGTGGCATGAGGCAGCCGGTCGATCAGCAGCTGGTAGAGATGGCGCTCGCTCTGCGGATCGAGGGCCGACGTGCATTCGTCGAGGAAGATCGTCGACGGGCGGGCCAGCAGCACGCGCGCGAACGCCACGCGCTGCTGCTCGCCGCCGGAAAGTCGGTCGCTCCAGCGGTCGGCATCGAGCAACGATCCGGCAAAGGCGCCCAGGCCACAGGCGCGCAGCACTTCCGCACATTTGCTGGCGCTGTAGGCCAAGGCTTCGCGCGGGTAGGCGATCGCTGCCTTCAAGGTGCCGGCGCGGATGTAGCTGCGCTGCGGCACGAACACGGCGCGCTGCCAGCCATTGTTCGGCCAGCCAGGTAGTCAACCATCGGCGCCAGCGAATTTCGACGATCGACTGCAGCACCTCGGTGGACATCGCCAGCACGATGCCCGCTATCGACATCAACAGGAATTGCAATAGCAGCGACGGCAGTGTCTGAAACCTGCTGCTCCCCACGGCGTCGTAGAACGTGCCAGTCCAGCGATTCAACCAGAGGGCGATATAGATTGCGCTCCAGGCCGAGCACGAAGGCGAGCACCAACGCCGATAGTGCGCCCTCCCTGGTGGCCCAATACGGCGTGGTCAGTTTCCAGACAGATGGAAAGTGACGCCTGGCGTCCCGATCCTCCGCGCGGTCGATCGGGAATGCTCGATTCATCATCATTGCGGGGCCTTCTTCGGTTGCATCGCAAAACTGATCTTGTTCAGGCTGCCGCCCTGCGGCGCCGCGAGGATCGCGGCCACATCGCCCCACGTGCTGATTCGCATTGATGGTGACGGCGAGCAGTTCGCCCTGCCTCGCGGCAGCCTGATCACGCAGCTTCAGTGCCGCGTCGCCCACCACCACCTTGCTCCCCAACACGGCCTTGTCCGCCACGATCGACAGATCGACAGTTGCGGCTTTGCCCCCGGCGGTCGCGGTGCCCGCGCGACCGCGCACTCGCCAGGATCGGACGAACCGACGACAACGTCCACCTTGACAATATCGACCTGCTCGCCGAAGCTGCGCGCCACCTTTTCGAGCGCTGGTTCCTTACACGGTCCGCCCATTCGGCTCGGAAGTCGATCAGCACCGCACGACGATTCTTGGTGACATCCGCCTAGCGGCTAGCTTCCGTCACCTCGTTCGATACCGCCCACGTCGCATTCCTATACATAAGACCAAAAGGCTCGATATGCCCATGCCGCCGTGGCGCGCACAGCGTCATGCCGGGAGCCGGCAGCGCGTGGCCTCCCGGGTCACTTTCCATCGCAGGTGGCATCGGCGCGAAAGCAAAGGTGCCAAGGCTCCCACCCTCGCCGACACGAAACAGTCTAGCGATCCGTTCAGGATTTTTTTTCTAAAAAATTTCTTCTTCGTGGGTCTTCAAGGATTTCCATTCCCCCTCACCCCATGCTCCTGAAATTTCCGCCCGAGGACAGGGCTCACCGCCTTGCTGGATGCAGCATGATCGCCCGTCGAGGCGTGATATTGTCGGTTTGGACGGTGCGCGAACCACATCGATGCGGCCGTCGGCGGTTCGAGCCGGCTGCCTTAGAGGCCAGTTCAAAAACTCCCGAGAGGGGCTGTTTACTTCCTCGGCAAGCTGTTAACCTTGGGCATCAGAACAACGGAAGTCCAAGGATGGAAGCGCCAATCATTGACGACGAACTGTGGATACTGATCGAACCATTGCTGCCACCTGCGAAGCTTCGAGCGAAGAGCGATCCTGGTCGCCCGCGCGTGTCCGACCGTGCGGCTCTCAACGGCATCCTGTTCGTGTTCAAAACGGGAATTCGTTGGAACCACTTGCCGACTCGTCTGGGCTTTGGCTCGGGCGCCACATGCTGGCGGCGATTGAGCGACTGGCAAAAGGCTGGTGTATGGGACCAACTGCACGAGTTGCTACTCGACAAGTTGCGTGCGGCCGGCCAAATCGATCTGTCATACGCTGCGGTCGATTCGTCGTCCGTGCGCGCCGTTGGGGCGGGCGAAAAACTGGCCCGAACCCCACCGATCGCGCGCGACCCGGTTCCAAGCACCACGTCCTCGTAGACGCCAACGGCGTTCCTCTCGTTGCGATCCTGACTGGCGCGAACACCAACAACGTCACGCAGTTGCTGCCGCTCGTTGATGCGATTCCACCCATTCGCGGCGTTCGTGGCCGACCGCTTCAGAAGCCCGGCGTCGTCTACGCCGATCGCGGCTACGATTCCACCCGACATCGTCACGCGTTGCGCGAACGCGGTATCAAGCCCGTGATCGCCAAGCGCCGGACCGAGCATGGCAGTGGTCTGGGCAAGTATCGTTGGGTGGTCGAACGTACGCATTCCTGGCTCCACAATTTCCGGCGCCTACGCACTCGCTTCGAGCGAAGTGCCTACATTCACGAAGCATTCCTCAAACTTGGCTGCTCGATCATCTGTTGGAACATCTTCAGACGAACTGAGCAGGGTTTTTGAACTGGCCTCTTAGCCACTGCGACCTTGCCATCGTGCCGACGCTGCGGCCGTGGTGGAGAGGGCCGGCGTTGTAGCAGCAAGCTGTGAACGCGCATCACCCGATACACGCGTTTGGCGTTCACGGGAGCGATACCCCGGCGCTCCCGCTCGCGGCGCAACATGCCCCAAACGCGGCGGTAGCCGTAGCTCGGCAGCTCAGCGACGGTCTGCCGAATCTCTTCCACCAGTCCGGCATCGTCCGTCTTCCTGGCACTACGTCCATCCAGCCAATCTGCCGGCCTTGCAAGCCTTGCCGCCATGTTCGAGCGCGCTACACCGAGAACGTCGCAGACCTGCTTCACTGCTCGTCCCCCGGCAATGAGGGTGAGCGCGCAATCCATTTTCGCGACTTCGCCACCTCCACCGCCTCACGAAGAATTTCGTTTTCCATGGTCTTTTTGCCGAGCAGTCGCTGAAGCTCACGGATTTGCTTGAGGGCATCGCTCAGTTCCGACGCCGGCACAACTTCTTCGCCAGCACTGACTGCCGAGAGGCTGCCGTCCTGGTAGAGCTTGCGCCAATGAAACAGCTGATTCGGATTCACGCCGTACAGGCGCGCCACCATCGAAACCGTCTTGCCCGGCTCGAAGGTCTCCCTGACCATCGACACTTTTTCTTCTACCGACCACCGCCGCCGGCGCTCGGGTCCCGTCAATACTTCCATCACTTCTTGCTTGGTGTTAGTCAAAAACACAGTCGTATGCCTACCCGTTACTGTAAGTGGGTGACTGTGTCCGGCGTTTCAGGGGGCTGCTCCAGTTGCCAATCTCCTTGAATGAAGGACGCGCATGCCTATCAACGCGTTGATGATAGAAGACTGCTAGCGCCCGTCAACTGATCTTCGAACGGACTGTTACACAGGCCGCCCTGCCCTTCTCAGAATTATTCGCGATGCGGGTGATGCTGGACAAATGTCAGCAACGCTTCACGGAAGTGCGACGCGGCAGGGCTTTGCAAATCATGCCAGGTGACGAGATGCAACGGCGCGCGAAATGCATCATCGCCGATCGCACGGCATCCGGTGGGGCGCAGGTCGCGCATCGGCACGCGATACTCAGCAACGCTGACGGTATGTTGTCTCGCACGCGGTGTGTCCGCAGACCCTTATCGTCACACTGCCGCACAAGCCCACCAGCGTGCGCCGTATGCCGGATGGATTCCAGTTGGCGTCAGCTTTGCGCCGCCGGCGCGGACAGCTCCGACGTCAAAAGAGACTTCGAGTTTCCAGCTGACATGCTTCACGCCACAACTTATCCGCGAGCGGGTGTCGAGCAATAAGGCATAGCCAATAAATAGTCGACTCCTTGCTGTTCCGGACCGGGTACATCGTGTCACAAACGTGCATCCCCGCCTTGCTCACCAGGGCTCTCCAGTGCCCGACGAAAGCATCCCGCATTGCATGCTTTGAGCTCTGTTTCTTCACAACGTGACGCCAGCCGGGAGCGAAGTTATCCAGCGGCGAGTGGTCCGCTTCAAGGCCCGCCGCAATGTTGCGTTGGATATCGCCAGTGCTGAGATGAACCACGATGTCCATCGTGGGCTTGGTGGCGAGCTTCTTGATGATAGAGAAATGCAGATGTCCCGCGTTGAATGGATCAAGCAGTGAACCGCACCGAATTTTGTGGAGGCTCGGATTCTTGAGAGAATCGAGCCATGAACAAGAAGGCAACCAAGTTTTCCCCGGAAGTCCGGGAGCGCGCAGTGCGTCTGGTACGTGAGCAGCGTAGCGAACATCCGTCGATGTGGGCGGCGGTCGAATCGATTGCGCCGATGATCGGCTGTACGCCGCAGACGCTGCTGGATTGGGTCAAGCGCGAGGAGATCGATCGTGGGGAACGTGATGGCGTGAGCACGGCCGAGCGTGAACGCATCAAGGCCCTGGAGCGTGAGGTCAAGGAACTGCGCCGTACCAACGAGATTCTCAAGCTGGCGAGCGCGTTTTTCGCCCAGGCGGAGCTCGACCGCCGATTCAAGTCCTGAAAGCCTTCGTTGATCAGCATCGCGACACCTTCGGGGTCGAGCCGATCTGCAAGGTCTTGCGGATTGCCCCGTCGGGCTACCGACGCCATGCTGCGCGGCTTCGTGATCCGTCCAAACGCTGCGCTCGTGCCAAACGCGATGAGGTCCTGCAACCCGAGATCAAGCGTGTCTGGCAGGCCAACATGCAGGTCTACGGTGTGCCGAAGGTCTGGAAGCAGATGAACCGGGAGGGCATTGTGGTCGCACGCTGCACGGTCGGGCGGCTGATGAAGCTGCAGGGCTTGCGTGGCGCAGTTCGCGGCAAGCGGGTTCGCACGACGAATCCCGATACGAGCGCTGCGCGCCCGCTGGACCGGGTCAACCGGCAGTTCAAGGCTGAGCGCCCAAATCAGCTTTGGGTGTCTGACTTCACCTATGTCTCGACATGGCAGGGTTGGCTGTACGTGGCGTTCGTGATCGACGTGTTTGCCCGTCGCATCGTCGGTTGGCGCGTCAGTTCGTCGATGAGCACGGACTTCGTTCTGGATGCGCTCGAACAGGCGCTGTACGCGCGCCAACCGGGCGACGATGGGACCTTGATACACCACTCCGATAGGGGGGCTCAATACGTCAGCATTCGGTACAGCGAACGTTTGGCCGAGGCGGGTATCGAGCCGTCCGTCGGCAGCCGTGGCGACAGCTACGATAACGCGCTGGCTGAAACGATCAACGGTCTCTACAAGACTGAACTGATTCATCGGCGCGCCCCTTGGAAAACGAGGGAATCCGTCGAACTGGCAACGCTGGAATGGGTCGCCTGGTACAACCATCATCGGCTGATGGAACCGCTCGGCTATATCCCGCCTGCCGAAGCTGAGGCAAACTACTACAGGCAACTCAGAAATGCTGCTGAAGTGCCTGCATTAACTTAAACCGTAAGCGCTCAATTCGCCACACGTTGACGGTCGGGCCGAAGCTATGCGCTCGATCGATCAAGGCGGCGGCGGTGTAGCCGTTTGCCGTTTCGCGAAGTTGAACGGCAGCAAGTCCGTGATGTCGGCATCCGGGGCTCGCTGAGGCAGTTCGGTGAGCACATGAAGCAGGTAGGCATACGGCTCGACGTTGCATGCGCGGCACGTGAGCATGAGACTGTAGACCATTGCGCTCGCCTTCGCGCCAGCGACCGTGTCGCTGAACAGCCAAGATTTGCGGCCTGTGCAGAAGGGCCTGATGTCGCGTTCGATAACGTTATTGTCGATTGGGGCGCGGCCGTCGATGACGTAGCGGCTCAGATACTCCCATTGATTGCGCGTATAGCTGATCGCCTTGCCCAGCAGACTTTCGGGCAACACGTGTGGCGCCTGCTCGTCCAGCCAGGTCTTGAATGCAGTGAGCAACGGCACGCTATGTTCCTGGCGTAATCGGTACGTGTAATCGTCGCGGGTTTCTCCTTCGGGCAGACCGCCCTTGGCGAGCGTCTCGACCTGATACAACGCCTTGAAGTACTCAAGAGCCTGTGCCGCACGCCCACCGGGCTTCTTCTGACCTTTGAGCGCATCGACGAACGCCCTACGGGCGTGGGCAAGGCAGCCCAAGTGCGTCGCTGCGTCGAGCGTGCGCCACGCAGCGTAGCCGTCACTCATCAGCATGCCCGTGTATCCGGCCAGGAACGCTTGCGGATACTCTTGGCCGCGCCCTGGCTGGTAGTCGAACAGCACCACCGGCTGCTCGCATTGCTCGGCACTGCGATAGACCCACATATACGAGGTGCTTTGCGCGGTCTTGCCCGGTTCTTTGAGAACCTGCACCGTCGTCTCGTCGCCGTGAATCAACTGTTGCGATAGCAGCGTTTGGCGCAAGGCCTCGTACAGTCGGCTGTAGTGCAGTTGAGCGGGCCGGATGATCCAGTTGGCCAGCGTGCCGCGGCCCACCGCGATGTTCGCGCGCGAGAGCGCATCCTCCATGCGGTATAGCGGCGTGCCATCGACATATTTGCCCGCCGTCACGGTGGCGATGAGCGCTGCGCTCGCATTGCTGCCCGGCAGCGGCTGCGCCGGCATCGGGGCGGTCACGATCGGCGTGCTCTCGGCATTGCGCTCGCAGTGGCGACATGCGTACTTGAAGCGAACGTGCTGCAGCACAGAGGCTTTCACTTCGAAGTGCAGTTGCTCGCTGACTTCTTCGCCCATGCGATGCATCGCGCTGCGGCAGCAGGGGCAGACCTTCTCATCGTCGGGTAGATCGTATTCAATGCGCTGGCGCGGCAGCTCGGCCGGCAACGGTTTGCGGCCTCGCTTGCCCCGCTCTGGCTCATCGGGTGCGGGCAGCCCTGTGTCCGGCAACGCGAACGCGTCGTCGTCGGGGTCCTCCGATGGCGCTGCCGCAGCCATCTGCTCGGCCTCGTCGAATACGCGGTCCTTCAGCTTCTCGCTGCTCGGTGCGAAGCGTTTGCTCTGCGCCAAGCGGAACTGCTCCTCCAACTGGGCGATGCGTTCGCCTAGTTGTCGGTTGCGCGCCTCCAGTTCTCGGATATAGGCCTGAGCGGCCGACGGCAATTGCGAGAAGTCATGTTCGTCCATGCCGCTCACCATACCGGAGCGGCGCGCCCAGTGGGTTTACGGAAATGGGCAACAACCGTCGCGCGCGTTGTTTACCGACAACATCAGTTGGCGCCGCCTTCAACTCGCATGACGATACCGGCGCGCCGGGTGTCGCTGCATGGCGTCGATATCGATGCCGTCGAGCAGCCAGTGAAGCTGCTCGGTCGTCAACTCGATCACCGCTTGCTCTCGGTGGGGCCAGACGAAGTGGTCCGCTTCAAGACGCTTTAACATGAGCCAGAAGCCGGTGCGCTCATACAGCAGCAGCTTGACCCGATTGCGCTTGCGATTGCGGAACGCGAATATCGCTCGCGCGAACGGATCGAGCTGTAACGACTGCTCGACCAGCATCACGAGGCTGTTGATGCCGGCTCGGAAATCAATCGCATCGCGGTGCAAGTAGACCCGCAATTCGGCGTCGAGCCGAAACATTAGCGCACTCCCAATGCTTCGATCATCGCTCGCACGAGGGCGGCATCGTGCGCTGCGCATTCGAGTCGCAGCGTCACGCCATTGGGCAACTGCGCCGAAAGTCGAGCCTGCACGGCGGAGCTTATCGAGTGGTTCTTCTTCGGCGATTCAGGCGCGGGTGCGCGCTGCGCCACGGACATCACGTCGTTGACGGTCACGACCGGTACGAATGCCGATGGCGCCGGCTTACGAGTTGTCGTCAGCGCAGTCCCGCTCGTACGCTCGCGCAAGTGAATCCATTTATGCAGTTGGTTCGCGTTGACGCCGGCCTTCAGCGCAAGTCCGGCAATCGACGCACCTGGCTGCATACAGGCCTCGATCAGCTTGCGCTTACCCTCTGGATCAAAGCGTCGCTTGCCGGTGGCGGTCACGCCCGTCACCCGCAGCGGAAAGAAATCAACTTCGTTCTCTGTCATAGGTTGCGTCCGCAAGTTGTGGTTGCGGACGCAAGCCTGCGCGCATTCATCCGGGAATTCTAGGTGCGCTTAAATTCGCGCTTACCTTAAACCAACCGGCCTCCACGATTCCCGGTGCGGTTCACATCGAGCAACGCCGCCAGGTTACGAACACTTCGCGCTTCACATCGCCGTCGGCACCAGGTTCGAGTTCGAAGGTCAGGAACTGACCATCACACTGGTCGGCGAAAAGAGCGTTGTCTGCAACAGGCAGGACCATACGACTATGGCGCTTCAGCGTGACTGGCTATTGGCCGCTCACGACCGAAATCGAATCCGAGTCATCGAGGCTACGGCTCCCAACGACCTCGGTCTGAGCCGATATACCGAGGCTGAATACGCGGAAGCCCTTCGGCGCCAGACGTTGCTTCATTCGGAATCGGCGACGGCTACGGTTTCCGCGCGTACCTTGCGGCGATGGAATACCTGCCAGGCCATCGCACGCGCCAATGGAGACCATGAGATTCTGGCATTGGTACCTCACATCGCTGCGCGCGGAAACCGCACCGCTCGTCTGAGTGAGGAGCAGATTGACCTGATGGACCGCGTCATCGACGAGCACTGGAGAAACAGCAAGGCGATTAACTACAAAACCTGTCATCGGCATCTTGTAGTGGTGTGTTCGCAGGAAAACGTAACGACACCGTCGTATCCGACGTTGATTAAGCACATTAAATCGCAGACAACCAACCATGACACCCGGATTCGTGAGGGCAAACGCCTGGCGTACCAGAAGGATGCGTTTGTGGATGTCATGTGTAGAAGTCGCGACCCGATCTGACAGTTACCCGTTCCGACGGTGCGTGACTGTCAGATCAGATTCAGGTGGCTCACTTTCTCCTTCCACACCTCCTTGCCCGCGATGAGCGTTTGCAAAGGCGTGCGACCACAACACATCTTACCTTGATGCGTTCGCTCGCCGTTGTAGTACATCAGCCAAGTATCGAGATCGACCTGCAGTTCCGCCAGCGTCAGATAGAGCTTGTGGCGGAACGCGACCTGATAAAACTCCTGCAGGATGGTTTTATGGAACCGCTCGCAGATGCCATTGGTCTGCGGATGTCGCGCCTTGGTTTTGGTGTGCTCGATGTCGTTCAGCGCCAGGTACAGCTGATAATCGTGCGATTCCGGCTTGCCGCAATACTCCGTGCCTCGATCGGTCAGCATGCGGATCACACCCATGCCGTGCTCCTCGAAGAACGGCAACACCCGGTCATTGAGCAGATCGGCCGCCGTGATCGGTGTCTTGGTCGTGTACAGCTTGGCCATCGCCACTTTGCTGTAGGTGTCGACGAAGGTCTGCTGGTAAATCCGGCCTACGCCCTTGATCGTGCCCACGTAGAACGTGTCCTGCGAGCCCAAATAGCCGGGATGAGCGGTTTCGATTTCGCCATGAGCCACATCGTCGTCCTGCTTTCTTTCCAGCGCGGCCACCTGGTCCTCGCTCAGCACGATGCCTTTTTCAGCGACCTGCTTCTCCAGCGCCACGAGCCTCAGCTTGAAGGACGACAACGCGTGACGCAGCCAGATCGAACGAACGCTGGATGCAGACACGAAAATGCCGCGCCGGCGTAATTCGTTGCTGACCCGAACCTGCCCGTGGGCGGGCTGCTCGATGGCATAGGCCAGCACGGCGATTTCCGTCGCTTCATCGACTCGATTCTTGGGATTCGGCTTGCGCCGATTGCTGTCGAACAGGGCATCGACGCCGCCCTCGGCCACGGCGTTCTGATAGCGGTAGAACGTATCGCGCGACAGCCCCATCACCTTGCAGGCCTTCGACACGTTGCCCAACTCGGCGGCCAGATTCAGCAGACCGATCTTGTGGCGGATGACATTTTGGTTGAGACTACTCACGGGGTTACTCCTTGGCGCTTGCGCGCTGTTTTGATGAAGATTCGCACCTCTATCAAAACGGGTAACCCCGCCTCTTGGCAAGGCCTTACTGTCAGATCAAGTCTGAACTTCTACATGTCATGCACTACCACACGCCGATACATGGCAGCCGACCGTTCCAGTATGTACATATCGACCACACTGAACTGGACATTGAACTAATCTCCAGCCGCACGAGCAAGAATCTCGGCAGGCCGTGGTTGTCCCTCGCCGTGGACGCATATCCGCGGCGTATTGTCGGCATATTCCTGAGCTATGACCCGCCGTCGTACCACTCCGTGATGATGGTGGTTCGTGACATAGTCCGGCGATTCAAACGACTGCCAGAACTCGTCTTTGTGGACAACGGCAGCGACTTCCGGTCCGACGCATTCAAGTCCTTTCTCAAGGCGATGGGTTGTCATCTCCGTTTTCGTCCGTCCGGCAACCCACGTCACGGTACGGTACTCGAGCGCATGTTCGGGCGACTGAACGTCGACTACATCCACGGCCTCGCGGGCAACACGAAGGCCACAAAGCACGTCCGGATGGTTTCCGGTTCGCATCTGCCCAAGAATCTCGCCGAGTGGACGCTCGAACCACTCTATTACGGGGTCGAGTATTGGGCTACGGAATACTACGACCAGGAGCAGCATCCTGTTCTAGGCGAGTCCCCGCGTGAAGCATTTCTGCGCGGCTTGCGCGAGAGCGGCTCGCGGGAACACCTGCACATCCAGTTCAACCGCGATTTCCTGATTGCCACATGCCCTCCGGTTGACCGAGAAGGCTTGCGTCGAGTTCATCCGCAGCGCGGCGTAAAAGTGAACGAGAGGCTTTACCACAATCCTGCGTTCCAGTCGTTCCAAGTCGCTGGTCAACGACTCCCAGTCCGGTACGACCCGTGGGATGCATCGTCCGTCTATGTACGCGTGAAGGACCAATGGGTTCAGGCTATTTGCCCGAGCCTGAACGGCCTTGGTCAACTTACCGAGAATGAACGGAAAGCTCTGACGCAGGAATACGACCGACGCTACCGCACATCTGTCAGTGACGAGCAGGATGCGCAACGGCTCAAGGAATTCATGCGCACCTTCACGCCGGAGGGCGCGTTGGCCGTTGCCTTCGAGCGCCAGGTTGAAAACAAGTCGCTGTATAACAGTTTGCAGTTCGCGAGCATTGCTCCCGTCGCGCCGCTACACCGATTTAGCCTCACCGAGGAAACATCGAGCGCTGCCGAATCGCCGGCAGAGACAAGGTCATCGACACCAACCAATCCGGTCCAATCGCTGCCTGAGGCAGCAGCGTGGGACGACATTCCCGACCTTGACACGTTTTGAGGTGATTCATGAAACAACACTCCGCACCACTTTCGCCGATTCCGAATTCGGCGAGCATGCTGCTCGGCAAGCGCATCAGACACCCGCGCATCGCGCAGGTCATGTCTGAACTGGAAACCTTGATTTACCCCGGCAGCCAGGACAGCACGCTCCTCGTTTGCGGCCCGACTGGCGCCGGCAAGACCACGCTGGCCTGATACATGGTCGAGGCGGCAGTTGAGCGCGCCTCCGCCGCAATGGAAGCCGACGCCGGAACGATTCCGGCCATCTTCGTCGAGGCACCTGCCTCTGGTGAGAACGAGTTCTCGTGGAGACTTTTCTATCGGCAGATTCTCGCTCAGCTTGGCGACGACCTCGACTCGCCGAAAGCGGCCTATGGTATCGACCAGCAGTCTGGACGCATGGTCCGGCCGCGCGGCGCCAGTGGCAACAGCCTCGCGGCGCTGAGAACGGCCGTCGAACGTGGGCTGCGCGAGCGGCAAGTCCAGTTCCTCGTCATTGACGAAGCCGCTCACATCATTCACCAGACGCGCGGCAGTTCCAAGCTGGAGATTCAGCTTGATACGCTGAAGTCATTGGTGAACCAGTGCGGCACGCAGATGGTGTTGGTCGGCTCCTACGACCTGTACCGACTCATGTCGTTGTCCGGCCAACTCGCCCGACGCTCGCATGTCCTGCATTTCGAACGCTATCGGCAGGACCGTCCCGAGGATGTTCGAGCGTTCATCGGTACGCGGTCTTTTAACGACGCCCCTCAGCGGTTGAGGCCAGCAGACATTCTCCAAGGCATGAGATCGGCGTAGTCGTCGGCGGTTGCAGCGAGCGGCAACCTGGTGAACAGCCAGACCAGATAGCGATACGGCTCGATGCCGTTCGCCTTGCACGTCTCGACGAGGGAGTACAGGTTGGCACTGGCCTGCGCACCGGCGACCGTATCAGAGAACAGCCAGCCCTTGCGGCCGACGACGAACGGCCTTATCGCGTTCTCGCACAGGTTGTTCGAGATCGGCCAGTTGCCGTTCTCGACGTAGCGGACCAGCTTGGGCCACTGTCCGTTCATGTACTGCAATGCCTTGCCGAGCAAACTCGACGGCACGACGCCCGGCAGATGCTCGATTAGCATGCGCTCGATGATGACGAGCACGCGGGCGCTGTACCGGGCGCGCAGCCGTCGCCGACGTTCAGACTCCCACTTCGCACTGCGCGCCTCGGCCGCGAACAGCTTGCCGATCAGTGCCACGAAGCGTGTGGCCAGCAGATCCGGTGAGCGTGCCGCCTTCGGCACCGACTCCTCGGCCTTGATGAAGCCGCGGCGCACGTGTGCCCAGCATCCGAGATGCACGAGCTGGTGATCGTGGGCGATGCCGTTATAGAGCTCGTAGCCATCCGTCATCAGCGCAGTGCCGGGCTGTACACCGGCATACAGCTTCTGCGCATGTTGAGCACCGCGCCCGGGCGAGTAGGAGAACATCCGCACGGACGGCCCCGAGCCGTTGACCTGCGCCCACAGGTAACTCTTCGTCTGCGGCCTTCGTCCTGGTTCCTTCAGCACCTGGAACGTGGTTTCGTCGCCGTAGATCAAGTTCGATTCGAGCAGCGCGTCGCGCATCAGGTTGATCACCGGCTGCGTGGCCAGACCTACCCGCACCACGCTGGCGGCCAGCGTATTCGACGAGATGTCACCGCCGAAGCGACGCAGCAGTGTGGCCTGACGATACAGCGGCATGCCGTACTGATACTTGCCGGTGATGATCCACGCCAGCGCGGATTCCGTGAGCAGCCCGCGCGGAATGATGCGCGTCGGCGCCAGCGTGACCTTGATGCCGAGATCGCAGCATGGGCACGCGTACTTGACCCGCTGGTGCTGAACGACGCGCACTTGCTCGGGAATCACGTCGAGCTGTTCGCTCGTTTCCACGCCGATCTCGACGAGGGCCTGGCCGTCATGGGCGCAGAACCGTTCGGACTCGGGCAGCTCGTGCCGCACGACCTCGCGCGGCAGATTCGGATCGAGTGGTTTGCGCCCGCGCTTGCCTCGCGTGTGGGCCGCGACCGATGTACCGGGCATATCCTCGCGCGCGGGCGCGTCGGCAGTCGTCGCCAGCGCCTCGGCTTCGTTGAACAGGCCGAGCTGGTCGGCATGGCGCGCCTCGCTCGAGGCGCCGAACAGTTCGTGCTTGTAGGCCCGCAGTTTCTCTTCGGCCAGATCGCGCTGAGCCGTCACGAGCCGAAGCTCACCGCGCAGCGCATCGCGTTCGGCGAGCAGTGCCTGGTATTGCTCAACACTCGGCATGACGGGGCTGTTCGGCATGGCCAATTAGACCACGCCACCTGCGTGGTGTTCAGCTCATCCGCGCGTAATATCGCTGGGGATGCTTCTGGATCACGGCCAGGTCGATGCCGTCGAGCAGCCAGTGCAACTGCTCGGTGCTGATCGTGATCGTGTCGCCACCGTTCGGCCAGACGAAGCGGTCGGCTTCGAGTCGCTTGAGCAGTAACCAGAAACCGTTGCCGCCCCAGCCGAGGATCTTGACTCGATCACGACGGCGGTTGCCGAAGACGAACAGCGCCGAGGTCATTGAGTTCAGGCGCATCGCCTGTTCGACCAGGATCGACAGCCCGTTGATGCCCATGCGGAAGTCGACCGGATCGCGATGCAGGTAGACCTTCAGCCCTTCGTCGAACCGGAACACGGCAGCCTCCCGAGCATCTGGACGAGCATCGTCAGTTCATCGAAGTTCGCCTGGCTCAGCTCCAAGGAAACGCCGTTTGGTAAGTGCACCTTCAGCGAGGACACCGCAGCCGATTTAGCCGGAGTGGGGGCAGCCGCAGAGGTGACGACCTGCATGAAGGCTGATTCCTCAGGCACGGAAGCCGTCGACAACTCGACGCGAGCCTCTCGTGACGGCTCCGCCGCGGAGCTGGCTATCTCGCCCGCGGCTTGTTCGCGCTGATACTTGGAAATCCACGTCCGAACGAGGTTCGGATTGATGTCGTGCTCCATGGCCGTCCGCGCGATCGACACCCCTGGCTTCAGACACGCCTGTATCAACTCGCGCTTCGCATCCTCGTCGTACTTGCGCCGTCCGTCTCGCTTGCGATCGGCCACCAACCGGCTCTGCAAACCTCCGTGTTGCTCGTTCATGCACACCTGTCCACGCTCATTGAACATGGACACGTAGCCTCGGTGAATCAGCCTCGTCGTGCAATGGCGTCCTTCAAAGAGCGCTTACGTTCATCGCCTGCATCCAAGCATTCGAAAAGATGCTTCCTGAACTCTGGCGCGGCGAACTGACACGTTACGCAGAAGCGCTCCACGAGAACACGCTAGGCTGCATCGGTACGTTGAGCAGCGTGCTCACTCGAGCAGCCAGGCTGGCCGAAGCCGACGGGCGTTGGTCAGAGGACGCGCTACGGCGAGCGCTGCTCACCGAAGCACAGCGCGACCGGATATTGGCCGAAATCCTCGACGGCGAGGAGGCCATCAATCCCGATCTCACCCGCATCATGCGTGGGCCGCAGCGTCAGGCATCAGCTGGCAGAAGGAGTGCCGCATGAGTTACACGATTTCAAATCCACGCTCGACACTGCACGCTCTCGAACCCATCGGCCTCGGCACGCCCGAGGTTGAAAGCCTGCTCAGCTACTTCTGCCGGCTGGCCGTGTCGCATAGCGTGTCTGTGGCGGCGCTTTGCCGGCAAGTCGCCAAAACTGTTGGCTGGGAGCTTTCAGAGAAGCACGAATGGCACGTGGGGAACATCGGCGGCATCGGGGAACCAGCAAGCAACTGGTCTGCCGCGCTCTCAGCTCTTACGAGCGCCGAACGACTCGACAGACTCACACTGCTGCCATGGCGTGACGTTATTGCTCAAACCAGCCTGGCCGCGACGCGCTCACGTTGGTGTCCGGCATGCTTCGCAGAGGACCGGGACAGCGGCAAAACGCCTTATTTCCGCCTGGCATGGGACGTGGGGGCAGTGAATGTATGCGCCAAGCACAAGGTCGATCTGGTGCACATCTGTCCGGATTGCGGACGCGCTGACGCGCGGCACAAGTCGGCCTACGTCGTCCCCGGCTGGTGCGCGCACTGCGGGGCTTTTCTCGGCGATGGAGAGCCGCCTGCGCCTGCTTCTCCGGAGGAGCTCTGGAAGGCGACTCAGGTCGGGGCGATGCTGGAAGCTCAAGCGTCACTCGAAGCGCCGCCTGCCCGCCAAGGAATGCTTGACGCGATACAAACGCTTGTTACCCAGGTCGACAACGGAAAGGGAGCAGTTTTTGCGCGGCGTCTGGGCCTGAGCAAGACTACGGTGCATCACTGGTTGAAGGAAGGCGGCGCTCCTGCGTTAACAGCACATTTGCGCATCGCGTCACAGACCGGATTGCCGCTCCAGCGGTTGCTAACGGGCAATTTGGACGATTGGACTCCGTCCACGGCAGAAATCCACCAGTTGGCGATGCTGTTCCCCGCTGAGACAAAACGGGCGACCGCCCGCTCAATCGACTGGGAGAAGGTTCGCAGCGAATTGCACACGTTCAGCAGACTGCCGTCCATCATTAGCGTAGCGGAGGCAGCACGCCGCCTCGACGTCGATACCAGGCTGCTGTACCAGAATGCGAACAAGGAAGCGCGCGTCCTTGCCGAACGCTGGAGGCAATATATGCAGCGCCGGAAAGAACAGAGCCTGGTCAATGCCCGCACCGTCATCGAGGCGGCATGCCGGGACATCATCGCCGACGGCAAGGCCATCAACCTGCGGGAGCTTAATGCTCGAGTGCCCAAGGAGGTTCTGGGCAGCATCCGCGGCGTCATAGACGTGCTCCAGGAGGTCAAGGAGGCGCTGGGCGTGAGCTAGGCACCCGCACCCCCTTCACAGCGAAAAAGCCGGCGCGCACGCCGGCTTTTTTACGCCCATTCGCGGCTGCACGCCGCGAACAAAGTTTTCACGCTACCACCGATTCCCGATAAAGCAAAATGCGTCCTATCGGAAAATAAAGCATAACCTGTCCAGGTGGACACTTTATGCTTAACGGCACAAACACGCATCGGATGCGATAGGGAGAGGAATGGTGGGCCCGGCGGGGTTCGAACCCGCGACCAATCGATTATGAGTCGACTGCTCTAACCGCTGAGCTACAGGCCCTGACTACGATGCGAGGGGGTTTCGCATTGCGGCGCGCCCCGCCGCAGATACCGGGACGGCATTGTACCGAATAATTGGGGAGTGAAGAACCGCCGCCGGCAACTTCGGCGGCGGCGGCGCTGTGCACGGATGCCGATCAGTTCCCTTCGAGGAACGATTTCAGCTTGTCCGAACGGCTCGGATGACGCAGCTTGCGCAGTGCCTTGGCCTCGATCTGGCGAATCCGCTCACGCGTGACGTCGAACTGCTTGCCGACTTCCTCGAGCGTATGGTCGGTGCTCATCTCGATGCCGAAGCGCATCCGCAGCACCTTTGCCTCGCGCGGCGTCAGCGAATCGAGCACGTCCTTGACGACGTCGCGCATGCTCGCATGCAGCGCGGCATCGGCCGGCGCAACCGTGTTCGAATCCTCGATGAAGTCGCCCAGATGCGAATCGTCGTCGTCGCCGATCGGCGTTTCCATCGAGATCGGTTCCTTCGCGATCTTCATGATCTTGCGGATCTTGTCCTCGGGCATCTCCATCTTCTCGGCGAGCGTCGCCGGATCAGGTTCGAGGCCGGTTTCCTGCAGGATCTGACGCGAGATCCGGTTCATCTTGTTGATCGTCTCGATCATGTGAACCGGGATCCGGATGGTGCGCGCCTGGTCCGCGATCGAGCGCGTGATGGCCTGGCGGATCCACCACGTCGCATAGGTCGAGAACTTGTAGCCGCGACGATATTCGAACTTGTCCACCGCCTTCATCAGGCCGATGTTGCCTTCCTGGATCAAGTCGAGGAACTGCAGGCCGCGGTTCGTATACTTCTTAGCGATCGAGATCACGAGACGCAGGTTGGCCTCGGTCATCTCGCGCTTGGCCTGGCGCGCCTTCAGTTCGCCGGCCGCCATCTGCCGGTTGGTTTCCTTCAGGTCCTTCAGCGGCAACACCACGCGCGCCTGCAGGTCGAGCAGGCGCTGCTGCTGTTCGTGGATCGCCGGGATGTTGCGCACCAGGATCGCGCTATACGAATGGCTTTCCGCCGCAACCTTCTCGGCCCACGTGAGATCGGTCTCGCTGCCCGGGAAACGCGCGATGAATTCCGAGCGCGGCATGCCGCACTTGTCGACGACGATGTGCAGGATCTGGCGCTCGACCTGCCGGACCTCATCCACCTGCGCGCGCAGCGTGTCGCACAGACGCTCGACGGTGCGCGCGGTGAAGCGGATCGACATCAGTTCGTTCTGGATGGTTTCCTGCGCCTTCAGGTAGGACTTCGACTTGTAGCCCTCCTTCTCGAACGCACGACGCATCTTGTCGAACCACTCGCTGATCAGCGCGAACTTCTCGAGCGAGGCGCGCTTGAGCGCTTCGAGCTGGGCGGCGTTGGCGGTGGCCTGGGCGGCGCCGTCGTCGTCCTCCTCTTCCTCGTCCTCGTTCGCCTCCTCTTCTTCCTCCTCGGCTTCCTCGGCCTCTTCCGCTTCCTTCGCGTTGAAGCCGTCGGTGTCCTCTGCGTTCGGATCGAGCAGGCCGTCAACGAGTTCGTCCACACGAATCTCGTCGTTGGCAACGCGCTCGGCCATCGCGAGGATGTCAGCGATCGTGGTCGGGCACGCGGAAATCGCCATCACCATGTGGCGCAGGCCGTCCTCGATACGCTTCGCGATCTCGATTTCGCCTTCACGCGTGAGCAGCTCGACCGTGCCCATCTCGCGCATGTACATCCGCACCGGGTCGGTCGTGCGACCGAACTCGGAATCGACGGTCGACAGCGCGACTTCGGCTTCTTCCTCGACTTCGTCGTCCGACGAAGCGGCGGGCGCGTTATCGTTGAGCAGCAGCGTTTCCGCGTCGGGCGCCTGCTCGTACACCGCCACGCCCATGTCGTTGAACGTGCCGATGATGCCTTCCAGCGCTTCCGTTTCCGTGAAGTTGTCGGGCAGGTGGTCGTTGATTTCGGCATAGGTCAGGAAGCCGCGCTCCTTGCCCAGCTTGATGAGCGCACGCAGCTTCACGCGCCGCTCCTCGAGCTCCTCGGCGGTGCCGGGTTGGCTCGACGCGAACGCTTCCTTCAGCAGCAGCTTTTCCTTCGCGCGGCGGTCGCGCGCCTTGGTCGTCTTTTCCTTGCCCGCTGCAGCGGCCGTCGGCTGCTCTTCGCTCTGGGTTGCGTCGTCATCGACGGATACTTCGTTCAGCTTTTTCGTCATGGAGTTCGCCGTACCGGCTAATTCGACTCGCGGCTGCTGGACAACAGCCTGTTGAACCGTGGATGCTTGAGTAGTGCGTACTGCCGTTTCGTCCGCGGCGGCAGCCGCTGCCCTTGCGCTATTCGCACTGATCCGCTCCGCCGGCGGCCTTGCCGCCGCATGCGATTCGGATTTCGCGACGGCCCGTGATGCACGAACCGTCGGTGCCGGCGCAGCCTTCGCGGTGCCGGCCACGGTGCGTTTCCTGCCAGCGGGCGACGCGCCGGACACCGACTTCGCGGAACCAGCAGATCGGGCCTTCGTGACCTTGGAGGTCGGCTCGTCGGAGCCCTTGCCCACTGCTGTCTTCCCGCCTGCCGTCTTTGCCATTGCGAATTTCGCCTCTGTGCTCAGAAAACAAACCGCTGAAAACCTTGTATTATAGCACGTTGGGGTAAGCCTCTTCCTTCCCCGTTAGTCACTTCCTTCCCGATTGGCCGCCTGCGGACAGCCCCGCCATTACAGGCCAAGCCGCGCCTTCATTTCGGTACGCGCGCGGTTCAGTACGACGAGTTCGGCCAGCTCCTCCGGGGACGGCTTCGAAAGCCTCGCCAGCTCGTTGCAGCGGTCGTTACAGGCGTCGTAGCGCATCTTCAGCACGGCCGCCTTCAATTCCTCGCCCGCGATCCGCTCCCGCTCCCGCACGGTTTCCTGCGCCTCGCCGTCCTCGGCAGGATCCGACATGAGATCGCGAACGTTTTCATCATAGTCGAGAATTTCACGAATGATTTCGTCATAGGTTTCCGCGTTCGCCGAACTGCGTAGAACGTCGGGCAACAGCCGGAATTCAGCCGCATCCCCCAGTGCACGCGCATGGCCGAGCACCTCGTCGAACAGTTCCCCATTTCTCGGCAAGCCGCGCAGCGTGGCGATCTCGTCGTCGTCGAGCAGCATCGCGATGCGCGGATGCATGATCAGGTTGCGCAGCGCGCGCTTCTCCTGGTCGGTCACGCGCCGGCGGTCGTTGCGCGCGGGTGCCTGGCGCAGCGGCGCGGGAATCCGCGCATCGACCTCGCTCAGGCTCGCCACTTCCTCGAACGGGATGTCGAGGCGATCGGCGAACATATGCATGATCTGCGCGCGCAGCGCGTTGGCGGGCAGCGCCTGCAGCAGCGGCTTCGCGTCGAACAGGGCCTTGGCCCGCCCTTCCGGCTGGTCGAGTTCCTTGTCGCGGATCGCCTCGTTGAGCAGGAACTGCGACAGCGGCATGGCACGGCGCACCTGCTCGGAAAACGCGTCGGCGCCGAACTCGCGCACGTAGCTGTCCGGATCGTGCTCGGCCGGCAGGAACAGGAAGCGGATCGTCCGATTGTCGGCCGCGTGCGGCAGGCAGGCCTCGAGCGCGCGACGCGCGGCGCGGCGGCCGGCCGAGTCGCCGTCGAAGCTGAACACCACGGTATCGGTCTGCCGCAGCAGCTTCTGCACATGGATCGGCGTGCAGGCCGTGCCGAGCGTGGCCACCGCGTTCGGGAAACCGAGTTGCGCGAGCGCGACCACGTCCATGTAGCCCTCCACCACCAATGCGTACTTGTGCTCGCGGATCGCAAGGCGCGCCTCGAACAGCCCGTACAACTCGCTGCCCTTGTTGAAGAGCGGCGTTTCCGGCGAATTGAGGTACTTCGGTTCGCCGGAGTCGAGCACGCGGCCGCCGAAGCCGATCACGGCGCCCTTCACGTTGCGGATCGGAAACATGATGCGCTCGCGGAACCGGTCGTAGCGGCGCGCGGCGCCCTGCGCATCGGTCTTCTCGCTGACGATCACGAGCCCGGCCTCGACGAGCTCCTCGCGCCGGTAGTCCTCGAACGCCTCCTCCAGGTTCTGCCAGCCGTCCGGCGCATAGCCGAGCCCGAAGCGCAGCGCGATCTCGCCCGTCAGGCCGCGCTTCTTCAGATACTGGATCGCGTTCGGCGCGCCGCGCAGCTGCTTGCGATAGTAGTCGCAGGCGGTCTGCATCACGTCGGTCAGCGCCGTGGTCAACGATTTCGACACGGCCGGCAGCGGCGCACCCTCGCCGCCATGGCCGCCGTAGCCACCGCCGCCACGCATCGGCGAGGGCTCGCGCGGCACGCTCAGCCCGACCGATTGCGCGAGCTGCTCGACGGCCTCGGGAAACGTGAGCCCGGCGTGTTCCATCAGGAAGCCGATCGCGGTGCCGTGCGCGCCGCAGCCGAAGCAGTGGTAGAACTGCTTGGTCGGGCTGACGGTAAACGACGGGCTCTTCTCGTTGTGGAACGGGCAGAGCCCCATGAAGTTGGCACCGCCCTTCTTCAGCTGGACGTAACGGCCCACCACGTCGACGATATCGACGCGGTTGAGCAGGTCCTGAAGAAACGAATGCGGGATCACGACGGCGGCCTGGGTCGAACGCGGCGGGCACGGCGTGCGTGCCCGCCTTCGCTTACTTGACGAGCGCCGCCTTGGCGAGCGCAGCCACCGCCGTCATGTCGGCCTTGCCGGCCAGCCGGGTCTTGAGCGCGGCCATCACGCGGCCCAGATCCTGCGGGCCGGACGCGCCGAGCGCGACCACCACCTCCTGCACGGCGTCGGCCACCTCGGCATCGGACAATTGCGCCGGCAGGTAGGCAATCAGCACCGCCATTTCCGCCTGCTCCTGCGCGACCAGGTCGTCGCGGCCGGCCGCCTGGAACTGCGAGATCGAATCCTTGCGCTGCTTCAGCATCCGCTCGACGATCGTCGTCACGCCGGCGTCGTCGAGCGTGACGCGCTCGTCGACCTCGCGCTGCTTGATCGCGGACAGCAGCAACCGGATCGTGCCGAGCCGCAGGGTGTCCTTGGCGCGCATGGCGGTCTTCATGTCTTCGCTGATCTGATCTTTCAAACTCATGGCTTTACCCGGGTGAGGAAAAAACATCGAATGCCGGAATGCCGGACCTCAACACAAAAACCCGCTTGAGAGTGTCTCAAGCGGGTTTGCTCGAATCCGGCATCGACAGCCTGCAGGATGGGACCACCGGCACGCCGCGCGGACTGCCTGGCGGCGCTTCGACATAGGGTGACTCGCGCCGCTCTCAGTAGAGCTTCTTCGGCAGCGTCTGGCTGCGAATGCGCTTGTAGTGACGCTTCACGGCCGCCGCCTTCTTGCGCTTGCGCTCCGCCGTGGGTTTCTCGTAAAACTCGCGCGCACGAAGCTCGGTCAGCAAGCCGTTCTTCTCGATCGTGCGCTTGAAGCGGCGCATCGCGACTTCAAAAGGCTCGTTTTCTTTAACGCGAATGATCGTCATGACCCGTCACAGAAAAGTGAGTTTTACGGAGAAAGATCAGGGAGTATAGCAGACGGATTGCACAAATGCACTATCCCGTCAAGTCCTTCCCGTCAGTTCGGCCGCGGCCTGCCCGGCGGCCACGCCCGAGGCCCAGGCCCACTGGAAGTTGTAGCCGCCAAGCCAGCCCGTCACGTCGACCGATTCGCCGATGAAGAACAGGCCGGGCACCCGCGCGCTCATCATCGTCGCCGACGACAGCTCGCGCGTGTCGACGCCGCCCTTGGTCACCTCGGCCTTGCGGTAGCCCTCGGTGCCGTCGGGCACCAGCGTCCAGCGCGACAGCGCCGCGCCCACCTGGCGCAGCGCCTTGTCCGGCAGGTCGGCGAGCCGCGCGTCGGAGGCAACGCGCTGCGTCTCGAGCCAGACCTGGGCGAGCCGGGCGGGCACCCACTCCGACAGCAGCGCGCCGATCTGCCGCTTCGAGCCCGACTTGGCCTCGAGCAGCGCGGCGGTGGCGTCCTCGCGCGGCAGCAGGTCGATGTGGATCGGCTCGCCGGGACGCCAATAGCTCGAGATCTGCAGGATGCCGGGGCCGGACAGGCCGCGGTGCGTGAGCAGCAGATCCTCGACGAACTCGCCGCCGTCCTTTCTCCCCCCGGTCGCCACCCGCACTTCGAGCGAGACGCCAGACAGCGCCGCAAACGGCGCCCAGTCGGCGGCCGCGAAGGTCAGCGGCACCAGCGCCGGGCGCGTGTCGACCAGCTTGTGGCCGAATTGCTTGGCGAGCCGGTAGGCGAAATCGGTCGCGCCGATCTTCGGGATCGAGAGCCCGCCCGTGGCGACGATCAGCGCCTTCGCCCCGATCGCGCCGGCGTTCGTGTCGAGCGCGAAGCCGGTGCCCTCGGCGTGACGCACCGCTGCCACCGCCACCGGCCGCCGCCAGGCGATGCCGCCGGCGTCGCATTCGGACTTCAGCACGTCGATGATGCCGTCGCTGAGCTGATCGCAGAACAGCTGGCCCTTGTGTTTTTCGTGCCAGCTGATGCGATGCCGCGCCAGCAGGGCGAGAAAGTCGCGCGGCGTGTAGCGCGCCAGCGCCGAGCGGCAGAAGCGCGGATTCTGTGAAAGATAGTTGTCGGGGCCGGCGTTCAGGTTGGTGAAGTTGCAGCGGCCGCCGCCCGAGATCCGGATCTTTTCCGCCAGGCGCGGCGAATGATCGATCAGCACCACGCGGCGCCCGAGTTGTCCGGCCACGGCCGCGCTCATCATGCCGGCGGCGCCCGCGCCGATCACGGCGATATCGAAATGTTCCATGGCGCGGATTGTAACCGCCGTCGCCCCGGCTGCCCGCCTGCCGCCTGCCGACGGTCGGCGCCGCGCGCACGGCAATACCGGCAATATCCGCTCGATGCCGATAGCGGCCCGCCCCGATCGCCTTGCGGCGCGGCATCGCCCGCGCTCCGGCCAGGCGCCGAAACGGGACGCGCTGGTATACTGCCCGGTTGCCATTGCCTATCCGGCCCTCCGGCCGCTCCACCGAACCATGCTTGTCCTCGGCATCGAAAGCTCGTGCGACGAAACCGGCCTCGCGCTCTACGACACCGAGCGCGGCCTCGTCTCGCACGCGCTCCATTCGCAGATCGCCATGCACCGTGAATACGGCGGCGTCGTGCCCGAGCTCGCCTCGCGCGATCACATCCGCCGCGCGCTGCCGCTGCTCGAGCAGGTGTTCGCCGCAGGCGGCGCGCGGCACGAGGACGTCGACGCGATCGCGTTCACACAAGGCCCTGGCCTCGCGGGCGCGCTGCTGGTCGGCGCGAGCATCGCGAACGCGCTGGCGATGGCCTGGGACAAGCCCGCTATCGGCATCCATCATCTCGAAGGGCATCTGCTCTCGCCGCTGCTGGTGGATGCGCCGCCGCCGTTCCCGTTCGTCGCGCTGCTGGTGTCGGGCGGCCACACGCAGCTGATGCGGGTGACCGGGGTAGGCGTCTACGAGACGCTGGGCGAAACGCTCGACGACGCGGCCGGCGAAGCGTTCGACAAGACCGCCAAGCTGATCGGCCTCGGCTATCCGGGCGGCCCGGAAGTCTCGAAGCTGGCCGAGCACGGCACCCCCGGCGCGGTCGCGCTGCCGCGGCCGATGCTGCACTCGGGCGATCTCGATTTCAGCTTCAGCGGCCTGAAGACGGCCGTGCTCACGCAGATGAAGAAGATCGAGGCGAGCGGCGCGGCAGGCGAAGCGCTCGATGCGGCGAAGGCCGATCTCGCGCGCGGCTTCGTCGACGCGGCCGTCGATGTGCTGGCCGCCAAATCGCTCGCGGCGCTGAAGCAGACCAAGCTGAAACGTCTGGTGGTGGCAGGCGGCGTCGGCGCGAATCGGCAACTGCGCGCGGCACTGTCGGCCGCCGCGAAGCAGCGCGGCTTCGAGGTCCACTACCCCGATCTCGCGCTCTGCACCGACAACGGCGCGATGATCGCGCTGGCCGGCGCATTGCGCCTCGCACGCTGGCCGGATCAGGCGAATCGCGACTACGCGTTCACCGTGAAGCCGAGGTGGGACCTGGCCGCGCTCGCTCGCTGAGCACGGGGCGCGCCGTCGCCCCCGAGCGCCCCGCCGCGACGAGGGGAGGCCTTTGCCCCTTGCACGCGCCGCATTCAGGCGATCCGCTTGTCGCGCTCGATCAACGCATAGGCGCTGTGGTTGTGGATCGACTCGAAGTTCTCGGCCTCCAGCACGTAGGCGGCGATCCGATCGTCCGCGTCGAGCCGCTGCGCGACGTCGCGCACCAGATCCTCGACGAACTTCGGGTTCTCATAGGCACGCTCGGTGACGAACTTTTCGTCCGGGCGCTTGAGCAGCCCCCACAGCTCGCATGACGCCTCTTCCTCGGCGATCCGGATCAGATCCTCGGCCGGCACGTCGGCGTTCAGCTCGGCGTCGATGGTCACGTGCGAGCGCTGGTTGTGCGCACCGTACTGCGAGATCTGCTTCGAACACGGGCACAGGCTGGTGACCGGCACGAGCACCTTCAGGAACAGCCGCGTGACGCCGTCGCGCAGGTCGCCTGCCAACGTCACCTGATAGTCGAGCAGGCTCTTCACGCCCGACACGGGCGCCGTCTTGCGCACGAAATACGGAAACGACACCTCGATGCGGCCGGCCTGCGCCTCGAGCCTGACGAGCATCGACGCGAGCAGGCCGCGAAACACCTCGGCTGTCAGCGGCTGGTCGTTTTCCTCGAGCAGCGCCACGAAGCGCGACATGTGCGTGCCCTTCTGGTCGGCAGGCAGCTGCACGTCGAGATTCCACGTCCCGACACTCGGCTGAATCTCACCGGTGCCGCCGCGCACGCTCAGCGGATGCCGGACCGCCTTCACGCCGACGCGCTGAATCGGGATCTGCCGCGTATCGACGGTGCTCTGCACGTCGGGCATCGCGAAGCCGGGGTTCATCTGGTTCATCTGGTTCGATCCTTGTTATTGTGTCGCGCGCCATAGCCGGCGCACGCCCTCGCCAGCAGAGGCGCTACGCCGGAAATGCAACATGGGCCCGCAGGCCCATGTTTTCGGATCCGGACGCCAGTTCCGGACACGACGGCCAGGCCGCCCGGCGGCCCAGCCGTCCACTGCGTCAGGCCACCCGCTTCGCCTGCCGGGCAAGCTCGGCGGACTGGCTCAGGAAACGCTCGCGAATCGACTTCGCGATGCCCGCCGCATCGAGGCCGCACAGCGACAGCAGCTTGGCCGGCTCGCCATGATCGATGAAGCGATCGGGCAGGCCCAATTGTAGTACGGGCCGGATAACCCCACTTTCCATCAGGGCTTCCACGCAGGCCGAACCGGCCCCGCCCTGCACGCAGCCTTCCTCGACCGTCACGAGGTAGTCGTGCGTCTCGGCGAGCTCGCGGATCAGCTCCGCGTCCACCGGCTTCACGAAGCGCATGTTGGCCACGGTGGCGTCGATCTGCTCGGCCGCCGCGAGCGACGGCGCGACCATCGTGCCGAACGCGAGGATCGCCACGCGCTTGCCCTCGGGCTGCGCCGAACGGCGGCGCACTTCGCCCTTGCCGACCGGCAGCGCCGTCATCGCCTTCACGGTGGGCACGCCGGCACCGGCGCCGCGCGGATAGCGCACCGCCGTCGGGTTGGGCTGCTGCACCGCCGTGTAGAGCATCTGACGGCACTCGTCCTCGTCGGACGCGGCCATGACGGTCATGTTCGGGATGCAGCGCAGAAACGCGAGATCGTAGGCGCCCGCGTGCGTCGCGCCGTCGGCGCCGACCAGGCCGGCCCGGTCGATCGCGAACACCACCGGCAGGTTCTGCAGCGCGATGTCGTGGATCAACTGATCGTAGGCGCGCTGCAGGAACGTCGAATAGATCGCCACCACCGGCTTGAGCCCTTCGGTGGCGAGGCCGCCCGCGAACGTCACGGCGTGCTGCTCGGCGATGCCGACGTCGTAGTAGCGCGCGGGGAAGCGCTTCTCGAACTCGACCATGCCCGAGCCCTCGCGCATCGCCGGCGTGATGCCGACCACCCGCGCATCGAGCTCGGCCATGTCGCAAAGCCACTCGCCGAACACCTGCGTGTAGGTCTTCTTGGCGGGCGCCGCCGACGGCTTGATGCCTTCGGCCGGGTTGAACTTGCCCGGGCCGTGGTAGAGCACCGGGTCGGCCTCGGCGAGCTTGTAGCCCTGGCCCTTCTTCGTGACCACGTGCAGGAACTGCGGGCCGCGCAGTTCCTTGATGTTCTGCAGCGTCGGGATCAGCGAATCGAGGTCGTGACCGTCGATCGGGCCGATGTAGTTGAAGCCGAACTCCTCGAACAGCGTGGCCGGCACGACCATGCCCTTGGCGTGCTCCTCGAGCTTGCGCGCGAGTTCGAGCACGGGCGGCGCGACGCTCAGCACGCGCTCCACGCCGGCGCGCGCGGCCGCGTAGAAGCGGCCCGACATCAGGCGCGCGAGATGGCGGTTGAGCGCGCCCACGGGCGGCGAGATCGACATGTCGTTGTCGTTGAGGATCACGAGCAGCTTGGCATGCTCCGACACGCCGGCGTTGTTCATCGCCTCGAAGGCCATGCCGGCCGTCATCGCGCCGTCACCGATCACGGCGATCGAGAACCGGTCGTCGCCGTTCAGCTGGCTGCCGATCGCCATGCCGAGCGCGGCCGAGATCGAGGTGCTCGAGTGCGCGGTGCCGAACGTGTCGTAGACCGACTCCGAGCGGCGCGGGAAGCCCGAGATGCCGTCGAACTGGCGCAGCGTGGCCATCTGCTCGCGACGGCCGGTCAGGATCTTGTGAGGATAGGTCTGGTGGCCGACATCCCACACGATGCGATCGTCCGGCGTGTTGAACACGTAGTGCAACGCCAGCGTCAGTTCGACGGTGCCGAGGTTGGACGACAAATGGCCACCCGTCTTCGACACGCTGTCGAGCACGAAGGCGCGCAGCTCGTCGGCGAGCGGTTGCAGTTGGCGGCGATCGAGGCGGCGCAGATCCGCCGGATCGTCGATGGTTTTCAGCAGGTCGTACATCGTCGTTCCATTGTAGGAAATCAAACGCGCCCGCACTCCTTCGCGCGCCTTCTTGCAAGGCCAGGCGCGGCGGCGGGCTTTCGCGTCAGCTGACCCGGTTCACCACCAGGTCGGCGAGTTCGGCAAGGCGTTGCGCGCGCGCGCCGAACGGTTGCAGCGCCGCGTGCGCATCGGCGCGCAACTGCGCGGCCAGCTCGCGCGACGCATCGAGACCGATGATCGACACGTAAGTGGGCTTGTTGGCTGCCGCGTCCTTGCCAGCCGTCTTGCCGAGCGTGGCCGAATCGGTGGTGACGTCGAGAATGTCGTCGACCACCTGGAACGCGAGACCGACCGCGGCTGCATAGGCGTCGAGCGCGCGCATGGTGTCCGCGGTCGGCGTCTCGCCGGCCAGCGCCCCCATGCGCACCGAGGCACGCAGCAGCGCCCCCGTCTTCATCCGGTGCATCGTCTCAAGCTGCTCGCGCGTCAGCATCTGGCCGACGCTGGCGAGGTCGATCGCCTGCCCGCCGGCCATGCCGATCGAGCCGCTCGCGAGCGCCAGCTCGCGCACGAGCGCGGCCTGCTGCTGCGGCGAGAGCGCGGCCGCGTCGGTCAGCGCCACGAACGCCTGCGACTGCAGCGCGTCGCCGACCAGCAGCGCCGTCGGCTCGTCATACTGCACGTGGACGGTCGGCTTGCCACGGCGCAGCGCATCGTCGTCCATGCACGGCATGTCGTCGTGAACAAGCGAATAGACGTGGATCATCTCCAGCGCGGCCGACGCGGCATTGCTGGCCGCCTCGCTCGCGCCCGTCAGCTCACCGGCCGCATGGCACAGCAGCGGCCTCACGCGTTTGCCCCCACCCATCACCGCATAGCGCATCGCTTCGTGCAGCGTGCCGGGAACCACCGTGTCGGCCGGCAGATAGTGGCCAAGCGCATCTTCGACGCGCGCCAGCACCGCGCGCATCCATTGTTGGAATGTCATAGATCGTCGTCTTCGCCGTCCGTAGCGGCCACGCCGGTGGAGTGCGGCTTCAGCGCGGCCCCGTCGAGCACGCGCACCTGCTGCTCCACCTTGTCGAGCTGCTGTTGGCAAAACGCAACGAGGACTGCGCCGCGGCGATATGCGCTCAGCGAATCCTCGAGGCTCAGGGCGCCACCCTCCATCCGTGCGACCAGCGTCTCGAGTTCCTCGAGCGCGGTTTCGTAGGAAGCCGGCGCCGAATCGGGACCGGCACCCGACGCCGCGGCGTCCGGGGTTGCGTTTTTCGCCATGGGACGAGGTGTCAAATTAAAAACAAGTCGGACATTCTACGGCAAAAGCGGATTCGGGGCCCCGTCCGCGCAGCCGATCCGCCCCGTCGGTGCGGACCGCCAAGCAGGCGCGCAACCGGGGCCTCGCCATCGACGGTCAAAATTTTGACACAAATCAGGCACTTAACTTACCCGCTCGATGCACTTCCGAGTATAATCATCGGTTCCCCTAAATCGATTCTTCGATGGTTGGGTTGTTCACTGCTTTCACGCTTTCACCGGGAGTGGGAATGTCCAATCTGAGCGACGCGCTGCAGTTGAAGTCGGCATCCAGCCAGCTTCCAGTCACGGCTTATTTCGACGAGGCGCTTCTGGCGCGCGAAGTCGAAACTCTCTTCAGGCAAGGACCTCGTTACATCGGGCACGAGTTGATGGTGCCCGAGGCTGGAGATTATTTCGCGCTGCCATCCGAAAAGGAAGGCCGCGTGCTGGTGCGCAACCAGGAATCCCGCGTCGAGTTGCTTTCCAATGTCTGCCGTCACCGGCAGGCGATCATGCTGAACGGCCGCGGCCATGCGAGCAACATCGTGTGTCCGCTGCACCGCTGGACCTACGATCTCGACGGCCGCTTGCTCGGGGCGCCGCACTTCCCCGACAAACCCTGCCTGAACCTGAACCGCACCCCGCTGCAGAATTGGCAGGGGCTGTTGTTCGAGGCGGAAGGCCGCGACGTTGCCAAGGATCTCGCGAACCTCGGCCCGCGCCATCACTTCAACTTCTCGGACTACCTGTTCGATCATGTCGAAGTGCATGAGTGCAACTACAACTGGAAGACGTTCATCGAGGTCTACCTCGAGGATTACCACGTCGTCCCGTTCCACCCGGGCCTCGGCAGCTTCGTGTCCTGCGACGACCTCAAATGGGAGTTCGGCGACTGGTACAGCGTGCAGACGGTCGGCGTGCATAACGCGCTCGCCAAGCCGGGCAGCCCGACGTATCAGAAGTGGCACGAGCAGGTGCTGCGCTTTCGGGACGGCGTGCCGCCCGAGTTCGGCGCGATCTGGATGGTCTATTACCCGGGCCTGATGATCGAGTGGTATCCGCACGTGCTCGTGGTGTCGTGGCTGATTCCGCGCGGCCCGCAGCAGACGACCAACATCGTCGAGTTCTACTACCCCGAGGAAATCGCGCTGTTCGAACGCGAATTCGTCGAGGCCGAGCGGGCGGCCTATATGGAAACCGCGGTCGAGGACGACGAGATCGCGATGCGCATGGACGCCGGCCGCCGTGCGCTGATGGAGCGCGGCGAATCGCAAGTCGGGCCGTATCAAAGTCCGATGGAAGACGGCATGCAGCACTTCCACGAGTTCCTGCGCCGCAAGCTGGGCACGATCTGACGCGGCCGGCATCGCGGCGGCACAATCCGCAAAAGACAGGCTTCGGCCTGTCTTTTTTTGTTTAGACTTGTTGGTTCCGGCCCGTTTCCCCGCAGGAGCTACCATGTCCCACACGCATTACACGACGCTCATCTCCGCCGACAATCTGGCGGAACGTCTCGCCGCCGCGCCGGACAGCCTGATCGTGTTCGATTGCCGCTTCGACCTGACCGATCCCGACGCCGGCGCGCAAGCCTACGCGACCGGCCATCTGCCCGGCGCGCGCTATCTGCACCTCGATCGCGATCTGTCCGGCCCGAAAACGGGCAGCAACGGCCGCCATCCGCTGCCCGCGCGCGAGACGCTGGTCGCCACGCTCGCCGCGAAGGGCCTGCGCGCGAACCAGCAGGTGGTAGCCTACGACGCCCAAGGCGGCATTTACGCGGCGCGGCTGTGGTGGCTGCTGCGCTGGCTCGGCCACGACTCGGTGGCGGTGCTCGACGGCGGCCTGCAGGCGTGGCAGGCGGCGGGCGGCACGCTCACGCGCGACATGCCGGCCGAACGCGCCGGCGATTTCCGCGCGCAACCGCCGCTCGCCACCGTGGTCGACGCGGCGGCCGTGGTCGCCAATCTGGCATCGAAAGCGCGGCTGGTGGTGGACGCGCGCGCCGCGGACCGCTACCGCGGCGAGAACGAGACGCTCGACCGCATCGGCGGCCACATCCCCGGCGCCGTGAACCGCTTCTTCAAGGACAATCTGAATCCGGAGGGCCGCTTCAAGAGCGGCCATCAACTGCGTGACGAATGGATCAGCGTGATCGGCGAGCAGCCCGCCAACAACGTGATCCTGCAGTGCGGCTCGGGCGTGACGGCCTGCCATAACGCGCTGGCCATGGAGATCGCCGGGCTCCACAACCCGCTGCTCTACGCGGGCTCGTGGAGCGAATGGAGCGCGGACCCGTCGCGGCCGATCGCGACCGGCCCGACCCGCTGATCCGCAGGCCCGGCGTCACATGACGCCGTACTTGTGGAACCACGCGAGCGCGCGCCTCCAGCCGTCCTCGGCATCGGCCTTCACGTAGCTCGGCCGGTAGTCGGCGAAGAACGCGTGCCCCGCATCCGGATACACGAGAATCTCCGACTCGCGCCCGGCCTGAGTGCCGCTCGCGAGCAGCTTGCCGCGCATCTGGGACAGCGTATCCTGCGCAATGCTGTCGTCCTTCGCGCCGTACAGGCCGAGCACCGGCGCCTTAAGGTCGGCCGCGTGATCGATCGGGTTGAACGGCGTCATCTCGTTGCGCTCGCCGGTCAGCTTGCCGTACCAGGCCACTGCCGCGCGCACGTGCGGATTGTGCTCGGCAAACAGCCAGGCCTGCCGCCCGCCCCAGCAGAAACCGGTGACGCCGAGCCGCGTCGGGTCCCCGCCGTTCTTGCCGGCCCACGCGACCGTCGCGTCCAGATCCTCGCTGACCTGGCGATCGGGTACCTTGCTGACGATCGCCTCGTAGAGGCCCTGGATGGTCGGGTATTTCGACGGATCGCCCTGCCGCGCATACAAGTCCGGCGCGATCGCGAGATAGCCGAGCTTCGCGAAGCGGCGGCACACGTCGGCAATGTGCGCATGGACCCCGAACACCTCGTGGATCACGACGATCACCGGCAGGTTGCTCTTGCCGTCCGGCTGGGCGCGGTAGGCGGGAACGCTGGCGTCGCCCGACCGGATCTCGACCGTATCGCAATCGAGACCGTTGCTGTCGGTCGTGATCGTTTGTGCCGACACCGGCAGCACCGCGGCGGCGAACGAGCCGCCGAGCGCCGCCTGCACGAAGCGGCGGCGACTGAACGGGACGTGGGGAACGAGACTGTCCACTTCGGGTTTCAGCATGGAGGGCTCCTGATTATTCAGCGCGGTGGTGCCGCCGGGTATGGCGGCGGCACCGGGAATTCGAACGGACGTGAACGGCAACGACGGTCATCATCCGTCCCCGTTCGTCCGGAACCCGCACACGATGCCGAAACATGGCCGGCGCCGTCAACTGTTTCGAGCACGCCGCGCCGGGTGGCGCCGGCCGTCGGCGCACCGCCGGCCCGGCGCGCGGTGCTTCGGGGCGCGTCAGTGCAGCTTCACGCGCGGCAGCGTGGAGCGGCGCAGCCAGTGCGCCACGGTGTCGAGCATCATGCGGGGATAGCCATGCAGCGCAGCGATATGGAGCCGGTACAGCGACATGTACATGAAGCGCGCGAACAAGCCCTCGATCAGCATGTTGCCGCCGATCAGGCCGCCCATCAGGCTGCCGACTGCGCTGAAGTGGCCGAGCGACACCAGCGAGCCGAAATCGCGATAGGTGAATGACGGCAGCGGCCGCCGTTCGAGCCGGCAGGCCAGCGCACGCAGCAGGAAGCTCGCCTGCTGGTGCGCGGCCTGCGCGCGCGGCGGCACGCCGCGATCGTTACCCGGCCACGCGCAGGCGGCGCAATCGCCCAGCGCGAACACGTCGTCGTCGAGCGTGGTCTGCAGCGTCTGGCGCACCACGAGCTGGCCGAGCCGGTTCACCTCGAGGCCATCGAGCTGCGATAGCAAGGCCGGCGCCTTGATGCCGGCTGCCCAGACCGTCAGGTCGGCGCGCACCGACTGGCCGCTCGCGGTACGCACGCATCCCGGCGCGACCTCGGTCACGCGCTCGCCCGTCATCAGCCGCACGCCGAGTTTCCCGAGTAGTTCGGCCGTCGCGTTCGCCACGCGCTCGGGCAGCGCGGGCAGGATGCGCGGCCCCGACTCGATCAGCACGATGCCGACGTCGCGCTGCGGGTCGAGCTTGTGCAGACCATACGCGGCCAGGACCTGAGCGGTATTGCGCAACTCGGCGGACAGCTCCACGCCGGTCGCGCCGGCCCCGACGATCACGACCTGGACGCGCGGTTCGGCCGGCTCCGCCGGCTGAGCCGCCTGCGGCCGGTCGGGTTCGACGCCGGGCTGCGCGGGCTCCGGCACGCGATGCTCGGCGCGGATGCAGGCCGCGATCAGACGCTTGCGAAAACGCTCCGCCTCGCTCACCGTGTCGAGCGCGATGGCGTGCTGCTGCGCGCCCTCGACACCGAAGAAGTGGGTGGTACTGCCGATCGCGATCACCAGCGTGTCGTATTCGAGCTCGCGCTCGGGCATCAGTTCGAGGCCGTCGCCGTCGTGGACGGCGGCCACCAAGACGCGGCGGGCCCCGCGGTCGATCGAGATCAGTTCGCCCTGCTGGAACTCAAAGCCATGCCAGCGCGCCTGGGCCGCATATTCAAGCTCCTGTGTAAAAGGGTCCATGCTGCCCGCGGCCACCTCGTGCAGCAGCGGTTTCCAGATGTGCGTCGGATGACGGTCGACGAGCGTGACGTGGGCGCGGGCCTCGCGCCTGCCGCGTGCGCCATAGCGGTCGCCGAGCCGGGTCGCGAGTTCGAGCCCGCCGGCACCGCCGCCTATGATGATGAAACGATGCATCGATCCCCCTTTCGCGGTTCAGTAACGCATGCGACCGGAGGCGAAGCGGCGTCTCCGGCGGCCGGCGCGCCCGCTTCGCAGGATGGCGATGGCACGGCGCGCGCGCCGCACGACTGCCGCACGAATCGTGCCCCGGTACATGCCCGGGTTCGTGCCTGGCGGCGACGGCATCGCCCGCGGGGCGGCAGGGGGCGGCGGCCTGCGCCGCCGGCCCCGTATCGCACCGCTCAGTGGGCCTCCTCCCAGTTGGTGCCGGCACCGACCTCGGCCACCAGCGGCACCTTCAGCTTGGCGACGCCGCTCATCATCTCGGGCAGCTTCTCGCGCACCAGCGCCAGTTCGGCATCGGGCACCTCGAGCACGAGTTCGTCGTGGACCTGCATGATCATGCGTGAACGCAAGCCGTCGCGTTCGAGCCAGCCGTCCACGGCGATCATCGACAGCTTGATCAGGTCCGCGGCCGTGCCCTGCATCGGCGCGTTGATCGCGGCGCGTTCGGCCGCCTGGCGGCGCGGGCCGTTGCCGCCGTTGATCTCGGGCAGCCACAGGCGGCGGCCGAACACGGTTTCGACGTAGCCCTGCGCCTTGGCCGACGCGCGCGTCGTTTCCATGTAGTTCGCCACGCCCGGATAACGCGCGAAATAGCGGTCGATGTAGAGCTTGGCGGCGTCGCGCGTGATGCCGAGATTCGAGGCGAGACCGAACGCGCTCATCCCGTAGATCAGGCCGAAGTTGATGACCTTGGCGATGCGGCGCTGGTCGGTGCTGACTTCGAGCGGCGTCACGCCGAACACCTCGGCGGCGGTCGCGCGGTGGATGTCCTCGCCCTGCGAGAACGCGCGCAGCAGCGATTCGTCGCCGGAGATGTGCGCCATGATGCGCAGCTCGATCTGTGAATAGTCGGCCGACACGATCTTGCAGCCGGGCGCGGCGATGAACGCCTCGCGAATGCGCCGGCCCTCGGCCGTGCGCACGGGGATGTTCTGCAGATTCGGATCGTTCGACGCGAGCCGCCCCGTCACGGCCACGGCCTGCGCATAGTTGGTGTGGACACGCCCCGTGCTCGCGTTGATCATGCGCGGCAGCTTGTCGGTGTAGGTGGACTTGAGCTTCGACAGGCCGCGATGCTCGAGCAGCAGCTTCGGCAGCGGATAGTCCTCGGCCAGCTTCTGCAGCACCTCCTCGTCGGTGGAGGGCGCCCCGCTCGGCGTCTTCTTCACCACCGGCAGCTGCAGCTTCTCGAAGAAGATTTGGCCGATCTGTTTGGGCGAGCCGAGGTTGAACTCGCCGCCCGCGAGCGCATAGGCCTCGCGTTCGAGTTCGACGAGCCGCACCGCGATCTCGCGGCTCTGTGCCTCGAGCCGGCCGCTGTCGATCAGCACGCCGGTGCGCTCCATCTTGCGCAGCACGAACGACACGGGCAGCTCGATCTCGGTATAGACGCGCTTCAGGCCCGCTTCGCGCTCGACCTGCGGATACATCACACGGTGCAGCTGCAGCGTGATGTCGGCGTCCTCGGCGGCGTAGGCGGCGGCCACGTCCAGCGCGACCTCGTCGAAGCCGATCTGCTGCGCCCCCTTGCCCGCCACGTCCTCGTACTTGATCGTCTTGACGCCGAGATGGCGCAGCGCGAGGCTGTCCATGTCGTGCGTGCGATGCGATTCGAGCACGTAGGACTCGAGCAGCGTATCGTGCTCGACGCCGTTCAGCGCGATGTCGTAGTTGGCGAGCACCTGCGCGTCATACTTCAGATGCTGGCCGACCTTCTTGCGCGCCGGATTTTCGAGCCAAGGCTTGAGCTTCGCGAGCACCTCGTCGCGCGGCAGTTGCTCGGGCGCGTCGGGGCCGCGATGCGCGACCGGCACGTAGGCCGCGCTGCCGGGCTCGGTGCACAAGGACAGGCCGACGATCTGCGCGACCATCGGATCGAGCGAGGTCGTCTCGGTGTCGAACGACGTCAGCGCGGCCGCGTCGATCTTCGCCAGCCACGCGTCGAACTGCGCCCAGGTCTGCACGGTTTCGTAGTTGCGCTCGATCTCGGCGGCGGCCGGCACCGGGTCGATGCCCTCGGGCGCGGCCGCGGCGGCGCCGTCCTCGGGCATCGCGTCGAGTTCGCGCCGCCAGGTCTTGAAGCCATAGGTCTCGAAGATCGGCAAGAGCGCGGCGCGCGACTCCGCACCGGTGGCGAGCGACGCCTCGATCGACTCGACCTGCGGCTTCAGCTCGCAGGCCGTCTCGACCGTCACGAGCTTGCGCGCGAGCGGCAGGAAATCGAGCGCGCGGCGCAGGTTGTCGCCGACCACGCCCTTGATCTCGGCCGCATGCTCGACGATGCCGTCGAGCGTCTCGTACTGCGTGAGCCATTTGACGGCCGTCTTCGGGCCGCACTTCTCGACGCCGGGCACGTTGTCGACGGTATCGCCGATCAGCGACAGGTAATCGACGATGCGCTCGGGTGGCACGCCGAACTTCGCGATCACGCCCTCGCGATCGAGCAGCTCGTTCGTCATCGTGTTGACGAGCGTGACGTGGCTCGTGACGAGTTGGGCGAGATCCTTGTCGCCGGTCGAGATCACGACCTTCATGCCGCGCGCCTCGGCCGCGCGCGCGAGCGTGCCGATCACGTCGTCGGCCTCCACGCCCTCGATCATCAGGAGCGGCCAGCCGAGCGCACGCACGGCCTCGTGGATCGGCTCGATCTGCAGCGCGAGATCGGGCGGCATCGACGGACGGTTCGCCTTATAGTCGACGAAGAGATCGTCGCGGAACGTTTTGCCCTTTGCATCGAACACGCACGCGCTATACTCTGCTCGGACTTCCTTGCGCATGCGGCGCAGCATATTGATGATCCCGTAGAGCGCGCCAGTCGGCTCCCCACCCGGCCCGCGCAAATCGGGCATTGCGTGGTAAGCCCGATAGAGATAGCTCGAACCATCCACCAATAGCAGGGTTTTACCTTCCAGGTTCCGTTCTTCAGGCATTATGAATAAGAGAAAAGTGATTCCGAGCTTGCGTTCGCTCGCAGATCAAGAACGCGCGACGGCCAAGAAAGCCCGCGCATCGTGGCAGATGTTCACGATTATGGCAGAGTTTATCGAGGCGACCGAGTACCTGTCCGAGATCCGCCCCGCCGTCAGTATCTACGGTTCGGCACGCCTGAAGGCCGATTCTGCGCACTATCAGCTCGCCACCCAGATCGCGCGCAAGCTCTCCGACGCGGGCTTCGCGGTGATCTCCGGCGGCGGCCCCGGCATCATGGAAGCGGCGAACCAGGGCGCCCACGCCGGCAAGGCGCCGTCGGTGGGCCTCAACATCGAGTTGCCGCACGAACAGTCGGGCAACCACTACCAGGACATCTCGCTGCGCTTCCGCCATTTCTTCACGCGCAAGGTCACGTTCGTGAAGAACTCCGACGCGGTGGTCGTGATGCCGGGCGGCTTCGGCACGCTGGACGAGCTGTCCGAGGTGCTCACGCTGATCCAGACCAAGAAATCGCGCCTCGTGCCGATCATCCTGGTGGGCAGCGAGTTCTGGCAGGGCCTGCTGCAATGGTTCCGCGACCAGCTGATTCCGATGGGGCTGATCAATCCGGACGACATGAACCTGATGCAGGTGATCGACGATCCGGACCAGGTGCTGGAAGCCGTGCTCGCGTTCTACGAGGACACCGGCGAAGACGGCAGCGCGCAGGAAAAGCCCGGCCAGGGGAGCGACGAACGCGGCGACGACGACCGGATGTTCTATCTGTAATCACCGGGCGGCTTGATCGGCCCGAACGGGCGACGCTCGATGCGCCGCCCGTTTTTGTTTGCGCGCCGCACGGCGCCGCACCGGCACGGGCAGCCGAACTGCTTCGTACTGCGACAGGCCTGACGGCAGGCGTACCGCAGCCAGCTGGGACGGCGCCCGGCTTGCCGCGCCGCGGACGGTCTCAGCCCACGCGGCGCGCCGGCGCCACGCCGCGCCGCGCGAGCGGCCCGTCGTCCAATTGCAGATCGCCGATCAGGCGCTGCAGCAGCGCGATCTGCCCGACCGCGTCCATCTCGAGCTGCGCGAGCTTCTCGCGCGGCGGCAGCGGACGGCACGGCGGCACGCGGCCGGTGGCGAGCATCGTGTCGATATCGTCGCTCGCGGCGGCCACCCATTCGACCAGATCGATCTCCATGCGCGGCCCGTGCACGCTGGCGCGCAAGTATGCGGCGGTACCGGCCATCCGGCGCAGCAGCCCCAGCACCGTCGAGGCGGCCGTGTCGAAACGAGTGTCGTCGAGCCGTTCGAGCCGAATCCGGTTGAAGGCCTCCTCCGCGTTGTTGCTGGCCAGCCCCGCCTCGCGGCGCAGGCGCTCGGCCTCGCGGCTCGCACGGCCCGGTGCCTCGATCGCGTCGACCAGATAGCGCAGGTTCGCCGCGATCGCAGCGGCCAGTTGGCCGCGAATGTCGATCTGCTCGCGCGTGGGCCACAGCATGAAGGTCGCGACCAGCGCGATCACGCAGCCGAGCACGTTGTTGCCGAGCCGCGTCAGCGCATAGGACAGCTCGCTCGCGGCCGGCATCGCGAAGTCGGCCACCAGCACGAAGGTGGGCGTGAGGAACAGCACGAACAGACTATAGCTGACGGGCCGTAGCGCCATGGTCGCGCAGACCAGCGGAAACACCACCAGCGAGATGCCGATCGGCGAATGCACGGCGAGCCCGATCGCAGCCGCCAGCAGGCCGCCGACGATGCTGCCGGCGGCACGCTCGACACTGCGCGGCCAGGTGCCGGCGATCGACGGCTGCAGGATCAGCAGCGTCGCCATCGTGGTCCAGTAGCCGAACGGCACGCCGAGCAGCCGCACCACCAGAAAGCCGAGCGTGGTGGCCACCGCGACGCGCGCCGCGTGCCGCAGCCCGATCGACTTCCATGACAGGTTCGCGTGCAGCGTCGCCCAGGCGCGCGCGAGCACCAGGCGCAGGCTGCGCGTCCACGACACCTGCCGGCGCGGCGACGGCGCGAGATCGGACGGATCGGGTCCCAGCTGCAAGGCCATCGTCATCGATTCGCCGAGCGCCGCGTCGAGCCCGCGCGCGAAGCGGCGCAGCCGGCGCTGCAACGCGTCGGGCCGCTCCCACGGCGCCTCGTCGATCGCGTCGCCGGTGCGATGCAGCAGTTCGGCGATGCCGGCCAGCACGCGCGCGGCACGCCGCGGATCGCGCAGCGTCTGGCGGCCCCGCTGGCAGACGCCCGCCACCGCGATCAGATGCGCAAACCAGCGCTCGCCGTCGGCCACCGCGATCAGCAGGTTCGCATACGACTCGCGCCGGTCCGTCTTCGCCACCGGCATGCGGGCCAGCGTGCGACGCGCCGCCTCGAGCGCCGAGCGCGCGTCGGAGCGGTATTTCGCGGCGTGTATTTCCCAGGCCCGCTGCGTCTGCTGCGCGTCCGTCAGCAGGCGCGAGGCGTCGCGCGCGATGTCGGCGAGCCGCACGTAGACGCCGCGCACCGCGGCACGGCTCTGCGCGAACGGATGGATGCGCCAGACCGTCAGGCTCAGTACGATCGCCAGCACGCAGCCGAGCAAATAGACGCCGAGGAAGGCGAGCCCGTTGTGCCAGTCGTGCATCGGCCGGTCGGCCATCACCACGCAGGCGGTCGCGGCCAGGATCGCAACCTGTGCGGTGGCCGCGCCCCAGATCCGTCCCAGCGCGCCGAGCGAGGTGAACACCAGCACCGCGAGCAGCGCGGCGGCGGTGCCGATGCCGGAGGCAAACGCGGTGATGCCGCCGCAGAGCGCGGACAGCACCGCGAAACTCGCCATCGACGCGAAGCGTGTGCGGTTCGAGCCCGCCGCGTCGGCCAGGCAGGTCCAGAACGCGCCGATCGCGGCCCAGGCGAACCCGGGCTCGTGCAGCAGGTTGCCGGCCACCAGCATCGCCGTCGAAGCACAGGCGGCGCGCAGTCCTTCCGACAGGCTCGCGTCATTGATCGAGAACGACACCATCCACAAGGGCCGGCGGCGCGACCAGGCGCCCGCGAGCACATTGAGCGTCCTCAGGCGAGCCGTGGCGACGTGCCTGATGCGATGGAGTAGATGGCGAAGCATTGCGAATTCGATGAGGAAACGGATGAGGGGCGGATGAACACCGGTGGGGGCGCGGTGCGCGTTCTTGCACCGCAGTCGACGCCCCGGGTCGATGATAAGGGAAAACCCTTGATTTTCGTTAACCTTCGTCGGCCGGGCGCGCGGCGGGCCGGATCACGAGCAGCGACATCGTAGCGGACCTGCACGACGGTTTCGTGGATTGCCGGCTGAAATATTTGCCCGAATTCGTAACGAGGCGTATCCGGACATGCGACCCGCTTGCTGGCCTCGCGCCGGGGGCGCCGGACGGGGCGGCGCCCGGGCCGGCGGTGGGTGCCGACCGCTTCGGCACGCGTCAGGCGGCCATCGAAAAAGACCGATGCCTGATCGTCAGCAGCAATCCAAGCTTACCAAGCCATACGCCAATTAATCTGGCCGCTGGCCAGACTGATTCCCATGCCGTGACCGCCGCGGCATCACGCAGCCGGGCCGCTTACCGCTTTGCGAATGCGCCGCGCGGTCGCTTCGATCCAAGTTTCAAGGAGAAGAGCATGAAACAACGCAATTTAATCGCCACGACGCTCGTTGCACTCGGCATTGCCGGCTCGGGCGCCGCGCGTGCAGAAATCGTCGCCGTCCACACCGGCGGACCGGCCGTCGTGATCGGCTGGCACGGCGACCGTTACTGGGACGGCCACCGCTACTGGGAGCGCCGGGAGTGGATGGAGCATCACCGCCACGACCGCCTGCACTGCCCGCCGGGGCACTGGGGCCGCAACGGGTGCCGCTAAGCGAGCCGCGCCGCCCGCCGGCGCCGCAAGAATGCCGAGGCCGCCCGGATCGATCCGGGCGGCCTCGATCGCATTACCGGGTCCGTTTCACGGGGCGACATCCTGGCGTCTCGGCCGGATGAATTCGACATCGTCGCGCGACGGCGGCAATGCGGGTTTGTCGAATGGGAAATGGCGACGCCGGCGGGACCTAGCAGGTTGCTGAAATTCCGTTTTGCGGGGTGCCCGGGAGCCCTTTTCAGGCGTCCACGATTTCATGGGGGTTTCGGCAGCAATCCGGGCACAAGTTAGACAACTCTTGCGCGTGGTCGAACGCTGCCTTCGGAGCTTTACCGGCACACCGGGAGCCTTTAAAAATCAAAGCTTTACGCGACTCTCAATCAGCAAAACCAAGGCTAATCAAGGTCAATCAGGGCTGTCCAAGCTCGCCCAAACTGTAATTTCACTGTACTGATTCACCGTCGCAGGGAGCCGAGTAGCCGACCACGGTAGAAAGTGCAACACTATCGGCGCAGCAGGGATCTGGCGCGCCGATCCCGCATGACAAACACCATCTGAGAGCCACGCCCCGAGGATCATCATGCCCGTGGAATGCACTTTCGCCTTGAACAAGCACAGCATGTCCGTGCTGAACTGCCCAGGTTTCGGCAGTGTCCCAGCCTTCTCTGGAAACGGCCGCTACATCAACGACCCGAACTCGACCGCCGTGTCGGAAAAAGGCCCGCTGCCCGCCGGCACCTACTACATCGTCGACCGGCAGAGTGGCGGCCACCTCGGCTGGCTCTATGACGCGGCGAAGGACTTCGCCCTGCACACGCATCGGGCCGAATGGTTCGCGCTGTACCGCAACGACGGGCAAATCGACGACTGGACGACAATAAACGGCATCCGCCGCGGGCATTTCCGCCTGCACCCGGTCGGCCGCCTCGGTGAAAGTGACGGCTGTATCACGCTGTTGAGCCCGGCGCAGTTCGACAGGCTCCGAACGTTCCTGAAATCCCAAGCTGCCTTTCAGGTCCCTGGTACAGCGCTCAAGGCATACGGTAGGGTCACGGTCCGATGAAACTGATCGCTCGTATAGCGCTCGCGTTCGCGCTGACGTTGCCCGTTGAAGCCGCGATTACCTCGCTCCCGTGGATGGAACACTGGTTCGGCAACGGCGGCGAAGGCTGGAACGTCATGGCGCCACTGTTTCACGCGCTCGGGTCCGCCGGCGGTGAGCGAAACGAGGACATTTTCGTCGGCGTCCTGCTGCTCGTCAGCTTCGCGGTCGCGTTTTTGCTGTCGATACCCCTGATTGCAGGCCTTTCGCGGCTCCGCGGGCGTCCGAAGCACCAGCAATAGCCCGAAAGCGAACGGCGGCATGAACCGCACCGGATTTTGTGGAGATACCGTCTCGCCCGTCAAGCGATTGCGACGTAGTTCGCCCGATAAGGCTGTCGTGTCTTCAGAACGCCGAAACACAGATGCACAAGCTTACGCATTGCAGCGCCGATTATTGACATGGTGGATTTGCCACGCGCTGCCAAGCGTTCACACAATGTCTTGATGTGGGGGTTATAGCGTTTAGCGACGACGGCCGCCATGTAGAGAGTTGCCCGTACCTTGGCCGGTCCGGCCTTCGATAAACGTGAAGGGCCCTGGATCGACGATCCCGACTGCCTCTGCACCGGCACCAGGCCGAGATACGCCGCAAGTTGTTGTGCAGAATCGAAGTGGCGCGCGTGCATGATGGCAAGCAGCGTGCGGCCTACCTGAGGACCAACTGCCGGGATACTTTGCAGCAGCATCAAGTTTGCTTTAAGGCTCGGATGGGCAGCAATGTGATCATCGATCTCGCGTTGCAGGCTGGCTAAATGGCGTTCCAAAAACTCGATCGTCTCGAGAATCGAATGCAGGACTAGCGCCGTTGGAGCCGTGATTTCCGCTTTCTCATACCGGTTGCGCTCACGCTGAAGATCTTGTGCAAGCGCTTCACGGCGCGCCATCAGTGCTTGAAGTATGCGAGCCTCGGGCGCTGGAGGACTCCAGCGCATTGGCCGTGCGTGCATCGCAAAGCGCGCTAACACGTGGCTGTCTACAATGTCGTTCTTCGTGCGCACGCCCATTCCCGTCGCAAAAGCACGCACCTGCGCAGGATTAACGACAGACACGGAGAGCCCGGCATCGTGCAGGCCACACGCGGCCATCTCGTGATAGACGCCGGTACCTTCGAGCGCGACATGTACGTGGCTCGGCTCGGTGTGTCTCTTGTCCAACCAGCCCAACAGATCGGTTAGGCCGGCTCGGCTATTGGCAACAACCTTCGTACTACGCTTGCCGTTTGTCATGTCCAGCAGGCAGCAATCCAGCTTGGCTTTGGCAACATCAATACCGAGGTAGAACATCAATTTGAACCGCACCGGGAATCGTGGAGGCCGGTTGGTTTAAGTTAATGCAGGCACTTCAGCAGCATTTCTGAGTTGCCTGTAGTAGTTTGCCTCAGCTTCGGCAGGCGGGATATAGCCGAGCGGTTCCATCAGCCGATGATGGTTGTACCAGGCGACCCATTCCAGCGTTGCCAGTTCGACGGATTCCCTCGTTTTCCAAGGGGCGCGCCGATGAATCAGTTCAGTCTTGTAGAGACCGTTGATCGTTTCAGCCAGCGCGTTATCGTAGCTGTCGCCACGGCTGCCGACGGACGGCTCGATACCCGCCTCGGCCAAACGTTCGCTGTACCGAATGCTGACGTATTGAGCCCCCCTATCGGAGTGGTGTATCAAGGTCCCATCGTCGCCCGGTTGGCGCGCGTACAGCGCCTGTTCGAGCGCATCCAGAACGAAGTCCGTGCTCATCGACGAACTGACGCGCCAACCGACGATGCGACGGGCAAACACGTCGATCACGAACGCCACGTACAGCCAACCCTGCCATGTCGAGACATAGGTGAAGTCAGACACCCAAAGCTGATTTGGGCGCTCAGCCTTGAACTGCCGGTTGACCCGGTCCAGCGGGCGCGCAGCGCTCGTATCGGGATTCGTCGTGCGAACCCGCTTGCCGCGAACTGCGCCACGCAAGCCCTGCAGCTTCATCAGCCGCCCGACCGTGCAGCGTGCGACCACAATGCCCTCCCGGTTCATCTGCTTCCAGACCTTCGGCACACCGTAGACCTGCATGTTGGCCTGCCAGACACGCTTGATCTCGGGTTGCAGGACCTCATCGCGTTTGGCACGAGCGCAGCGTTTGGACGGATCACGAAGCCGCGCAGCATGGCGTCGGTAGCCCGACGGGGCAATCCGCAAGACCTTGCAGATCGGCTCGACCCCGAAGGTGTCGCGATGCTGATCAACGAAGGCTTTCAGGACTTGAATCGGCGGTCGAGCTCCGCCTGGGCGAAAAACGCGCTCGCCAGCTTGAGAATCTCGTTGGTACGGCGCAGTTCCTTGACCTCACGCTCCAGGGCCTTGATGCGTTCACGCTCGGCCGTGCTCACGCCATCACGTTCCCCACGATCGATCTCCTCGCGCTTGACCCAATCCAGCAGCGTCTGCGGCGTACAGCCGATCATCGGCGCAATCGATTCGACCGCCGCCCACATCGACGGATGTTCGCTACGCTGCTCACGTACCAGACGCACTGCGCGCCCCCGGACTTCCGGGGAAAACTTGGTTGCCTTCTTGTTCATGGCTCCATTCTCTCAAGAATCCGAGCCTCCACAAAATTCGGTGCGGTTCATTTCGTGCGCTCAGCGACGAGGCCCTAGGATACGGCTGCGCGCCTCCTGCTCTCGGGTTAGAATCTCATCATCGCGCGCGGTTGTAGCTCGCTGCTGGAGAAGAAGCCTTCCAAGTAACGAGGGCTCGTTCCCCTCGTTCGCCCCGTGGAAGCGTGAGCGAGCGGTTTAAGGCACAAGTCTTGAAAATCAGTGACAGGTGGTCGCCCGAGCGCTCAAATTTAAACGCTTCTACTTTACTTACAACTCTCGGCTTAACTGGCCGCACGCAAAGTCAGGAATTTTTAGTGAGTGATGGAATCATTGAGGCGGTGAGCGGCGTATCGAACCGCAAGCAGAAAGTAAGCGATCGCCGCATGGTATCGCACGATATCGCGTCAAAAGACTTTGGCGAGGCTTTCGCTTCCTACGAACAGGAGGTGACCACTAATCCGTTATTGCTCAACGGTGATGCGCTCAACGTGCTCCAAGCGCTTCCTGACGAATGCATCGACTGTGCGATGACCTCCCCGCCTTACTGGGGTAAGCGTGAATATGAGAACGGCGGCATCGGTTTGGAAGCAGACTACCGCGACTTCGTCCGCGACCTCGCTGCAATATTCCTTGAGCTCAAAAGGGTTCTAAAACCGACTGGATCATTCTGGCTCAACCTCGGCGATACATACGATGGCAAAGGACTTCTCGGTATTCCTTGGCGGGTTGCCTTCGAGCTAACAGACAACCAAGGTTGGACTATGCGCAACAGCGTAGTCTGGAACAAGTTGAAGGGAGGCATGGACAACAGCAAGGACCGCCTAGCTAACGTTCACGAAAACCTATTTCACTTTGTGAAGAAAGCTAAGGGCTATTACTACAACGCTGACGCAATCCGTTCGAAGCCACGCGAGGCGAAAGTTGTGAATGGCGCCGTCATCTCCGCCACCGGGGTTTCTGGAGTTCGGTACAAGCGACAGATTGAATTGTCTACGGCCCTTGACGACAATGAGAAGAAGGCTGCTTTCGCCGCACTTGATTCGATGCTTGCCGATCTTGCGGCGGGCAATGTCTCAGACTTCCGAATGATCATTCGCGGTCAACAGCGTGCGACCCATTCTGATAGCGAAAAGGTCTCGGGGCGAGCTAAGGAACTCCGGGATAAGGGCTTCTACTTTCTCAAATACCATCCCAATGGCAGTAAGCCGGGCGACGTGTGGGACATAATTCCCGAGGATACGCAACGGCGCGGCACACATTTTGCTCCTTATCCTGTGGACCTTTGCCGTAGACCGTTACTCGCAACATGCCCACCGCGAGGCGTAGTTCTTGATCCCTTCTGCGGAACTGGGACAACCCTTCTCGCCGCACGTCAGATTGGCCTTAAGTCAATCGGAATCGATATTTCGCGCCAATACCTCGAACTATCACAAGAAAGATGCAACAGCCTTCTATGAGCAAAGTTGTTGAGTTATTCGGCAAAGCAGTGGACGCTCCGGGAATTGAGTGGCAAAAGACAATTGCCGAGCAGGGTTGCCCATTCTTGGCCAAGCGATGCTACAAGATCCGAAAGTCCAATCCGGAAATCTCGATTGGCTCTTGTACTGTCTTGTACGGCCGCCCGCTTGAACCAATCATTATTTGCCCTACTCGCCTCATCGAGCGGGGGCAAATCTTCGTGGATTGTTTGCACTTATTGACGTGTCATGAACCCGGAAACGAGTTGCATCTTGTTTCAGAAGTGAGTGTTCCGGGTGGAAGCATAGATTATGTCCTCGTGTCAACTAAGGATGGCAAGATTCGCGATTTCGTTGGCATTGAACTGCAAACACTCGACACCACGGGAACCGTCTGGCCGGAGCGCCAGCGCTTGCTTAAGGAGTTGGGAGTCGCACGAAACGACAACGATGAAGAATCCACCAAGCCATTTGGCATGAACTGGAAGATGACTGCGAAGACCATTCTCGTTCAAATGCACCATAAAGTGCAGACGTTCGAGCATGTAAATCGCAAGCTCGTGCTTGTGGTGCAAGATAAATTTCTCGCTTACATGACCGGAGAGTTTAAGTTTGACCACGTAAAGAACCCGGCTGCAATCGGGGACTCGCTGCACCTTCACTCCTACCGCATGGCCCGAGCCGAAGACGGAAATTTCCGCTTATCAATGGCCAGCCGCTTTAGTACTGACGCAGAAGGCATTGCGGCTTGCTTGGGCCTGCAGGCAGAGGCGCGTATCGAATTGGAGCAAATCATCGCTACGCTACAGGCGAAAATCTCTCCCGCCACGCTATTCCGTCCCGTTTGATCCTCCGCGAAGTTCCCAAGTGAGTGTTGGGCGTTTAGCTCAAAATTGACCGACCGCTTTGGTGAATACTGATTGGCCGCTAAGAGGCCAGTTCAAAAACCCTGCTCAGCTCGTCTGAAGATGTTCCAACAGATGATCGAGCAGCCAAGTTTGAGGAATGCTTCGTGAATGTAGGCACGTCGCTCGAAGCGAGTGCGTAGGCGCCGGAAATTGTGGAGCCAGGAATGCGTACGTTCGACTACCCAACGATACTTGCCCAGACCACTGCCATGCTCGGTCCGGCGCTTGGCGATCACGGGCTTGATACCGCGTTCGCGCAACGCGCGACGATGTCGGGTGGAATCGTAGCCACGATCGGCGTAGACGACGCCGGGCTTCTGAAGCGGTCGGCCACGAACGCCGCGAATGGGTGGAATCGCATCAACGAGCGGCAGCAACTGCGTGACGTCGTTGGTGTTCGCGCCAGTCAGGATCGCAACGAGAGGAACGCCGTTGGCGTCTACGAGGACGTGGTGCTTGGAACCGGGTCGCGCGCGATCGGTGGGGTTCGGGCCAGTTTTTCGCCCGCCCCAACGGCGCGCACGGACGACGAATCGACCGCAGCGTATGACAGATCGATTTGGCCGGCCGCACGCAACTTGTCGAGTAGCAACTCGTGCAGTTGGTCCCATACACCAGCCTTTTGCCAGTCGCTCAATCGCCGCCAGCATGTGGCGCCCGAGCCAAAGCCCAGACGAGTCGGCAAGTGGTTCCAACGAATTCCCGTTTTGAACACGAACAGGATGCCGTTGAGAGCCGCACGGTCGGACACGCGCGGGCGACCAGGATCGCTCTTCGCTCGAAGCTTCGCAGGTGGCAGCAATGGTTCGATCAGTATCCACAGTTCGTCGTCAATGATTGGCGCTTCCATCCTTGGACTTCCGTTGTTCTGATGCCCAAGGTTAACAGCTTGCCGAGGAAGTAAACAGCCCCTCTCGGGAGTTTTTGAACTGGCCTCTAAGGGTCGAAAAGCGACATCCACCAAAATCCACGAAGAAAAAAAGCCGTCGGGACAGAAGTGACCGGCGGCTTGGCTTTGCCAGGTGCGTACCAGGGCATCAGCTGTAGAAGTTCAGACTTGATCTGACAGTAAGGCCTTGCCAAGAGGCGGGGTTACCCGTTTTGATAGAGGTGCGAATCTTCATCAAAACAGCGCGCAAGCGCCAAGGAGTAACCCCGTGAGTAGTCTCAACCAAAATGTCATCCGCCACAAGATCGGTCTGCTGAATCTGGCCGCCGAGCTGGGCAACGTGTCGAAAGCCTGCAAGGTGATGGGGCTGTCGCGCGATACGTTCTACCGCTATCAGAACGCCGTGGCCGAGGGCGGCGTCGATGCCCTGTTCGACAGCAATCGGCGCAAGCCGAATCCCAAGAATCGAGTCGATGAAGCGACGGAAATCGCCGTGCTGGCCTATGCCATCGAGCAGCCCGCCCACGGGCAGGTTCGGGTCAGCAACGAATTACGCCGGCGCGGCATTTTCGTGTCTGCATCCGGCGTTCGTTCGATCTGGCTGCGTCACGCGTTGTCGTCCTTCAAGCTGAGGCTCGTGGCGCTGGAGAAGCAGGTCGCTGAAAAAGGCATCGTGCTGAGCGAGGACCAGGTGGCCGCGCTGGAAAGAAAGCAGGACGACGATGTGGCTCATGGCGAAATCGAAACCGCTCATCCCGGCTATCTGGGCTCGCAGGACACGTTCTACGTGGGCACGATCAAGGGCGTAGGCCGGATTTACCAGCAGACCTTCGTCGACACCTACAGCAAAGTGGCGATGGCCAAGCTGTACACGACCAAGACGCCGATCACGGCGGCCGATCTGCTCAATGACCGGGTGTTGCCGTTCTTCGAGGAGCACGGCATGGGTGTGATCCGCATGCTGACCGATCGAGGCACGGAGTATTGCGGCAAGCCGGAATCGCACGATTATCAGCTGTACCTGGCGCTGAACGACATCGAGCACACCAAAACCAAGGCGCGACATCCGCAGACCAATGGCATCTGCGAGCGGTTCCATAAAACCATCCTGCAGGAGTTTTATCAGGTCGCGTTCCGCCACAAGCTCTATCTGACGCTGGCGGAACTGCAGGTCGATCTCGATACTTGGCTGATGTACTACAACGGCGAGCGAACGCATCAAGGTAAGATGTGTTGTGGTCGCACGCCTTTGCAGACGCTCATCGCGGGCAAGGAGGTGTGGAAGGAGAAAGTGAGCCACCTGAATCTGATCTGACAGTCACGCACCGTCGGAACGGGTAACTGTCAGATCGGGTCGCGACTTCTACACATCAGCCCTTCGCCATCTCGAAGCCCCTGAACCGAACGACCTCGACCCCGAGCCAGTCGTTCACCTCCCGGAGCCGGGCCTTCAGCGGATCGATCTCCAGCCCGTTGAACACCCCGGCCGCCTTCTCCACGTCGCCGAACCCGCCCGCGTTCGATGGAATGATCCCCATGAGCTGCGGCGGCACGCGGTGCGCCGCGAGTTGGTCCTCGACCGTCACCTTCTTGATGTTCCAGAACTCGTCCTTTGCCGCAACCTCGCCGATCGGCAGGAGCTGGATGCCGTCCTTCTTCCCCTTCGGCGCGTACATGAACAGATTCCGGAAGTTGCCCGGCCCCTTCGCGTTCTTCAGCGCCGAGCGCAGATTATCGACGTCCTCCTGCCGCTCGGCCGCGTCCGTCATGTACAGGATGAAGCCCGCGTGACTGCCGTTCTTGTAGTAGCGCCGGCGGAACAGCGTGGCGCTCTCGTTCAACCAGGTCGAATTGAGTGCCGACAGGTATTCCGGCAGCCCGTAGATCTCCTGGTTCAGGTCCGGCTCGTACAGGTGATAGACCGAAGCCCTTCAGGGACGCGTGCGGCTCACGCACGTTCGTCACGAAGCAGTACTGATCCGGCTCGACGCCGACCTGCGTGTATTTCGAGAGTGAGCACTTCAGCGCCATCGGCGTGCCGAGCCGGTTCGTGCGCAGTTCGAGGTAGCTGTTCGCGAAGACCAGGTACTCCAGCACGAATCGGCTGAAGTCCGCACGCGACAGTAGCGGATGCTCAACATACGACTGCACCAGGATATTGCGCTTCACGTAGATGGCCGAGCTATGGTGCGGCGCGGCTCGGAACGAGCGCGCGAGCCCGTCGAGGGGTAGCGGCGGCTAGTACCAGTTCCTCATCCGCATTCAACGTACTCGAGCAGTTCGCGCCGATCCATCACCTCGACCGGATCGCCGAACGAGAAAACCTCCGCGCGCGGCGCCGGCGCCGTCATCGCACCAGCCGCCGGCTCGGCGCCCTCGAGCGGCTCGTTCGCGAGCGCGTGCATGCACGCCCAGGCCAGGTCGCCGTGGCTCGATGACGTCAGGCCGGCCGACGTTGCTCGGTTCCTCGACAAGCATTTCCACGACAAGCCAAGCAGCAGCAACAAACACAAGGCGTTGCTGTCGCTCATCTTCATGCATGCGGTTCGGCGTGGACTTTGCGATCGCAATCCCGCGCGCGGGATCGGCGCGGCCAAGGAAAAGAAGCGGGATCGCTACATCACCGACGACGAACTGGAGGCGGTGCGCGCGGCCGTCGTGGCCAGTGCCGGCTACAAGACATCGTCGGCCCGCTCGATCCTCTGCCTGATCGACCTGGCGTACCAGACCGCTCAACGTATCGGCGACCTTCTCGCGCTCAACTGGCAGGACGTGTCCGACGAGGGTATTTCGTTTCACCCGAGCAAGACCGTCAACAGCAGCGGCGTGCGCCTGCTGATCGAGATGACACCCGACCTCAGAGAAACATTGGATCGGGCCCGCGGCGGCAAGATCACCGCCATCGGGCCAGTGATTTGCACGCATGCCGGTGGCCGCTTCACCTATATCGGCGAGTACTCAGGCTGGAAGGCTGGAAGCGCGCCTGCCAGCGCGCACGATTGGCCTACGAGAAAGACTGCGAAGAAAGGCGAATCACACCAAACCCGCTATACCTGATCGGCAGGCACTTCCACGATCTGCGGGCGAAGGCACTGACCGATCTGAAGCGGCAGCGGGGAGCCGCGGCCGCGCAATCCCTGGCCGGCCACACGACCGAAAGCATGACGGCGCACTACACGAAATCGCGAGAAGTCGAACGCGTCCAACCCGTTCCATTGGCCCGTCTAAGTTAGACACTGGCGCTCAAGTTAGACAATAAGGCTTCCCGGATCACCCGGAAAGCCTTATGCCACAAGGGTTTGTCACTGAAACGCCACTTCCGCGAAGCTGCGCAGCTTGCGGCTGTGCAGCTTCGCCAGCCCGTTGGTGCGCAGGATTTCCATCGCCATCACGCCGATCTGCAAATGCTGGTCGACCTGCGCACGATAGAACTGGTCGGCCATCCCCGGCAGCTTCAGTTCGCCGTGCAGCGGCTTGTCAGACACACACAGCAGCGTGCCGTAGGGCACGCGGAAGCGGAACCCGTTGGCGGCGATCGTCGCGCTCTCCATGTCCAGCGCGATCGCTCGGCTTTGCGAGAGCCGCTGCACCGGCTCGCGGTGGTCACGCAGTTCCCAGTTGCGGTTGTCGACGCTCGCCACCGTGCCCGTGCGCATCACGCGCTTCAGTTCGCTGCCGTCCAGCCTCGTGACCTGCGCGACCGCCCGTTCCAGCGCGACCTGCACCTCGGCCAGCGCCGGGATCGGCACCCAGAGCGGCAGGTCGTCGTCGAGCACGTGGTCCTCGCGCACGTAGCCGTGCGCCAGCACGTAGTCGCCGAGCCGCTGCGTGTTGCGCAGCCCCGCGCAGTGGCCGAGCATGACCCATGCGTGCGGGCGCAGCACGGCAATGTGATCGGTGATCGTCTTCGCGTTCGACGGGCCGACTCCGATGTTGACCATCGTGATGCCGCTGCCGTCCGCGCGCTTCAGGTGATAAGCCGGCATCTGCGGCAGTCGCGGGGCCGGCGATCCCTCGACGGGCTCGTTGCCGAGATTCGCGTTGTAAGTGATCACGTCGCCCGGCTCGACGAACGAGGTGTACTGGCTGCGATAGTCGCGCACGGCCGGATCGTCGCTCGCCGACATCATGGTGCGGCCGAGCTTGACGAATTCGTCGATGTAGAACTGGTAGTTCGTATACAGCACGTAGTTCTGGAAATGCGTCGGCGCCGTGGCCGTGTAGTGGCGCAGCCGGTGCAGCGAGAAGTCGACGCGCGCGCCGGTAAACAGCGCGAGCGGATACGGGCCGTCCGGCTGCGGCTCGTAGGTGCCGTTGACGATCCGGTCGTCCAGGTTCGCGAGGTTAGGCACGTCGAACACGTCACGCATCGCCAGCAGGCGGTCACGGTCGAGATCGCCCTCGAGGTGGATGCCCTCGGAAAACGCGAAGTGAATCGGAATCGGCTGCTCGGACACCCCGACCTCGATCTTCACGTTATGGTTGCGCGCGAGCAGGCGCAGTTGCTCGCGGTAGTAGTTCGCGAACAGGTCGGGGCGCGTGACGGTGGTCTCGAACACGCCCGGTCCGGCAACGAAGCCATACGAACGGCGCGAATCGATGTGGGTGTTGACGTCGGTACGCACGCGCACGAACGGATAGCAGGCGCGCACATGGCCGCCGAGCGGCTCGCTGCGCCGGTAGCGCGCGAACGCGTCGCGCAGGAACGCGGTGTGGGTTTCGTAGATCGAGGACAGCCGGGCGACCGCGGCAACGGGATCGTCGAACGCCTCGACGGGCGGGTTGTCAGGCGAGAGCGGACGTTGGCGAGTGGTGTCGTTGTTCATTGTCATTGCCTCTTCGGTTGCTTGCGACATTATCACAGGAACCCCGCGATTCCGACGACGCGGAGCCGCCACATCAGCGCGACGGCACGCCCGGCACACGGCCCGGTTTTGCTAGAATCCTGAGCTTAAATTGGAGAAACCCATGAAGCCGCTCATTTTCGCCGCCGCGCTCGCGACGGCCGTCGCCCTCGTCGGCCCCGCGCACGCCGACGGCCCGCCGCCGAGCGACGGGGCCAAGGCCCGGGCCGCGCAGGATGAAGCCGCCGGCCTGCCGGATCTCACCAAGATCAACCGGCCCGGGGCGGAAGTGACGTCGAAGATCGATTTCGCCGATATCCAGCGCACGCCGAGCTTCCACGAGAAGAGCGTGAGCGGCACCGAGGTGACCGAATTCCGCGATCGCGGCAAGCCAGTCGAGATCGACGTGCGCTCGAACTTCGGCACCCGCTACCAGATGAGCTCGACGCCCGACATCTCGCCGCATCCGCACAACGGCAACGTGCCTGTCACGCGCGTGCCGTCGATCAACTTGCACTACTGATCCACCGCGCCCGGCAGCGCCCGCCCGCCGGGGCGGCGAGCCCGCCTTCTCCGCAGCCGCCGGCGCCCGCCGGCCTGCCAACCCGTTTCGACGCACCCCGCATGGCTGTCTTCACCGCAGTTTCCGACTCCGATCTCGCGCAATGGATGCGCCACTACGATCTCGGCGAAGTCGTCGCGTTTCGCGGCATTCCGTCCGGTATCGAGAACAGCAATTTTTTCCTGACGACCACGCGCGGCGAATACGTTCTTACCCTGTTCGAGAAGCTGACCTCCACGCAACTGCCGTTCTATCTGGAACTGATGCGCCATCTCGCGCGGCACGGCGTGCCGGTGCCGGACCCGGTCGAGCGCACCGACGGCACGCTGTTCGGCGAGTTGCACGGCAAGCCGGCCGCGATCGTCACGAAGCTCGAGGGCTCGGCCGAGCTCGCGCCCGGCGAAGCCCACTGCATCGAGGTCGGGCAGATGCTCGCGCGCATGCATCTGGCGGGCCGCGACTACGCGAACCGCCAGCCGAACCTGCGCAGCCTGCCGTGGTGGCGCGAGAACGTGCCGGCGATCGCGCCGTTCGTCGACGCCGGCCAGCGCGCGCTGCTGGAAGGCGAACTCGCGCATCAGCAGCGCTTCTTCGCCTCCGCCGACTACGCGGCGCTGCCCGAAGGCCCGTGCCACTGCGACCTGTTCCGCGACAACGTGCTGTTCGCCAGCGCGGCACCGGATACCGGCCAGGCACTGCGCCTTGGCGGCTTCTTCGATTTCTATTTCGCCGGCTGCGACAAATGGCTGTTCGACGTGGCCGTGACCGTCAACGACTGGTGCTCCGACCTCGCCACGGGGGCGCTCGACGCCGAACGCGCCGACGCGCTGCTGCGCGCCTATCAGACGGTGCGCCCGTTCACCGACGACGAGCGCCGCCATTGGCCCGACATGCTGCGCGCGGGCGCGTACCGCTTCTGGGTGTCGCGCCTGTATGATTTCCACCTGCCCCGTGCCGCGGAGATGCTCAAGCCGCACGACCCGGGCCATTTCGAGCGAATCCTGCGCGAGCGCATCGCACATGCGCGGCCCCTCCCCGAGCGACACGCCCCATGCAACTGATCGAAGTTCCCGCCAAGACCGGCTACGTCTGGTTCCGCCAGGGCATCTGGCTGTTCCGCCGCAATCCGCTCGCGTTCATCACGCTGTTCTTCAGCTATGTGCTGGCGATGAGGATCGTGTCGCTGGTGCCGGTGCTCGGCGCGGCGCTGCCGCTGCTGTTCATCCCCGGCATCTCGGTCGGCTTCATGGCCGCCTGCCGCGATGCCCTGGCCGGCCGGCCGGTGCTGCCGACAATCCTGCTCGACGGCTTCCGCTCCTATGGGAAGCTGACGATGCAGCGCCTGTTTACGCTCGGCGGCCTCTACGTCGTGTCGATCGCGATCGTGTTCGCCTGCTCGGCCATGGGCGACGGCGGCACGCTGCTGCGGATCATGTTCGGCCTCGGCGTCGAGGGCCTCGATCCGGCCGCGATCTTCAACGTCGACACGCTCGTCGCGCTGCTGATTTCGGCGCTGCTCTACGTGCCGGTGTCGATGATGTTCTGGTTCGCGCCGGTACTGACCGCCTGGCACGAGATCCCCCCCGCCAAGGCGCTGTTCTTCAGCATCGTGAGCTGCTGGCGCAACCGCTGGGCGTTCACGCTGTACGGGCTGCTCTGGTTCGCGGTGGCGATCGGCGTGTCGTTCACGCTGGCCTGGCTGATGCACGCGGTGGGCGCCGGCCCCTATGCGTTGGTGGTCATGATGCCGGTCTCGTTGGTGGTCACGGCCGCGCTCTACTGCTCGTTCTACGCGACCTACCGCGGCTGCTTCGGCGTGCAGGAGCCGGGCAGCCCGGCTACACCGCCGGCGCGCTAAGCGCCGCGATCGCCCCACCCGCCGGCGCGGGTTCTCCCGGCGCCGCGCTCGCCAGCGGCGACAGTTCGGCGCAAAATCATTAGCGTACAAGCTTTTTGTGTCCGAACGACGGCCTCCGCCATGAACGATCTGCCCAGCGTCCCCACCACGCTCGACGACCAGCTCTGCTTCGCGCTCTATTCGACCTCGCTCGCGATGACGAAGGCTTACAAGCCGTTGCTCGAGCGACTCTCGCTGACCTATCCGCAATACCTGACGATGCTCGTGCTGTGGGAAAACGACGACCTCGCAGTCAAGGACATCGCCGCCCGCCTGCATCTCGATTCAGCCACCGTCACACCGCTGCTGAAGCGGCTTGAGGCACTCGGTTATCTCGAACGGGTGCGCGGCACGGCCGACGAACGCCTCGTCCACGCGCGGCTGACGCCGCAAGGCGAGGCATTGCGCCAGACGGCGCGCCCGGTGCCGGCCGAACTCTTTTGCGCAATGCAGCAGACGCCGGACTTCCTGATCCGTCTGCGTGAGGAATTGAGGCAGCTGCGCGACGCGCTGAAAGCACACAACGGCGATTGAGCCGCCGCCGGCTCGCCTAGCCGCGAGCCGCGCATCACGGCAATTTAGTTTGCACGCTAATCATTAGTTCGATATATTTTCGCCACGGCGGACTCGTGGCGGACGCATCCCAGCCGGGATGCAGGTCCGCCGCGCCGGTTCCCCCCTTATCGACATGAACAGGAGCGCACCATGAACATCCTTTATCAGACGAGCGCAACGAGCACGGGCGGTCGCGACGGCCGCGCGGTGTCGGCAGACAACCAGTTGGACGTGAAGCTGGCGGCACCGCGCGAACTCGGCGGCTCGGGCGCGGAAGGCACGAATCCGGAGCAATTGTTTGCCGCCGGCTATTCGGCCTGTTTCCTGAGCGCGATGAAGTTCGTCGCCGGCCAGACGAAGCAGGCGCTGCCGGCCGACACGGCGGTGACGGGCCAAGTCGGCATCGGCCCGAACGACCAGGGCGGCTTCGGGCTCGACGTCGAGCTGCGCATCTCGCTGCCGGGCCTCGAGCCGGAAGCGGCGAAGGCACTCGTCGACAAGGCGCATGAGGTGTGTCCGTACTCGAACGCGACGCGCAACAACGTGCCGGTGCGGATCGTGATCGCGTAAGGCGGGCGGCGGGATCCCGCGGCGGCCCGGGGTTGCGACGAAGCCGGCGCGGGACGCGAAAGGTAAGCGGAAAGGACGCAAGCGAGGCGTCAAAAGGAAAGGCGTGACGATCGAAAGATCGCCACGCCTTTTTTGTCGGCGGACAATTCCGCCGCAGTCAGGTATGCCGGACGAACCCGGCGGAGCGGGCTCAGCGCGCCGCCATCCACGACGGCGTGCGGTGCGCGGCGTCGTGATCGAGCTTGCGAATGCGAAATTCGAGATCGTAGAGATCGGTCGCGTCGGCCAGATAGGCGTCGGCGCGCTCTTTCGCGATCTGCTCGGAGGATTTCGTCAGGAACAGGAACAGGCGGCTCAGAAGGTACATCATACGAATTCTCCAATCCAAGGGTTATCGCTTAGGTATTAACCCGAATTATAGGGAAAACCCGTAGGCGCCGCCAGCGTTTCAAAAAAAACCGTCAGATTGTCGCAGTCTGCCGTTGTTTATCCGCAAAAAAGCCCCAGACCATCGTGCTCGCGTCGGGGCCGGCCGAGGCATGGAACGGCACCGTGTCGTCTCCGCCCGCCCAGGCGTGATCCAGCCCGGCGACATGGCAGACCCGCACCACCGGCCTGCCGTCGCGCCGGTAATCGAGCAGCCGGATCTCGCCAGCCTGCGTGTCGATCCGCTCGACGCCGCTCGGCTCGCCGTCGGCGTCGGCCAGGCCGTTCAGGCGCAGGAATTCGATCGCGAGGTGGTCGGCATTGGCCGGCGACACCACCGAGTCGTCGTCGCCGTGCACGATCAGCGCCGGCATGCCCGGATAGGTTCCGGGCGCGGCGTAGCTGTCGGCAATCGCCGCCGGTGCGCGATGCAGCCCGCGGCGCATCACGTCCATCGCGGTGATGCCGGAATGCGCGTCGCCGAAGGCCGGCCCCGAGTGCAGCGCGATCGCCGCGAACCGGTCGGGGAAATGCAGCGCCAGCAGCGTGGCGAGCCCGGCTCCGGCCGACAGGCCGGCGGCATAGACGCGCGAGGCGTCGAGACCGCGGGCCGCCACCAGCGTATCGACCAGATCGACCACGGCACGCGCCTCGCCGCGTCCGCCGCGCTCGGTGTCGTCGTACCAGTGCCAGCAGCCATGCGAATGCGCCTGGATCGACTGTTCCGGATAGAGCACCGCGAAACCATGACGATCGGCCAGCAGGTTCATCCGCGTGCCCTGCGCGAACTGCGCGGCGTCCTGCTTGCAGCCATGCAGCATCACGACGAGCGGCGCCCCCGCGGGCAGCCCATCGGGCACGTAGAGCGCATAGCCGAGGTGGCTCACGAAGCGCCCGACCACGAACGGCAGCGGATGCTCGCCGCGCGACCACTCGCCCTCCGCCCAGGCGGCCGCGCGCGGCCGCACGCGCGACTCGCGCGGCGGCCAGGGGAAATGGGGCGCACCCTCGGCGCTCGCCGCGCGAGGCGGCACGGCTTCGGTGGCAGGCGGGGCGGCAAAGATCGCATCCGCGATGACGGCCGGCAGCCGCGACGCTGGCGTGCGCAGCATTTTCTTCATCCCGCCCAGCCACAGTTTGGTCAGACGCTTGGTCATCGATCGGCTCGCAGTCGAATCGGGGCACGAGCAAGGTGCCGCCGGAATGATTTTGTGCATTGCACAATAGCATCATTTTCGCAGCTTTACCGGGGGCGCGATCATGACAGCCAGCGAGGCGAGCCCGGTATACTGCTGCCAGCCGCCCGCCGTGCGCCACCGCCCTGCCCGGGCGGCATGCGCCGGCTCCGTTTCACGCCCGACTGAGCCGCCGATTCCCGATGTACGACCTGCCGCTTCGCCTCTGGAACTGGATCACCTACTTCGGCAGCGCCGGCATTACGCTGCCGCTCGCCGCGACGCTGGCCGTCTGGCTCGCGCTCGGCTATTCGGCGCGCCTCGCGCTGACCTGGCTCGCCGTGCTCGGCGCGGCAATTTCGGCGGTCGCGCTGACCAAGATCGCGTTCCTCGGCTGGGGCATCGGCATCCGCACCTGGGATTTCACCGGCTTCAGCGGCCATTCGATGCTCTCCGCCTCGGTCTATCCGGTCGCGATGCTGATCGCGCTCACCCGTGCCCATCCCGTCCTGCGGGCCGCCGGCGTCGCGCTCGGGCTGGCGCTCGGCGTGGCCGTGTCGCTGTCGCGCGTGGTGCTGTCGGCGCATTCGCCGTCCGAGGCGATCACCGGCTGCGTGGTCGGCGCGCTGGCGGCGCTGTCGTTCGTGCTGATCGCCTGGCGCGCGCAGCCCCATCGCTGGTCGGTACCGGCCGTGGTGGCCAGCCTCGCGATCGTCACCATCACGCTGCACGGCATTCCGGTGCCGTCGCAACGCTGGGTCACCCAAGTGGCCCTGAAGGTGTCGGGCCACGAGCGCCCCTACGTGCGTGCGCGTTGGAAGGCGAACCCGAACTACCGGCCGATATCGCGGCCGACTTCCGCCACGCTCGACCAGAACGCCCCGCTGCATCGCATCTGAGCGGCGGCCTCGCCCGCGGCCGCCGCCCGTCCCGCTGGCGCCCTCCGGTCAGCGCTGCCCGCCACCCACGCCACGAATCTTCGGCCGCCACAGGCGGCGCAGCTGCACTTCGGCCGCGATCGCCGCGTAGCGCTGCGCCGCCGCGCCGTAGCCGCGCGCGAAGCCGAGCTGCCCGGCCGGCGCGGACAGCCGTTCGAGATGATGCAGCGCGACCTGCGCGTCATTGGCGTCGCCGAGCGTGCCCTGCAAGCGCGACACGCGCTTGAGGAGTTTGTCGCGCGTGCTGCGCGCGGTGATCGAAGCGAAGAACTCGAGCGCGTAGCGCAGCCGCTTCGCGTCGATGCGCACGCGATGGCGCTCGGCCGGATCGATGCTGGTCAGCTTCGGCGCGCCGTAGAGCCGGGCGAACAAATGCTCGACGCGCTTGGCGGCGTGCCGCCTCAGCGAACGGCGCTGCTTGCGTGTGGCGTCGGCGTCGGAACCCAGCGAGAGCACGCAGAGCCATTCGATCCAGCCGAGCACGAGCCGCGCGTAACGCGACGACGCCACCGCCTGCCGCAGCTCGCTGCGCGCGACGTCACGCTGCTGGGCCGCGGCGTCGAGCGTCGCGGCCCAGCCGGGCGCCTCGGCGATGTCGGTATCGGCCTCGGCCAGCCCGGGCAGCGTTTCGCTGACGCAGACGTCCCAGTCGCGCACCACGCCCAGTTGGGTGCCGAGCCACTTCATGTCGGCCGCGAACGCGTCGCGATAGGCCGCGTCGGCAAAGTCCTTGAACAGCCGCATCAGCGTGCGCAGGCGGCGCAACGCCACGCGCATCTGATGAACGTATTCGGGATCGTTGCTGTCGCGCACGCCGGCGTCGTTGCCGAGCCATTGCGCGGCCACGTTCGCGCCGAGCACGAACAGTGCCTCGCGCTGCGTGCTCAGCCTGCCGAGTTCGACCGGCGCGGCGTAGCTCGGGCCGCCGTCGTGATCGGGCAGGCGGCCGGCGCAGGCCAGATCGACGAGCGAGGCCGGCTTCAGGAAGGCCGGCCCCGCGCCGCTCAGCTCGCGCGCGGCGTCGAACAGCGCGCGCAGCGCGGCGATGCGGCCGGCGGCATCGCCGGGATCGGCCACCGCGAGACGCAGCTCGCAGTGGCGGCCGGCGCCGGCGGCGGTGCGCCAGCTCAGGTCGTCGAGCGTCAGCTCGACGGGCGCACGGTCTTCGCGCTGCCAGCGGCCGCGGCGGCGCTCGCATTCGAAGCTGAAGGGCCGGCGGGCGGAAGCGGCCACCGCCTCGGCGGGCGGCGTCACCGAGGGTCCGGACCGCGCGGATGGCGCGTCGCCGGCCTCGGCGGCGGGCGGGACACCCTTTGCCGCCCCGGCTTCGGCCCGCTCGACAGCGGCCGCCGCCGGGGTAGGCACGGCCGGCGCCGGCTCGATTTCGTAACCGTCGACCAAGCCCTGCGCCAGTGCGCGGCTTATCCGGCCGGCCAGCCCGTCCTTGTCGTGGACATCCGAGTCATCGGCCCGCCTCTCGGCCGCATCGTGCGCCGGCACGTCGAGCCGGTCGCGCACCGCCACGCCCGGCGCGAACGTCATCGTGCGCACGGCCCTCGCCTGGTGCCCCGAAGCGCCCGCCTCATGCCACGCGAGCCAGCCGCCCGCGTCCGGCACCGCGTCGGCCAGCGCGAGCGGACGGATCGCCAGGCGTTCGTGCCCGCGCTTCATCCGCACCGGCGGGCAGATCCGCCATGCCCGCACCAGCTCCGCGCCGAAGTCGCGCACCGCGCGGGCAGCGCCGCGCCGGCGGGAAGCCGGCACGCCGCCCCCCGGCAGCGGCAGCCCGAGCACGATTTCGAGGACACGCGTCATGTCACCTCCGTTCGCCAGCCCACCCGTCACACCCGTGCAACCGCCGGCGGCCGTCGATGCCGCTCATGGTACACGGGGCATGCGACGGTGTGCCCGGGTCCGTCAAGCCGCGGCTCGCGCAAGCCGCAAGCCGGCGGCGCGGCATCGGCCCCGAGCCGGACGCAGCCGGCGCACGGCTTGGCGCCGATCCCCTTGCGCCGGTTTGCGGCGACCTTCACCGCTTGGGCATATACACTGTCATGCTTTCTACCCCGCTCCGATTTCCCGATGACGCCTGCCGCTCGCCAACACCTCCGCGCGAACCTGCTGATGCTCGGCGCCGCCGCGATCTGGGGCTCCGCCTTCGTCGCGCAACGGCTCAGCCTGGCGGTGATCGGCCCGTTCCTCTACACCGGCCTGCGCTTCCTGCTCGGCGCGCTGGTGCTGGTGCCGCTGCTGCTCGCGAAGGCGCCTGCGCGCGCGGAGCTCGCCGCGCTCGCGCGACGTCCGGCCGGGCTCGCGCCGGGGCTGCTGCTCGGCACGCTGCTGGCCGTGTCGATCTCGCTGCAGCAGATCGGCCTGCAATACACGAAGATCGCCAACGCCGGCTTCATCAGCTCGCTCTACGTCGTGCTGGTGCCGCTGATCGGCGTGCTGCTGCGGCACCGGGCCGGCTTCGGCACCTGGCTCGGCGCCACGCTGGCGGCCGTCGGCCTCTATTTTCTCAGCGTCGACGAGCATTTCACGGTGATGGTCGGCGACGGCTTCCAGCTCGCCTGCGCGGTGCTGATCGCCGTCCACGTGATCGCGGTCGGCCACTTCGCGCGGCGCCAGGAGCCGCTCGTGCTGGCGTTCCAGCAATTCGCGGTCTGCGGCCTGCTGTGCGGCGCGCTCGGCCTCGGCGTCGAAACGCTCGATGCGGCCACGCTGCAGCACGCGCTGCCCACCCTGCTCTACGGCGGCCTGCTGTCGGTGGGCGTCGGCTATACGCTGCAGGTGGTGGCGCAACGCAAAGCGGCGCCCGCGCATGCGGCGGTGATCTTCAGCATGGAAGGCGTGTTCGCGGCGGTCGCCGGCTGGGCCGCGCTCGGCGAGACGCTGAGCCCGCGCGCGCTGATCGGCTGCGCGCTGATGCTGGCCGGCCTGCTCGCCTGCCAGTTGCTGCCGAACCGCGCGGAGCACGCCGCCGGGCCAGACAGCCCGCGACTGCCGGCCTGAGGGCGGCTGGCGTCGGGCCGCGCGACGCGCTCGCCATACGGTCCCTATAATGGCGATTCCGCCATCTTACTCACGCCCGCCTCGTGACCCTGTCCCACGCCGATCCCGCCGCCGCCCTGCTGCGCGAGCGCGCCGCCCGCTACGTCACGGAAAATGCGCTGTTCGCGCGCGAACAGGCGCTGTCGGTCGCCTCGCACGACCTGCGCAGCCCGCTCAACGCGATGCACAGCTGGGCCTACGTGCTCGAACGCCAGCTGCCGCCCGGCGACGGCTCGCTGCAGCGCGCGCTCGACGGCATCCGGATCGGCATCGAGCAGCAGACGAAGCTGATCGGCTCGGCGCTCGACGCGCCGCGCGCCGATACGCGCACGCTCGCGCTCGCCTACGAAAGCTGCCGACTGGCGCCGCTCGTCGACGAGGTCGCGGTGCTCGCGCGCCTCGCGCTCGGCGACGCACGCGGCGTGAACCTCGCGACCGCGCTGGAGGCGCCGCACGACGCGTCGCTGAACGCCGATCGCGAGCGGCTCGCGCAGACGCTGTGGTCGATGGCGGTGTTCGCGATCGAGGCCGGCGCGCCCGCTGCGCCCGTCACGCTCGCCTGCGATGCACGGCGCGCGGCCGACACGGTGAGCTTCGAGGCCAGCTTCACGGCAGCGCCGTCCGCGCTCGTGGCGCCCTCGCTGCCGCATGCGCTCGACAGCGGCGCGCGGCGCGAGGCGCTGCTCGAGCGCGACGCGCGCCGCCCGCCGTGGGCGCTCGCGCTGTGCCATCGCGTCGCGCTCGCGCACGGCGGCAGCTTCGCGCCGCCGGCGCTCGAGGCCGGCAGCACCGCGCGCATCGTGCTGACGCTGCCGCGCACGGCCTCGGTATGACGGTTTATCCGAACGGCGAAGTTTACGTTCGCCTTTCCGCCTCTATACTGACACTTCCCTTATTACCGGAGTCGTTGCGTTGATACAGATCATCGCGCTAATCGGCGCGTTGCTGCTGGTAGCCCTGAACGGATTTTTCGTGGCCGCCGAGTTCGGCCTGGTCAAGCTGCGCGCCACGCGCGTGAAGACGCTGGCCCGCCAGCACGGCCTGCGCGGCCGCATCCTGCGCATCGTGCATGCGCGGCTCGACGCCTACCTGTCGGCCTGCCAGCTCGGCATCACGCTCGCCTCGCTCGGCCTCGGCTGGATCGGCGAGCCGGCCTTCGCCGACCTGCTCGCACCATTGCTCGACGCGCTCGGCATCCACTCCGCCGAACTCGTCCACGGCATCTCGCTGGTGTTCGCGTTCTCGGTGATCTCGTTCCTGCACATCGTGGTGGGCGAACTCGCGCCGAAATCAATGGCGATCCGCCAGCCGGAGCAGGTCGGCCTCTGGCTCGCCCTGCCGCTCTATGCGTTCTACTGGGTGATGTATCCGGCGATCTGGGTGCTCAACACGAGCGCCAACGCGGTGCTGCGCATCGTCGGCCTGACGGCCGATCACGGCGGCGACTCGCACTACTCCACCGACGAGCTGAAGCTGATCCTGCGCAGCCGGCGCAACGCGACGGGCGCCTCGAAGGCTCCGGTGGCGGCCTACAGCCGCGACGAATGGAACACGCTCGCGCATTCGCTCGACTTCACCTCGATGACGGTGTCGGACCTGATGCGCCCGGCCAACGAAATGGTCGGCCTGCGTTGCGACCTGCCGCTCGTCGACAACATGGAAGTGGTGGCGCGCCATCGCTTCAGCCGCTACCCGCTCTTCACCGACGCCTCGCGCGAGCAGGTGTCCGGCCTGATCCATCTGAAGGACCTGCTGCTCGCGCGCCACGCGGGCGCCGCGCTGGAGGATCTGTCCGACTACGTGCGCCCGGTGCAGTACGTGAAGCCCGACATGCCCGCGCTCGAGCTGTTCCGGCGCTTTCGCAAGGGCGCGCCGCATTTCGCGCTGGTGGGCAACAAGCACGAGAAGCCGATCGGCTTTCTCACGCTCGACAACCTGCTCGGCGCGCTGGTCGGCCAGATCCACGACGAATTCCGCCAGGGCGACGCCGACTGGGCGCGCCTGGACGACGGCACGCTGATGGGCAAGGGCAGCCTGCCCGTGGTCTCGCTGGAACAGGCGCTCGGCATCGACATCGACGAAGGCCGCGCCGAATCGGTGGGCGGCCTCGTGATCCAGGCGCTCGGCGATCTGCCCACCGAGGGCCAGCGCGTGTCGTTCGAGCGCTTCGACGTGGTGGTCAAGAAAATGAACGGGCCGCGCATCGTGCTGGTGCGCGTCTATCCGAAGGCGTTCAAGGAAGCCGACGAGTAGGCGCGGCGGCAGCGCGGCCGCCACCCACCCTGGTCCTGGTTGGTTCGCGGCGCGGCCCGCCGCCGCTCGCTCAGGCGCCGCGCATCATCTCGCCCGTGATCCAGTCGATCACCGAGGCGTGCTTCGGTTGCCAGCCCAGCAGGCGCCGGGCGCGCTCGCCGCGCACGCGGCTGTTCGAGCCCAGCCCGTAGTTCGCCATTTCGTAGCCCCATTCCGCCTCCGCTTGCGCGAGCGGCCAGTCCTCGGGCGCGCCGAGCCCCATCGCGGTCGCGATCGCGGCCGACATGTCGCGGAACGCGGCCTCGCCGTTCTCGATGAAGTAGAACCTGCCCTCGGCCGGCGTGCGTTCGAGCGCGAGCCGATAGACCTCGACCACGTCGTCGATATGGACGTTCGACCAGATGTTGCGGCCCGGGCCGACATGGCGCACCACGCCGCTCTTTCGCGCCTGCCGCACCAGCCGCGGCAGTTGCACGCTCTCGCGCGGCAGGCCGCGGCCGTGGCCGTAGATCAGCGTGTTGCAGAGCACGGCGGGACGAATCCCCGCCTGCGCGGCGGCCAGCACGAGCCGGTCGATCGCCACGCGCGGCGCCTTGTCGGCGCTCGGCTCGGGCAGCGCGTCCTCGTGGTGGATCTGCCCGCCGGCCTCGCCGCCGGCGGCGTCGCCGACGATGCTCGATCCGCTCGTATGCAGCAGCACCTTGCCGGAATCGCGCAGGCCCTCGATCAACGCCTCGACCGCGCCGCGATGGTCGCTGTCGGCCGCGTTGATCACGGCATCGGCCGCCCGCGCCTCGCGCACCAGCAGCGCGCGATCGTCGAGCGAGCCGAGGCGCGGCTCGACGCCGATCGCGCGCAGTTCCTCGCCCTGCGCCTCGCGCCGCACCAGGCCGGCCACCTGATGCCCGTCGGCGGCAAGCCGCGCCGCGATCGAGCCGCCGATGAACCCGCCCGCTCCCGTGATGAAGATCTTCATGCTGGACTCCTGGTCCGATTGGTTCGATGGCTGCCAGTGTGAGGGCGGACGGAACGCGTAAAAACCGTGTTAGGCTCAAGTCATTCTTGAATCCGGGTCAATAATGAAGACGTCGACCGAAGAGTTGCAGACCTTCGTCGCGATCATCGACAGCGGCTCGATCACGGCCGCCGCCGAGCAGCTCGGGCAGACCGTGTCGGGCGTGAGCCGGGCGCTGAACCGCCTCGAACGCAAGCTCGGCGTGACGCTGCTGCGCCGCACGACGCGCAGCTCGCAGCTGACCGACGAGGGCGAACTGCTGCTGGCCCGCGCGCGCGAGATCCTGCAAGCGGTGGAGGAAGCGGAGACGGCCGTCTCGCTCGGCCGCGTCGAGCCTGCCGGCAGGCTGCGCGTGGATGCGGCCACGCCGTTCATGCTGCATGCGATCGTCCCGCGCCTGCCCGCGTTCACGGCGCGCTACCCCGACATCGCGCTCGAACTGTCCAACAACGAGCGGTTCATCGACCTGATCGAACAGCGCATCGACATCGCGATACGGATCGGCGCGCTGCCCGATTCGACGCTGCATGCGCGCCCGCTCGGTTCGAGCCCGCTGCATGTGCTGGCGAGCCCCGCCTATCTGGCCGCCCACGGCACGCCGCGCAGCGTGGCCGATTTGGCCCGCCACCGGCTGCTCGGCTTCAGTGATATCGAGACGCTGAACCGCTGGCCGCTGCACCTGCGCGCGGACGGCAGCGGCAACGGCAGCGACGACGGCACGGGCCTGGCGATCACCCCCGCGCATACCGCCTCCAGCGGCGAGACGCTGCGGCATCTCGGACTCGCGGGGATCGGCATCGTCTGCCTGTCCGGTTTCATGACGGCGGACGACATCGCCGCGGGGCGGCTCGTGCCGCTGCTCACCGAACTGATGACGGACTATCGGCAGCCCGTCAACGCCGTCTATTACCGGCATGCGGCACTGACGGGCCGCGTGCAGGGTTTCCTCGATTTCCTGAGCCAGCATGTGCGGCTCTGAACCCGTGCCGACGCCCGCGCTGCCGCCGCTCTACCTGATCACGCCCGAGCCGGCCTCCAACGCGCGCGCCGATCTCGACGCGTTCGTCTCTCGGCTCGACGCGGCGTTCGCCACCGGCATCGCGCTCGTGCAGTTGCGCGTGAAGACATTCGACGCCGCCGATTACGCGGCGCTGGCCGAGCGCGTGATCGGCCGCGCCCATGCGGCCGGCGCGCGCGTGGTCTGCAATGGTCCGGTCACGCTGCAGGCAGCACGCGCGCTCGGCGCCGACGGCATCCATTTCGGCCACGCCGCGCTCGCCGCCGCCGCGTCGCGGCCGGAGGCGGCCGGCCTGCTGCTGTCGGCCGCCTGCCACGACGCGGCATCGCTGCGCCACGCGGACCGCATCGGTGCGGACCTCGCCACGCTGTCGCCGGTGAAACCGACGCTGTCGCATCCGGGCGCGCCGGGGCTCGGCTGGCCGCGCTTCGCCGAATGGGTGGCCGGCACGCGCCTGGCCGTCTATGCGCTCGGCGGCATGACGCGCGACGACCTGCCGATCGCGCGCGCGCACGGGGCGCATGGCGTCGCGGGCATTCGGGGCCTGGTGGCGGGATAAGCCGAAGCCGCGCGGTACGCCGACGCTGGGCCGGGAAACCGCTCGGCGGCGGGCGGCGCGACGCGGGCCTGACCGAACCCGGTCCCGGCCCGGAAGGCAAGCGGCCTTCGATGGAACACGGCCGCCGCGCCCGTCGAGCGCGGCGGCAAGCGCTCAGGCATCGAACGCCGCCGTGCCGGCGCCGGCACCGGCGCCGGTCAGCGGCCGGTATCGCGTGTCGTGAGACAGCGCGTAGCGGTTGACGTCGCCCGTCACCCAGGCGACGAGCGAGAACGGCGGCAGTTCGCCGAACAGCAAGCGATCGCGCGCGCGCGGCGGCGTCTCGAACACGATGGTGCCGTCCGGCTGACGGTCGAACGCGAGCGGCTCCGGCGACAGGTTCAGCGCGAGGCTCAGCACCTCGCCGTCGCCGAGCCGCCAGACGGCGACGAGCGCATCGGCCTCGCCGCCGTCGGCCAGGCGCAGCAATTCCGCCGATTGCGGCCGCGCATCGAGCAGGCGCGGCGCGATCAGCTTCGCGCGCACGGCCAGCGCCGACTGCACGAAGCGCCGGCTGGCGGCGTCGGGCGCCGCCTCGTCGAACACGAGCGGTATCTGCGGCGTGAGCAGCGACAGCGCGAGCGCCGCGAGCCCGGCCTCGCGCGTCGCCGCGGTCGGTCGGCTGGCGCCGTCGGACAGCACCAGCGACGTCATCGGCAGACCGCCCTCCCAGCCGCCCGACTCGCCTCCGCCAGGACGCTGATAGGCCGAGCCGTCGGCCGTCAGCGCACGGGCCAGCATGTGAATGGTCTGGCGCGTCGAGATCGCCTCGCGATACGGATACGCGGCGCGGCCCGTCAGCCGGTGCAAGGCGCGCTCGCCCGATTCGTTCCACTGCGCGTCGAAGTGCGTGTCGGCGAGATGCGAAGGGTGGCGCTCGCTGCCGAGCACCAAATGCACGAGCCGTTCGCTCGGCACCGCCGCGCGCACGCGGTCGGCGATCTCGCGCAGGCCCGCGTTGCCGATCCGGTCGGCCGCGCGCAGACGCAGGCCGTCACAGCGATATTCCTCGATCCAGTAGAGCGCGTTGTCGCAGAAGAAGTCGCAGACCTCGGGATGGTCGAGCGCGAGCGGCGCGTGATGCGGGTCGTCGCGCGTCTGGAAGAACGGCGCCGCGTAGCGGCGCAGCGCTTCGCTGCCGCCGCCGAAGCGCGCGTAATCGAGATCGAGCAGCACGGCCAGACCGAGCCCGTGGGCTTCGTCGATCAGTGCCTTCAGCGCGTGCGGGCCACCGTAGGCGGCGATCGGTGCGAACGGCAGGCTGTCCTGCGCGGGGTCCGTCGAGGCCAGCAGTTCGAGCGCCGTCACGCCGAGCCGGGCGAGCTGCGGCAGGCGGCGGCGCACCTGGTCGTAGCCGCCGACCGCGTCGGGCCGGATCGCGTACAGCGCGATCTCCTCCCAGGGCCGCCCGCGCCAGGACGTGTTGCGCCAGACGAAGGCCCGCGGATCGATCACCTCGCTCGCCGCCTCGACGCCGTCGGGCTGCGAGCGCGACGCGGGATCCGGAATCACGAGCGTGCCGTCGAGCCGGTAGCGGTAGCGCGTACCCGCGCCGCATTCGACGAAGGTCTCGAACCAGCCGGCGCCGGCATGCGCCATCTCGATGGCCGGCTCGGCCGCGCCGTCCAGGCCGAACTCGAGCCGCACTTCGGCGCTGGCGGGGGCCCACAAGCGAAAGTGCGTGCGCAGCGTAGCCGCGGCGGCGCTGCACGGCTGCGCGCCGAACGCGAGGCAGTGCGTGTAGCGGTGTGAGTAAGGGTCAAGCGGGCAATCGGACATCGGTGCGCTCCTTGTCGGGTCTCGGTCGGAGGCATGGCCGGCACTGGAAAACGTCGTGCCGGGCGCTAGGGATAACCAGTATGCGCCGAATCACAGGGCGGTGCGAGCGCCGGACACCGCTTTTAAATACGTCTCGACCCCGGCGAGGCAAAGCCCTGCAATGCGAGCGCGCCGCCGGCGACACCCCCGCGGTGGCGTGGCCCCGGGGCGCTCGGCCAGGCGGCGGCGCCCCTCGCACCGCCCTCGCGGCGGCGCGCGTGCGATCACACATCGCGCCGCGCCACGCTATCCGCGCCGCACGGATTTCGCTACGATGGCGGCCCGTCCTTCCGGTGCGCGTCCATGTCCGACTCTCCCCGCATCCTGCTCGTCCACGGCTTGACCGGCCATCTGCATGCGCCCGCGCTGCTCGAGGCGCTGCGGCCCGCCACCGTGGTGGCGCCCGATCTGCTCGGCTACGGCGCCTGCGCCGATGTCGACCCCGTCTCGATCACGCTCGCCGCACAGGTCGACGTGCTGCGCGAGGCGATCGACGAGGCCGCGGGGCCGGCCGACCGCTGGCTCGTGGTCGGGCATTCGGTGGGCGGCGCGATCGCGCATCTGTTCGCGGCGAAGTATCCCGATCGCGCCGCGGCCGTCGTCAGCGTCGAGGGCAATTTCGCGCTCGACGATGCGTTCTGGTCGCAGCGCCTCGCCTCGATGCCGCTCAGGGAAATCGAGGCGCAACTGCAGCGCGATCTCGACGATCCGGCCGGCTGGCTCGCGCGTGCCGGGCTGCGCACCGACGCCGAGCTGATCGCCGCGGCGGCCGACCAGCTCGCGTTCCAGCCCGCCAGCACCTTGCAGCGCATGGCCATCTCGGTGGTCGAGACGACCGGCGCGCCGGCCTATCTGCAGCGCATCGCCGGCTGGCTCGACAAGGTGCCGCTGCATCTGCTCGCAGGCGAGCGCTCGGCGCGCGACTGGCACGTGCCGGACTGGCTGCGCCCGCGCGCGCAAAGCGATCGCACGCTGGCGGGCCGCGGCCACATGATGATGCTCGAGGACCCACGCCAGTTCGCGAACGCGATCCTCGACATCGCGCTGGCGCGCTGACGCGGCACCGCTGCCGCGCGGGCATCCGGCAGTGCGCGCCTCAGGCGCGCGCGTCGTCGGCCTGCATCAGTTGGAACACGTTGCCCTCGGGATCGGTGCCGTCGCAGAGCCGATAGTGGAAGCCGTCGTAGCGCCGGACCGCGCCCATCGGCACGCCGGCCTGCATCAGCGCGGCACGGCGCGCCTCGATGTCGTCGTCGACGCGGAACACGAACTTCGCGTTCGAGCCGGCCGCGCCGCCGGCTGCAGCGTGCCGGTACGGCTCGCCGACCCGATGCAGCGCGAGTTCGACACCGCCGGCGTCGAGCACGACCCATTCGCCCTCGATCGCCTCGACCGTCGGCAGCCCGAAGTGCGTATGGTAGAAAACCTTCAACCGGGTCACGTCGTGCGTGTATAGAATCACCCGGGTCATCGGAAGCGGCATCGGCAGGTCTCGCTATGCTAGGTAGGGGCGCGGGGCTGGCCCGCGCGCGGTGGAGGGTTCGCCGGCAGGATACCCGTCTTGGCGCACCGCCGGCCACTTGCCGTGCACGGTGCACCGCGCACCGTGCACCGTGCGCCTGGCGCGGCCGATGCGAACGCCCCTTTCGACACACTCACCGCCCCGTTCACCAACAGGCCCATGCTGACCGTCCATCACCTCAACAATTCCCGCTCGCAGCGCGTGCTGTGGCTGCTCGAAGAGCTCGGCATCCCCTACGAGCTGAAGCGCTACGAGCGCGATCCGAAGACGTTGCGCGCGCCGCCCGCGCTGCGCGACGTGCACCCGCTCGGCAAGTCGCCGGTACTGACCGACGACGGCGAAACCGTCGCCGAGTCGGGCGCGATCATCGAATACCTGCTCGAACGCTACGACACGGACTCGCGCTTCGCCCCCGCGCCCGGTACTCCGGAGCGGCGGCGCTTCACCTACTGGCTGCACTACGCGGAGGGCTCGGCGATGCCGCCGCTGCTGCTCAAGCTGGTGACCATGCGCATCGCCCAGGCGCCGATGCCGTTCTTCGTCAAGCCGATCGCACGCAAGTTCGCCGCGACGCTGCAGTCGAGCTTCGTCGATCCGCAGCTGAAGCTGCATCTCGGCTATATCGAGGAGTCGCTACGCGCCACGGGCTGGTTCGCCGGCGACGCGTTCAGCGCCGCCGACGTGCAGATGAGCTTTCCGCTGGAGGCGGCCGCCTCGCGCGCCGATGCCGTCGCGCAGCTGCCGGCGATCCGCGCGTTCCTCGAACGGATCCATGCGCGGCCCGCCTACCACCGTGCGCTGGCGCGCGGCGGTCCCTACGACATGGTGCGCTGAGACGGCGAACGGCCGGCGCGGCAGGCCGCCCGCGTGCAGCCGCCGCTAGCTGCCGAGCAGCCCTGCCGCGACGTTGATCGACAGGCCGAGCACCGCCATGTTGAAGTAGAACGACAGAATCGACTGCGCGAGCCCGGCGCGCCGGATCGCGCGGCTGTTCAGCGTCACGTCCGAGGTCTGCGAGGCCACCGCGATCGTGAACGAGAAATAGAGGAAGTCCCAGTAATCGGGCGTGAGATCGCGATCGGGAAACTGCAGCGCGCGCGCCGCCGGCGGCGACTGGTAGTAGAGCCGCGCGTAATGCAGCGTGAAGATGGTGGGAATCAGGAACCACGCGCCGAACAGCGTCGCGCCCGTCACCGCGTAATGCTCGAGGCCCGCGCGCAGCCCGAGGCTCTTCGCGCTCGCCAGCTCGACGGCGATCGCCGCCACGCTCGCCACCGTCGCGAGGCAGACGACGGTCAGCACCGTGGTCGCGCTCTCGTCCTCGCGCACCGCGATTTCGCGCACCTTGTCGTAATGCGCGCGCGACATCCGCAGCCACATCATCGCCAGATACAGCCACACCGCGACGTCCCAGCCCACCAGCGCGCGCGAGAACGCATGATGCAGGCCCGGCACCGCGCAGGCAAACACCACGCCGATCGCGAACGCGATCCACATCCGCGGGCGATTGCGCAGCAACATCGGGAGAGTCTTCATCGAGTGCTCCGAAAGTGAGAGAACCGCGCCGGCCCGGTCAGCCGATCTGGTTCAGTTCGAACACGGCGTCGATCGCCGTGCCGTTCCAGCTGTATTCGAGATAAGCGGCGTGATGGCAATCGCGCAGCATCGCGGTACGGAATGCGGCGAGGCAATCGCCGCCCGGGTCGCGCACCGACGGATAGGCCAGCCCCGCGAAGCCGGCGCCGCGCACCATGCGGCCGAACGCCTGCCCGGCCGAATAGTCGACCGGATCGAGCAGCGCCGGATCGCGGTCGGGCCAGTCGCGGATGTCGGCCGCCTCGCCCTGCGCCAGCACGGTGTAGAGCCGCATCTGCTGGCGCATCGGCGCCTCGCGGGTGGCGGCGAGGAACAGGCCGGTGTGGTGGCGCGTCTCGGCGATCGCGGTCTGACGCGAGCGCGCGCAGTAGAACACGCCGTAGCTGCCGTCGGAGAAGCGGCTGCCCTGCGGATTCAGGTGCGTGAACGCGGCCATGATCGGGCCGTAGCCGGGGCCGAAGCGGCGCTCGCCGGGCGGCACCAGGTCGAGCTGGCCGACCTCGGCGCGCACGCGGTCGTTGGTCATCGCCTCGAGCGCGTAGAGCGCCTCGAAATCGTCGGCCGACGCGACGCGGTCGAACAGGTTGATGGCGGGAAAGCGGGTGGGAATCACACGGTAGGCGGGCGCCCAGTCGAGCCGCGAGACGGGCCAGCGGGTCGAGCAATCGGTTGCGGTCACGCCCAGCCCCCCCGCACCGCATCCAGATACTGCCGCACCGCGAGCAGATCGCCGACGTTGCCGGCCAGCATGCGGTCGAGCGCGCGGCTGCCGTTGAACGGCGCGGCCTGGTTCGGCCGCTTGACCCAGCCGTCCGCGGCCTCGGGCGGCAGCAGGATCTGCAGCGCCTTGTAGATGCCGAGCACGAGCGACAGCCGCTCCAGCGTGTCGCGCGTGAGCCGCGCCGTCTGCGGCGAGGCCTTCCATTTGAAGAACGTCGAGCGGCCCGGCGAGCCCAGCAGCACGATCTGCTCGTCGGTCGACAGATTCCAGTCGCGCGCAATGTTGAAGAACGCGCGCAGGCCGGCGGCGGACATCTGCGCGGGCGTCGCTTCCGGCTGCGGGGCGGGCGGTTGCGGGGTCGGTGCGGGTCGAGACATGGCTGTTAGTCTCAAAGTGAATTGACTAACAAGATTAGTCCAATTTCGGATGATTGCAAGGGTCCGATGCCGGTGGATCGATGCGTGCGGCTGCGTAACAACGCCGCCCACCTACGGGAGGGTCGAGAGAGAAAACGGGGACAGTTTTATGCGGGCAGCGAAAACGCGGCGGAGCACGCGCCGATCAAATCGGGGCACATGAACGGATCGCGCGGCGGCGCGAGGCTGCGCGCGCCAGGGTGGCGCAGGCATCGCGAACGGCCCGGGCAAACGAAAACGGCGGCGACACTCGCGTGTCGCCGCCGTTCGGTCCGGCCTCCGTCGCTGCCCGCCCGCTGCCCGTCGAGCTGGCTTCAGCGCCAGCGGCCGGCTCAGGCCCGCATGCGCCCAGGCCAGCGGGCCGCCGGCGCCAGCCACCGGCACGCAGCCCCTACCGGCACGCCACGTCGTCGGACAGCCGCGGCCCGCCGGGCATGCCGCTCAAGCGGCGCCGAGCCGCCGCCGCACCGCCGGCACCGGCGGCTCGGCCCACCCCGCCTGCCGCGCCCGGTTCTCGGCCACCAGCTGCGCGACCTTCGCCAGATGATGACGATTGTCGTGATCCCACGGATGGAAATCGGGCCGGAAGAAGCTCAGCCACTCGCGCGCGATGCGTGGAAACACGCCGTGGCGCGGGCCGTACAGGAAGCGGATCACGCGCCCCATGCCGCGCACGCGCTGGCCGGACGAGCGGTCCGCCCGGATCAGCCGCGTGTGGAGCAGGAACACCGTGGGCCAGAACGTCAGCGTGGTGAGCAAGTAGGTGCCGATCCGAATCAGGTAGCGCTTCGGCCCGGGCGCCATCACCGCGTTCCAGACATCGAACGAGACCGCCTTGTGCTCGGTTTCCTCCAGCGCGTGCCAGAGCCACAGCTGCCGGTAGCCGTCCTCGGCGCCGTCGAGCCGCGACGGATCGTCGAGCAGCAGCCCGGCCAGCATCGCCGTGTAGTGCTCGGCGGCCACCGTATGCGCGAGCTGCATCGAATGCGGCATGACCCGCTTCATCCAGCCGAGCACTTTCCAGACGCGCTTGTCGAGCTTGCGCGCGGGCAGCCGGTTGGCCTGCAGCACCTCGTTGTATTCCACGTGCTCGCGCGTGTGCATCGCCTCCTGGCCGATGAAGCCCTGCACCTGCTGCCTGAGCACGGGATCGTCGATGCGGTCGCGGTAGTTGCGCACCGAATCCATGAAGAAGCGCTCGCCGGCCGGAAACAGCAGCGACAGCGCGTTGAAGAAGTGCGTGACGGCCGGCCCCTGGCCGTGCCAGTCCTTGGCGCGCTCGACCGGCAGCGCGAAGCGCAGGTCCCGGCGCACGGGCATGATGCCGGCCGCGACGGCGGCGGCTGCGGACGAATCGGACATCGTCGGTGCTCCTTGCGGCACGCGTCGCCTCGCGTCCGCCGGGCCGATCGCCCGGGTCGCGGCACGGATCGCGCACCAAATCGATTACATTGAACAATGTAAAGATACGGCGATTCGCCGCAGACGCGCAAGTCCCGCCTTAGTGCCGCGCTTCCAAACGGCGGCCGGCACGCGACGGTCCGCCGGGCCTCGCCCGCCCGCCCCGCTTGAAACCGGCGCGGGCCGGGGCATCGGGCGGACAAGGGCGGCGCGCCATGAACAGCCGGCGGCGGCGGCAGAAATACAACACCGGTGCGCGCGGCGCCGTCACGAGGAACCGGAGCCGGAACGGCGCGGCTAGCCGTTGGCGACCAGAAAATCGGCCGGCACCGAGCCGCCGAGCACGAGATCGACGTTCGGCAGGTCGTTGCCGTCGAGCTTGGCGAGGATCGCCGCCTCGTCCATGCCGTAGCCCTGCCAGCGCGCGGCGAGCCGCTCGATCAGCACCGCGCGCGGCACCGCGAGCATCACGGTGGTGTCGAACATGGCGCGCAGCGGCGCCCAGGCGGCGTCGTCGAGCAGCAGATAGTTGCCCTCCACCACCACGATGCGCGCCGCCGCCGGCACGATCGCCGCGCCCGCGCGCGCGATCTCGATCTCGCGGTCGAACACCGGCACGGCGATCTCACGGCCGTCGTCGGCGGCGAGCCGCGCGAGCAGCGCGGCCAGGCCGTCGACGTCGAACGTATGCGGCGCACCCTTGCGTGCGCGCTGGCCGCGCGCGTTCAGCACGCGATCGTCGTAGTGGAAGCCGTCCATCGACAGCAGCGCCGCGTGGCCGGGCGCGCCATCATTGAGCGCCGCCACCAGTCGCGCGGCGAAGGTGCTCTTGCCAGCGCCGGGCGGCCCCGCCACGGCCACCAGCCGGCGCGCGCCCGGCGTCGCCTCGCGCAGTTGCGCGAGCAGCACCGCGAACTCCACCTCGCGCGTCGTGCTCATGACAGGCGGCCGCGCTCGGCCTGCCGGAGCGCCTCCGGTGCGGACTCGAGCACGGACTCGAGCCGGGCGCGGGTGTCGCGCCGCGCGTGCGAGGCCAGCGCGCGCGCGTCTTGCCGGCGCTCGCGCCGGATCGCGAGCCCGCCCCCGAGCGGCTGCCCGCCCCCGCGCGACGAGCAGCTCTCGCACGCGATCGGCCCCGCGTAGCCCGAGACCGCCAGTGCGGGAACGATCGCCGCGAGGTCGATGCGGCCCGAGCCCAGACTGCCGCGATGGAAGTCGCCGCAGTGGAAATAGTTGAGATGCGCGCCGGTTTCGCGTATCGCCGTCATCACGTCGGATTCCTCGATGTTGATGTGATAGGTGTGCAGGTGAGCCTTCGAGTGCGGCCGGCCGATCCGCTCGCAGAGCTCGATGCCTCGCGAGGCAGGGTTCGGCACCTTCGACTCGTAGCGCTCGACCGCTTCCAGGCCGAGCAGGATGCCGTCGCGCGCGGCGGTCTCGGCGGCCCGGCCGGGGATCGGCATCGCCACGCCGGCCGCGGTGGTCGGCACACCGTGCGTCTGGAACGCCGAGTAGAGCATACCGCAGACGCGGCACGCGCGGCCTCGGGCCGCCATGGGCCGCGGCTCGGCAGGCCGCCCTTGGACGTGGCGATGCCGCGCCGGGACGTGCAGACCATCATGCCGGGGGCGTTCGCGCCGTTCGAGCGGACCGTGGCCGTGCCTCGTGATCGTGGTGCCGGCGCGCCCCGGCCGGCGCTTCGGCACCACGCGCGGCGAGCCCGTGGCGGATGCCGCAGACGCGCGCCGTTGGCCGGCGCAGGCCGGGGCACGCGCGGCTGCCGGCCGCGACGCCCGGGCCCGGCTCCCCTACAATGGCGGTTTTCCGTTCAACTCAGGAGTTGCAGAATGACCGTCGTCACCACCGATTCGGGCCTCAAGTACGAAGAACTGACCGAAGGTACGGGCGCCGAAGCCAAGGCCGGCCAGTCCGTCACCGTCCACTACACGGGCTGGCTGACCGACGGCCAGAAGTTCGATTCGAGCAAGGATCGCAACGACCCGTTCGTGTTCGTGCTGGGCGGCGGCATGGTGATCAAGGGCTGGGACGAAGGGGTCCAGGGCATGAAGGTGGGCGGCACGCGCCGCCTGACGATCCCGGCCTCGCTCGGCTACGGCGCGCGCGGCGCGGGCGGCGTGATTCCGCCGAACGCCACGCTGGTGTTCGAGGTCGAGCTGCTGGCCGTCTGAGCACGGCGGGCCCCACCAGCCCGGCGCCGCCCGCCGCCTTTCGCAAGCCCCCCTTCCCCCTCACGACGATGCTCGCGCCCCCCGCCGCCGGCCCGTCCGTCTCGCTGCGCCGCTACGGCGTGGCCGAGGCGTCGGACCTCCACGATTTCCATCAGGTCGTGCTCGGCGTGGACGGCGAGATGGTGATGGCCGTCGACGGCGTGGCCGAGCGCATCGACGGCCGGCGCGCCTGGCTGATTCCGGCCGGCACGCGCCACGACTATGCGGGCCTCGGCCCGAATCGCCAGTTGGTGCTGGATCTGCCGGTGGCTTCGCTGGCCGTGCCGGAACGCTGGTTCGAGCGCGCGCGGCCGTTCGCGCTGGCGCCCGCGCTCGGCGCGCTGGTGAACGAATTCGCGCTCGGGCTCGCCGCGCGTGCCGAAGCCGCCGCGCCTGCGCCGTCGGCGCGGCTGCACTGGCTGGCCGCGACGCGGCTCTGCGAGGCGCTGCTCGGCTCGCCGCCCGAGCGCGGCGCGGCCGCCGGCCTCGATTTCGCGCGGATCGACCACTGGCTGCGCGCGCGGCTCGCCGAGCCGCTGCGCGTGGCCGATCTGGCCGCGCACTGCGGCTTCGGCCCGCGCCGGTTCCATCAGCTGTTCGTCGAGGCGTTCGGCGAAACGCCGCACCGCTACCTGTTGAAGCTGCGGCTCGACGCGGCCGTGCTGCGGCTCGCCGATCCGGCCCACACGCTGGCCGCGATCGCGGCCGACCTCGGCTTCGCCGACCAGAGCGCGTTCACGCACGCGTTCACGCGCCGCTTCGGCATCGCGCCGGGGCGATGGCGCGCAGGGCGGCATTGAGGCGCCCGCGCCGCGCGAAGGCGAGCGGCGTCGCACCGCGCCGCACGCCGGGCATTTCCCGGGCGGCACGGCGACCGGCTCGCTGATCCACCGAGCGCCGCACCGGTCGAGCGCCGGCCGCGCCCGGCCCGCACCCGCCCTTCGCCGCGTGCGACGCCATCGCGCGAGATGGCGCCGGGCCGCGCCGCGCGCTCGCTAGCCGGCCCGGATCGCCTCGTCGTAGACCTGCGCGACGCGCCTGGCGATCACGGCGTTGTCGAAGTTCTCGCGCGCGTAGCGCCGGCAGGCCTCGGCGTCGGGCAGCTTCAGCGTGCCCGACAGCGCGCCGTCGAGCCCCTCGGCGATGGCATCGGCGCCGGTGCCGCGCAGCACCAGCTCGGGCGACAGACCCGACACCGCCTCCGGCAGCCCGCCCACCGGCGTGACGAGCACCGGCGTGCCCGCGGCCAGCGACTCCACCGTGATCAGCCCGAAGCCTTCTAGCGCGACGGTCGGCACCACGCTGACGGTGGCCGCGCGGTACAGCGCGGCCAGATGCTCGTCGGGCACGAAGCCGAGCAGCTTGACGTGCTCGCCGAGCCCGGCGGCGTCGATGCGCTGCTGCAGCTCCTCGGCGAGCCGCCCCTTGCCGGCGATCAGCAGCAGCACGTCCGGATGGCGGCGCCGCACGGTGTTCACGGCCTCGATCAGATCCTCGAGCCCCATGCGCCGCACGAGGCGCCGCACCGCCAGCACGATCGGCCGGCCCACCGGCAGTTGCAGCTTGCGGCGCGCCTCGGCCTGCGTGATCGGCAGGTCGAACTGCGCGGTGTCCACACAGCCCGGCACGATCCGCACCTTCTCCTGCGAGATGCCGTAGCGCGCGGTCAGGATCTCGCCGAACGCGCTCGACAGCACGATCAGCCGCGAGGCGCGCGCATAGACGGCCTGCTCCAGATAGCGCTTGGCGCGCTGGCCGAGCGAATCGGCGCCCTCCACCTGGCTCTCGTCGGCCCACGGCCCCTGGAAGTGCGAGACCTGCGGGATGCCGCGCGTGACGTCGAGGCCCGGGAACGTGTAGAGCGCGAAGTGCGACGACACCACGTCGGGCCGCTCCTGGCGGATCACCTCGCGCAGCGCGCTGCGCGCGGCCATCATGCGGCGCGGCAGCGACTGCGAGGCCGGCCCGAAGCCGCGGATCGCGCCGCCGGTATCGGCCGCCACGCGCCCCGAGCCGGCCACCACGCCGCGCACGGCCACGCCGGCGCCGGGCAGCGCGCCGACCAGCGAGTAGTACATGCGATCGAGGCCGCCCGCGCGTTCGGGGAACCAGTGCATGCCGATCTGCAGCGACTTGATCGTCGAGGGGGAAGCGTCTTTCATCACAATGGCTCCTGCGTGGCGACGGGGCCGGGTCCGGCCACCGCGGCGGGGCCGGGCGCGCCGTGCGCCGATGATTGGGAAGACGGCATCAGCCGCCGGTACAGCGCGAGATACTGGGCGCCCATCTGCGCCCAGCCGAACTGGTCCATCAGTTCGCGGGCCGCGGCGCCCATTTCGCGGCAGCGCTCGGGCGAGCGTGCCAGTGCGCCGATCGCGCCGGCCAGCGCGTGCGGATCGTCGGGATCGTCGAGCACCACGCCGCAGTCGGCCGTGATGATCTCGGCGCCGCCCGCGGTGCGCGCGGTCACCACCGGCAGGCCGGCCGCCATCGCCTCCAGCAGCGACAGGCTCATCGCCTCGTAGCGCGACGGAAACACATAGGCGTTCACCGACGACATCAGCGTCGGCATGGTCTTCACCAGCCCGAGAAAATGCACGCGCCGCTCCAGCCCGAGCGCGCGCGCCTGGTCCGGATACGGGCTGCCCGGCAGGTAGCCGGCCACCGCCAGATGGACGTGGTCGGGCAGCTTGGTGAGCGCCTTGAGCACGGTGCCGAGGTTCTTGCGCGGCGTGCGCAGGTCGCCCACGAACAGCAGCAGGAACGCGTCCTCCGGCAGCCCGTAGGCGGCGCGATCGGCGCGCGCGCCGGCGAACGCGCGCGTGTCGACGCCGTTGTAGATCACGCCGACGCGGCTGCCGTCGATGCCGATCCGGCGGATCTCGTCGGCCACCTTGCCGGAGACCGCCACGATCGCGCGCGAGCGGCGGTAGGCCCAGCGTTCGAGCAAGGTGTTGGCGCGCGTGTAGACGTACTGATAGGCCGACCACAATCCCTTGGTGAGCGCGAACGGGTAATAGGGGCTCGCGAACCAGCCGCCATGCACGAAGTGCGCGGTGTTCACGTCGGCCCGCACCCACGAGATGAAGCCGTTCACGTGCAGCACGTCGTATTCGGCGCGGTGGCGCGACAGCCACAGCGCGCTCTTCAGCGCGAACACCTGCTGGCGCATCAGGTTGGTGGGCCAGAAGCGGCCCGGCCGGACCGGAATCCAGCGCACGCGCGGATGCTCGAGCAGCTCCGGCGCGACGTGCGAGGCGACGAGCGTGACGTCGCACTGCTCGGCCAGCGCCGCGCGCGCGATCTCGTAGTTGACGCGCCCCTGCCCGTCGTTGTGGCGTACCACGTGGGTGACGATGGCGATTCTCATTGGTCTACTCCCCGTATGCGTCCGGCGGCGGCTCGCTGGATCTTCTGCCAGTGCGACGCGGACAAGATCGAAAACAAACTCATGAACAGCAACGACCCTCCCGTACCGATCAGGGAGTTGGTGAAGACGAGCATCGCGAAGATCGAGATCGCGAGGCTCACGCAGGCGGCCACGTACTTGTCCTGCTTGAGCCGGAACGAGACGCGCAGCGCACGCGCGAGCAGCCATAGCGTGCCGGACAGGTAGAGCAGCGTGCCGGGCCAGCCGAGCACGAACGGCACGTTCATCACGCCGCTGTCGAAGCTGCCGTATTTGCCGAGCTCGCCGCTGTCGCTCGACAGCTTGGTGGACGAGCCGGTCGCGCCGAGCCCCTCGCCCGCCACGTCGGTGAACGCGGTCTGCGCGAAGGTGGCGTAGAACTTGTTGCGATCGTCGTAGCTGCGGTCGTCCTTGAGGTTGGTGATCGAGGCGAGCCGCTGGCCGAGCCGGTCGGCCACCGGGCCGATCGTGAGCAGCGGCACCGACAGCCCGGCCAGCACCATCGCGCCCACCACCATGCGCACCCGCACGCGGTTCGACGACTTGGCGAGCTGCACCGCGAGCGCGATCACCCAGCCGCCCCAGGTCGAGCGCACCAGGCACAGCATGAAGGCGATGAAGCCGGCCGCGCCGGCCAGCCAGCGCACGCGCTGGGTCGCGGCCAGCATGAAGATCAGCGCGCCCATCATCGCGAACGCGAACGGCCCGGACGAATTCATGGTGCTGAACACGCGCACGCCGTAGGCCACCGGCTCGCCCTGCGAGGCCATCTGCGAGCCGACCATCCACAACACGTCCCAGCTCGGCATGACGAAGAACTGCACCATCCCGTAGGCGCCCATCACCAGCATCCCCCAGATGAAGGTGGACATGATCACCTCGCGGTATTCCGGGTAGTCGCGCGCGTTCACGGCGATGTGGAAGCCGATCAGCACCGGGTAGAGCCAGTTCGCCAGATCGTAGGTGGCGGCCAGCACGCCCGAGGAGACCAGCCCCACCAGATAGGCGTAGCCGAGCCCGAGCAGGATCATCAGCATCGGCAGCCCGCGCCGCTGCGCGAGCACGCGGTAGTGGCGCAGCAGGCCGAGCCCCGCGATCATGGTGACCGCGAGCGGCGCGATCTGGATCAGGCTGGTGGGCGTGTAGGCGCCGCGCGACCAGTCGGCGAGCCGGCGCACCTCGGGACCGAGGAACCACATCCACCAGAGAAAGCCGACGTAGCGCGCCGGGCTGCGGAAATACAGCCACAGGCCGGTGGCGATCGACAGCGCCGGGAACGCGAGGGTGAGCACCGTGCCCTGGTGGGCCAGGATCAGCAGCGCGGTGAGGGTCCAGAGGCCGGTCTGCGCGGCCCAGTGTTTCGGCTCGCCCAGCAGGCGGCGCGCGTGCTGGCGCGCGCGTGCCTGCGGGGGCGCGGCAGCGGGGACGGCGGGCGTGCTCATGGCGGCGCGCTCAGTTGGACGGCGTGCGCGAATCGGCCAGCGGCAGCGGCGCGGCGGCGCCGGCCGGCGCGCGGCGGCGCTGCAGCAGCTCGCGCGTGATGCGCACGTGCTGGGCGGCGAACTGCCGGGTGGTGAGGTCGCGCTCGACGAGCCGCATCGAGGCGGCGCGCGCGAACGCGAGCGCGCGCCCGGGCTGCGCCACCATGCGGTCGGCCGCGCCGCGCATCGCGCCCGCGTCGAAGGCCGGCACGTAGGCCGCGCAGTCGCGCGGGAAATAGTCGGTGAGCCCGCCCACGTCGCTCACGATGATCGGCTTGCCCACCGCCGCCGCTTCCAGCATCACGGTGATGCCCGAGGCGTGATGGTTGGGCCGCAGCGGCACCACGATCACGTCGGCCCAGTCGTAGAGCTCGCGCTGGCGCGCGATGCCCGACACCGAGGCGATCTCGACGTTGTCGCGATGCAGCGCGCGCGGAATCCGGCGCCGCGTGGCCAGCTTCACCGCGTAGCGCGGCTGGCCGCCGAACGCCTCGATCAGCGTGGCCCAGTCGCGGTCGCGGTCGTTGCCGATCGAGGCGATCCGCAGCGGCCGGTGCGGCGTCCACGCCTCGGGCCGGCGCACCGGGAAGTCCTGCGTGTTGAGCCCGTAGTAGACCTGCACCGCGTCGCGCTGCAGGTATTCGCGGCACAGCAAGGCGTTGTCGCGCGCGAGCGTGGTCAGCACGTCGGCGCGCGCCAGCAGCTTGCGGTAGGCCCAGCGCCGCAGCATGCCGAACCGCGGCCAGCGGTCGAGCAGCCAGACGCTCTGCGCGAGCAGCAGCGCGCGCGTGCCGCGCGCGCCGGCCAGCTTCAGCACCAGCGCGGCGGCCAGGTGCTCCTGCTCGGTGTGGGTCCAGATCACGTCGGCCGCCAGCAGCGCCTCGCGATTGCGCCAGGCATGGATCGCGTCGAAGCCGAGCGCGGCCTTCAGCGCGCGCCGCGCGAGGCTGACGAGGCGCGACTCGCGCGCATCGCGCGAATAGTGCATCGCGAACTCGTCCGATTCGGCATGGTGATAGCCGTACAGGCAGCCGATGTTGTCGCCGCGGCGATAGGTGCGCGGGTCGGCGCCATAGAACAGATGAACGTGGACGTTCGTGGCGGTCATGCGAGGGCTCCGGGTGCGGATGGTCGAGGGGCGCGCGGCGGCTCGGGCGTGGGCTCGGGCGTGGGCTCAGGCGGCCGCGAGCGGCCGGCTGCGCGCGGGGGTGTCGCGGCGCGCGGCGCTGGCGCCCTGCCGCACCGCTCGCCAGCGCTCCCGCACGCGCGCGCCGTCGCGCGAGCCGAGCGACAGCAGCACGTGCGCGAGGCCCGGATAGACGCGCGTGCCGACCAACCGATACCACCACCAGGCGATCTCGCGCTTCGGCTCGGGCAGGTGGTCGCGCAGCGTCAGGTGCAGGTTGTAGGCCGCGTTGACGATCGCGTTGCGCGAGGCGGCGTCGCGCCGGTCCTCGTCGAAACGCTCGGCCGGGTAATGGTCGACCGCCACCGCCGGGTCGTAGACGAGCTTCCAGCCGCGCCGCTTCACGGCCATGCTGAATGCCATGTCGTTGTGGGTCTGCGCGCCGGCGCCGCGCAGCCGCGTGTCGAAGCGCAGCCCGTCGATCGCGGCGCGCCGGTAGATCATGTTCGCGCCCTTCAGCATGTCCACCTCGCGCGCGCCGCCGGTGCCCAGGTGATGGTTGCCGACCAGCTTGCCCGACAGCGTGACGCGGCCCACCACCGGCCGCGTGTCGTCGATCACGCGGCCGCGCTCGTGCACCCAGTCGCGGCCGCCCAGCGCGCCGAGCCGCGCGTCGGCGGCGAACGCGGCGGCGATCCGTTCGAGCCAGTCGGGGCGCGGCGCGGCGTCGTCGTCGGTGATCGCCAGCACGTCGCCGGCGGCGCGTTCCAGGCCGCGATTGAGCGCGGCCACCTGGCCCGGCACCTCGATCGGGGCGACCGTGAGCGGCAGCGCGCCGCGCACCGCGGGATCGGCCAGACAGTCGTGGGTCGCGGTGTCGTCGGCTCGCGCCACGACGATCACCTCGTCGGGCGCGCGGCGCTGCCGCTGCAGCGCGATCAGGCAGCGCGCGAGGTCGGTGGGACGCCGGTAGGTCGGCACGAGTACGGAGAGTTTCATCGGATCGGATCCTCGTCGTGGTCGTGGTTGAGTACGCATCACGCGCTCAGGTATTCGTGGACCGACGCATAGCCGCGGCCGTAGCCGCGCGCGCGCGCCGGCACGCCGTTGAAGATGCCGCCCTGCACATGCACGCCGGCCGTGCGCAGGCGCTTGATCGAATCGCTGATCTCGCCCTCGGTGTGCATGCCCGAGCGCAGCACCAGGAAGGTGGCGCCGGCCAGCACGCCGAACAGGGTCGCGTCGGTGACGGCGAGGATCGGCGGCGAATCGACGATCACGGCGTCGTAGCGCTTGCCGAGCCCGTCGAGGTAGAGCGCGAGGCGCGGCGACATCAGCAGCTCGGACGGATTCGGCGGACGCTGGCCGGTGGGGATGAACGACAGCCCCGGCACCTGCGTCTCGCGGATCGCCTCCTCCAGCGCGATCTGTCCGCTCAGCAGCTCGGACAGGCCGTTGCGGCGCGGCACGCCGAAGTAGCGGTCGAGGCCGCCGCGGCGCATGTCGGCGTCGATCAGCAGCACCCGCTTGCCCGAATGCGCGAGCAGCGCGGCCAGGTTCACGGTCAGGAAGCTCTTGCCGATGCCCGGCGTCGGGCCGGTCAGCACCATCACGCGGTTCCTGGCGTCCATCAGCGCGAACTGCATCGCGGTGCGCAGGCTGCGCAGGCTCTCGACGCTGAGATCCTTCGGCCGCGCGACGGCCAGGATCGGCCGCATGTCGCTGCCGCTCTTCTGCGCCTCGGCGTCGAGCCGCTCGAGCTCGGTGCTCTTCGGGATCAGGCCGTACATCGGCAGGTTGAACATGCGCTCGATGCGCTCGGCGTCCTCGAGGCCATGGAACATGTTGCGGCGCAGGAACACCACGCCGGTGCCGACGATCAGCCCGAGGATCACCGCGGCCGACAGGATCAGCGCCTTCTTCGGCTTGACCGGCACGCCGGGGCGCAGCGCCGCGTCCACCAGCCGGATGTTGCCGCCGGTGCCGGCGCGCTGCACCGACAGCTCCTGCACGCGGTTCAGCAGCAGCACGTAGATGTCCTCGGCCACCTTGGCGTTGCGCTGCAGCGCCACCGCCTTGACCTCGGTGGCGGGCAGGCTGCGGAACTTCTCGGCGTACTTGTCGCGCTCGTGCTGCAGCTCGGCGAGCTGCTTGTTGGCGGCCACCACCATCGGGTGCTCGGGCGAGAAGCGCTGCTCGAGCGAGGCCAGCTGCAGCCGCTGCGCGGCGATCTGCTGCTCGTACTGGATGCTGCCCTCGAGGTAGACCTTCGCCTCGTCGCTCGCGTTGATCGAGCCCGAGGTGCTCTGGTACTCGGTCAGCGCGGCCTCGGCGCGCTCGAGGTCGGACTTCAGGCGCGGCTCCTCGCTCTTGAGGAAGTCGAGCATGCGGCTCGCCTCGGCCTGCTTGTTGGTGACGTGCTGGTGCAGGTACGACTGCGCGAGCGCGTTGGCGATCATCGCGGTCTGGTCCGGGTCCTTGCCTTCGAGCGAGATCTGGATGACGCCGGTCTGCTTGCCCTGCTCGGCCACCTGGATCGCCGACTGGAACGCCGTGATCGCGTCGAGATCGTTCTGACGCACCACCGTGAACTGCGTGCCGGGCCGCGCCACCAGCTTGCTGACCGTCAGCGCCACGCCGTTGCCCTCGTCGCGCTCGCCCACGCGGCCGCGCAGCAGCAGGCCGCCGCCCTCGTCGGCGAGCGTGTAGGTGCCGTTCGCGCCGGCCGTCAGCGTGAGCTTCTTGCCCTCCAGCGCCTGCGTCACGTCGATCGAATCGAGCACCGCCGATTCGCCGCCCCAGGCATAGGACCTGAGGCCGAACCACGGCGCGGCGAGCTTGCCCGGCGTGGCCAGGCGCGCGGCGATCGAGCCCAGCAGCGGGAACGTGTTCGGCGTGACCGAGAAGTTCAGCTTGCACTGCTCGACCACCGGGCCGACCACGCCGCGGCTCTTGATGATCTCGATCTCGGCCTCGGTGGCCGGGGTGGCCGGCCCGCTGTTGATCACGGCGCCCGTCTGGGTCTGCGTGAGCGCCTGGGTGGTGTTGTCCGCGGCCTCGACGCGTACATGGGCGTCGGCGGAATAGATCGGCTTCGCGAGGTAGCAGTAGACGCCCGCGAGCGCGACGATCAGCGCCGCGATACCGAGCAGCAGCCAGATGTCGTCGAGCACGACCTGGATCAGTTGGCCGAGGACGACGTCCTCGTCGTCGGGCTTCGCGGCGAGGTCCGCGTAAGGGTGTTTGACTTGCGTATTCACGATGGCTTGTCCGCTCCGGGTTCGGTCGCCGGCATCGGGGATGATGCCGGCACGGTCAGATCAGCGCGTGATCTGCTTCATGTAGTAGACCGACTGGATCGTCGGGAAAATCTGCTGCAACAGGCGGTTGAACTCGACCGAGGCCGCCGTGCCCACGTAGACCACGTCGAGCGGCTTGAGCTGGAAGCGGCTCGACAGCATCAGCGCGTCGGGCTGGGTCATGTCGAGCCGGTAGATGTCGGGCGAGTCCGGCTTGTCCTGCATGTCGCGCAGCACCAGGACCTGGCGCGGGTTGGCATCGGTATCGAGAATCCCGCCGCCGGCCGTCAGCGCGTCGGCGATGGTCAGGCGCCCCTTGAGCATCGGCACCGTGGCGGGCGTCTTCACCTCGCCCATCACGAAGACGCGGCTGTCGCTGCGGTCCGGCACGTTGATCACGTCGCCCGGCTGCAGCATCACGTTCTGCGCCGCGTCGCCGCGATCGAGCATGGCATTCGCGTCGAGCACGTAGAACTTGCCATCGCGCGTGAGCCGCACGCGCTGCAAGTCGGCCTCGGCGGTCGAGCCGCCCGAGCGCGTGATCGCATCCACCAGGCGCAGCGGCACGTCGGTGATGGCGAGCGGCCCGGGGGTCTTGACCTCGCCCGTGACCTGCACCTTCTGGCTGCGGTACGACAGCACGCGCACGTCGATCTGCGGATCGCGCACGTACCTGGCGAGCCGCGCGGTCAGCTCGTCGCGCAGCTGCTGGGCGGTGCGCCCCGCGGCACGCACGCGGCCGACGAACGGGAAGTAGATGGTGCCGTCGGCGCCCACGGTCTGGCCGTAGGGGTCGGCCTGGCCCGGCAGCGCGTTGGTGTACGGCTGCTGCAGCGCGCCCGCGATGGTCTGGGTGGTGTTGCCGCCCGCCGAGAACGTCTGGCCCTGCGGGGTGGTCAGCTCGGGATGGTCCCAGACCGTCACGCCGAGAATGTCCTGCGGCTCGATCCGGTAGACGTACTGGTTCGGATCGCTGAACATGTCGGGCGGCAGCGGCCGCTCCTTGCGCTGCGCGAGCGCCTGCGCCACCACCAGCTGCGGCGTGATCAGCTTCACGTTGTAGTGCTTGTCCGGCGTCGGATCGTGATCCTCGAGGCGCGAGGTGTCGAGGTAGTTGCCGGGCGCGCTCGAGCAGGCGGCCAGCAGCATCGCCAGCATGGCGGGCGCGGCCCGGCGGGCCGCCCGGGGTGCGGCGCGGGGGGCGAAGCGGAGCGCGCAATCGCGCGCAAACAGGCGTTTCAGCATAGTTTTTGCAGCCATCCCTGGACCAGACGTTCGATCAACCGGCAGCTTTCGCGGTAGGCGGATTCGCTGCCGCCGTGCGGATCGGAAATTTCCGCGTCCTCCCATTTGCCGAGCAGGAAGACCTTGCCGCGCGCGAACCGGTCCACCGATTCGATCGCGTCGATCTGGTGCCGCTCGGTGGCGAGCACCAGGTCCGCCTCCCGCACCAGCGCGCTGTTGAGCCGGCGCGAGCGGTGCGCCGAGGCGTCGACGCCGCGCTCGGCGAGCAGCGCCTGCATCACCGGATCGATGCCGTCGCCGTCGTTGGCATCGATGCCGGCCGAATGGAAGGTGCAGCCCTCGCCGAGCGCGGCGCGGCCGTGCGTGCGAAACAGCATTTCGGCGGTCGGGCTGCGGCACACGTTGGCGTGGCAGACGATCAGCACCTTCTGGAACATCGGACCCTCCTCCTCTCGGTTGGCACGCCGCTCAGAGGCGGACCCGCGCGGCCGGGCGAGCGGCGCCGCCCTCGGTGCCGGCCGCCGCGGCCGGTGCGCCGCGCTGCGCGCCGGCGCGGCCGATCGCGTGGTATTCGATGCCGAGCTCGCGCATCGCGAGCGGCTCGTACAGGTTGCGCCCATCGAAGATCACGGGCGTCTTCCAGCGCGCGGCGAGCGCCGCGAAATCGGGGCTCTTGAACGCGGTCCATTCGGTGACGATCACGAGCGCATCCGCGCCGTCGGCCGCGTCGCCGGCATCCTCGGCGAAGCGCAGGCGCGCGAGCTGCCCGGGCGCGCCGGCCAGATCGAGCGCGAACACGCGGCGCGCCTCGGCGGTGGCCACCGGATCGTAGGCGCTGACCTGCGCGCCGCGCGCGAGCAGCTCGCCGATCAGCGCGCGGCTGGGCGCCTCGCGCATGTCGTCGGTGTTCGGCTTGAACGCCAGGCCCCACACGCCGAAGCGGCGCCCGCTCAGGTCCGCGCCGAAGCGCGCGACGATCTTCGCGGCCAGCACGTGCTTCTGCGCGGCGTTGACGTCCGACACCGCGCGCAGGATCCGCAGCGACTGGCCGCTCGCGTCGGCGGTGCGGATCAGCGCCTCGACGTCCTTCGGGAAGCACGAGCCGCCGTAGCCGGCACCGGCGTACAGGAAGTGATAGCCGATGCGCGGATCGGAACCGATGCCGCGCCGCACCGCCTCGATGTCGGCGCCCACGCGGTCGGCGAAGTTGGCCAGCTCGTTCATGAACGAGATGCGCGTGGCCAGCATCGCGTTGGCCGCGTACTTGGTGAACTCGGCCGAGCGCACGTCCATGTAGAGCGTGCGCTCGTGGTTGCGGTTAAACGGCGCGTAGAGCTTCTTCATCAGCTCGCGCGCGCGCTCGCCCGGCACGTCGTCGTCGCAGCCGATCACGATCCGGTCGGGCCGCGCGAAATCGTCGATCGCCGCGCCTTCCTTGAGGAATTCCGGGTTGGAGACCACCGAGAACATGGTGTCGGCGCCGCGTGCGGCCAGCTCGGCGGCCACCGTCGCGCGCACGCGCTCGGCGGTGCCGACCGGCACCGTGGACTTGTCGACGATCACCTTGAAGCCGCTCATGTGGCGGCCGATGTTGCGCGCCGCCGCCAGCACGTACTGCAGGTCGGCCGAGCCGTCCTCGTCGGGCGGCGTGCCCACCGCGATGAACTGCACGTCCCCATGCGCCACGGCCGCCTCGACGTCGGTCGAAAAGCGCAGCCGGCCCGCCGCGCGGTTGCGCGCGATCAGTTCGGCCAGGCCCGGCTCGTGAATCGGCACGCCGCCGTCGTTGAGGATGCCGATCTTCACGGGATCCACGTCGAGGCAGAATACGTCGTGTCCGATGTCGGCCAGGCACGCGCCCGTGACGAGGCCCACGTAGCCGCTGCCGATGATGGTCAGGTTCATTTGTCAGCCCTTGCGGCCGCTGCCGGCCGCCACTCGTTGATCGGTCAATCGGAAAATGAGAAGGAGCGGCGCGCCGCGCTCAGTAGGCATTGCTGCCGGTAAAGCCTTTCCAGAGCGTCAGCGCGACGATCTTGATGTCGAGCCAGAACGACCAGTTCTGCATGTAGTAGAGATCGAGCTTGACGCGGCCGGACATCTTCTCGACGCGGTCGGTCTCGCCGCGAAAGCCGTTGATCTGCGCCCAACCCGTGATGCCGGGCTTGATCCGGTAGCGGAACATGTAGCCGCGCACCAGATCCTTGTAGATGTCGTCGTGTTCGAGCGCGTGCGGACGCGGGCCGACCACCGACATCTCGCCCTTCAGCACGTTGATGAACTGCGGCAGCTCGTCGAGGCTGGTGCGCCGCAGGAAGCGGCCGATCGGCGTGACGCGGGAATCGTTCTTGCGCGCCTGCGTGACCTGCCCCTTGGCCTCGGCATGCACCTTCATCGAGCGGAACTTGTAGATCCGGAACTCGTGGCCGTCGATGCCCTTGCGGGTCTGGCGGAAGAACACCGGCCCGGGCGAGGTCAGCTTGATGAGCACGGCGATCAGCAGCATCAACGGCGAGAGCAGGGTCAGCGCGACCAGCGCAAACATCCGGTCGAACACGAATTTCGGCAGGATGCGAACGTCGGTGATCGGCGAGGCGGCCAGATTGATGGCGGGCACGCCGAGCAGCTCGACCACCTCCTGGTTGAAGAACGACAGGCTGCGCACGTCGGGAATCAGGCGGATATTGACGAAATCATGCTGGAACTCCTTCACGATCCGGTGGATCTGACGCTCCTCGGTGATCGGCAGCGTCAGCCACAGCTCGCGCAGGTAGCGGCCGCGCACCAGCCGCACCAGCTCGGAGAAGCGCCGCTCCACCGGCACGCCGTCGAACTCGCGCGTGCCCACCTGGCCGGTCACGTCGAAGATGCACGACGGCGTGAAGCCGGCTTCGGGGCGCGCGCGCATCTGCGCGATCAGGCGGCGCGTGACGCTGGTGTCGCCGACGAGTCCCACCACCTTGTGGTTGTAGCCCTCGCGGCGCAGCCGCCGCAGCACCCAGTGGACCAACGCCTTCGAAGCCACCAGCAGCGCGGCCGTCACCAACGCCCAGTAGCCGAGCCAGAGCCGCGACAGCGCGCCGGAGTGGTGAAAGCTGAAGCTCATCAGGATCCCGGCCGTCTCCACCGCCAGCCAGGCCACCGCCACGCGACACAGCAGCGAGCGCAGCGGCTTGCCGCGCCACGACTGGTAGATGCCGAAGGCCGGGAAGAACGCGACGATCAGCATGCCGTTGAACAGCACCATCGACCGCTGCAGATCGTCGAGCGCCACGATGCCGCCGCGGTGCAGCCCGGCCGCGACGAGCGCACCGGCCACCGCCATCGCGATATCGATCACTCTCGCCAACACGCTCAACATGGGTCGCTCCTTCGCCTGACAGATGGTCGGATCGCAGCGGCACGGCACCATTCGGGGGCCGGTTCGTCTGCTGCAGGCCCTATTGAAGCGGCAAGAAAATTGTTGCTGCAAGTGCGCAAGTATTTCTAAAAATATTCGGAATTTATTACATTTTTAGTGCGAATTTTTCTCTGCACAATTTTCCGGATCGAATCTCGCCGGTTCGCCCATATCGTCCAACACGGATCGAAAAATCCTTTTGAATCAATGAATAGCTATGAATCGTGTCCTATTTTTTACATTTTTTCACCAATCGAATTTTGATGTTTCGAGCCGCGTCCTACTTTATTTTTCACGGCCGCACTTCGATGCTGCAGTGCAGAAAATCGATTTTTCTCACCATTAATGACGTGATAAAAACCTGAGGACCGATCCACGTTTTCGAGGAGTACACGATGAATCCTCCCTCCGTCGTCGGCCGCGCGCCGACCGCCGCCGCGCCGGCCGCGGCTCCCGCCCGCGCCGCCGCTGCCGCTGGCGGCGCGACCCAGGGCGCCGCGACGGCCGCCCGCGTGGCCGTGCAGCCCGTGGTGCTGGCGGGCGGCTCCGGCACGCGGCTCTGGCCGATGTCGCGTGAACAGTTCCCGAAACAGCTGATCGGCCTGCTTGGCGACGAATCGCTGCTGCAGTCGACCACGCGCCGCCTCGACGGCTACGCGGGCGATCATCCGGTCTCCGAACGACTGATGGTGGTGTGCGGCGACGATCACCGCTTCACGACCGCCGAGCAACTGCGCCTGGCCGGCAAGGACGCGTCGATCGTGCTCGAGCCGTTCGGCCGCGACACCGCGCCGGCGCTGACGATCGCGGCGCTGCGCATCGCCGCCCAGGCCGGCGATGCGGTGATGACGGTGATGCCGGCCGATCACGCGCTGGCCGATCTGGCGCGCTTCCAGGCTGCGCTCGAGGCCGGCATCCGCCACGCGATGCAAGGCCGGATCGCCACCATGGGCATCCTGCCGACGCACGCCGAAACCGGCTACGGCTACATCCGCGTGGGCCGCCCGATCGACGCCGGCGGCGAGGGCACCCTGGAAGTGCGCAAGCTCGCGGGCTTCGTCGAGAAGCCGCACCTGGAGCTCGCGCAGCAATACGTGAGCGCCGGCGACTACTGGTGGAACAGCGGCATCTTCATCGTGCGCGCCTCGGTCTGGCTCAAGGCGATCCGCCACTTCCAGCCCGCCATCCACGCGGCCTGCGAGCAGGCGGTGGCGCTCGGCCACGACGACGGCACGTTCTTCCGCCTGCACCGCGAGAGCTTTGCCGCCTCGCCGGCGAACTCGATCGACTATTCGGTGATGGAGCCGCTCGTCAACGCGCCGGAGGTCTGCGAAAGCGTGGTGGTGCCGCTGGACGCCGGCTGGTCGGACGTCGGCTCGTGGGACGCGCTGTGGCAGATCTCCGAGAAGGACGAAAGCGGCAACGTGGCGCGCGGGGCGGTGATGCTGGAAGGCGCGGCCTCCACCTTCGCGCACTCCGAGGGCCGGCTGATCGCCTGCGTCGGCACCCGCGACCTGGTCGTGGTGGAAACGCCCGACGCGGTGCTGGTGGCCGACCGGGCGCACGTGCAGGACGTCAAGAAGATCGTCGGCCGCCTGAAGGGCGCGGCGCGCGCGGAGGCGTCGAATCATCGGAAGGTGCATCGCCCGTGGGGCCACTATGATTCGGTCGACATGGGCGAGCGCTTCCAGGTCAAGCGGATCGTCGTGAAGCCGGGCGCGCAGCTCTCGCTGCAGATGCATCACCACCGCGCCGAGCACTGGATCGTGGTGTGCGGCACGGCGCGCATCACGCGCGGCGAGGACACGTTCCTGCTGTCCGAGAACGAATCGACCTACATTCCGCTCGGCGTCACGCACCGGCTCGAAAATCCGGGCAAGATGCCGCTGGAGCTGATCGAAGTGCAGTCGGGAGCATATCTCGGCGAGGACGACATCGTCCGCTTCGACGACACCTACGGCCGCGGCTGACCGTTCCCGGCAGCGGCTGCCGCCCCCTGCTTGCCCGCGGTTCCCTCGCACCGCCGCCCGCCCGGTCTTCCGGGCGGGCGGCGGCTCGTCATGGCGCGGCGCCGCCGCGCGCGGTACGCCGGCGAACCTGGGGCCCGCGCACCGTGCTGACTGTCAGGCCGGCGGCGCCTGCCAGAGGTGCATCGCTCGGGAAAAAATCAAAAAAAGCGCCGGCGGCCCGAAGGCGCCGGCGCCGAGGCCGGGTGAAACGACCCTGCATCCGTGAACGGTCTCGTCAGGCTTCCTAACCGACCTGATAGGCGAATTCGCGATGCGCAAGCTCGTGCGCACGCGCCGCGCCATCGGCCAGGTCGAGGCGGCGCTCGCCGCTCAGGTGCCGTGCCACCTGGCGATCGGCCGCCATCGACGGCAGCGTCGCGAGCACCGCGCTGGCCGGACGCATCACGCGCATCTGCGGCGGCAGCGCCTGCGCCACGGCTGCGGCCGACGCCTCGTCGTGGGCCTCGGCCTCGGCCGCCAGGTGCTGGTCGACCCACTCGCGCCCCCAGGCGATCGCGTGACGCTCGGCCGCCTCCGGGTCCGAGAAGCGCGGGCCGATCAGTCCCGAACGCTCGATGCGGCGGCCGCCGCAGGCGATCTCGGCCCAGGCGCGGTACATCATGTTCTGCACCGGCTGTGCGGTGCCGTACAGCGTGTAGCCGCGGTACGACTCCGATTGCGGCGCGACGGTGGCGAAGCGGACCGACATGGGCCGCACGTGATCGGCGAGATCGGCCTGGGCGTCGATCTCGCCCCCGCTCGCTGCCGCCAGCGCCCGGGCGGCGTGGGCCTGGCCCGCGACGGCCTGCACCATCGGCACGGCCTCGGCCACCGACGGCGTGTCGTGAACCACGCGGCGCCCCGCACCGCCGCCGTCGTCCACGTCGTCCGCGTCGTGCCAGTCGGCGGCGTCGGCCACCGGCAGGCGCCACGACTCGGGGTTCTGCCAGAACACGCCGCGCAGCCGGTCATGGTTCGCGGCCGGCTCGGGGCACGGGGCCGGCGCGGCCAGTTCGGGCGGCGGCGGCACATAGGCGAAGCTGCGGCCGCTCATCTCGCTGAGCATCGCCACCATCTCGCCGAGCGTGCCGCTGGCGAGCCACTCCTCGAAACGGCGGCGGCAGGTGGGCCCAGACGGATAGCGGCCGGGCAGCTTGGACCAGGGCTCGCCGGTGGTCAGAATCCAGAGTATCGCGTTCGCCACCACGCGCGTTTCCGCGCGCGGGCGACCACGACGGTTAAGCCGGATGGGCTCGTCCGCGATCAGTGTCGACACGCGTGTCCATTCTTCATCGCTCAGCTCATCGAAGAACATAGATATCTCCACAACGCAGCCAGGCCGGGGCTGCGATCGGGGCGACGTGATCGGGCATGTGGGATGCGCGATCACGGCCAGGTTGCACATTGGACGAATACCGGTGTGCCGCGTCGAGGCATCGCGCACTGAAGCAGTGCCGCGATTCACGACGCCGATGCACGAATCCGCTTTTCCGAGAGATGCGGAATTTAATGTGCATGAAGCATACCACCATCAGGGTTTATCTCAATATGGCAATCTCGTATTGTTACCCACTGAAACAAGAGATCCTCGCGGCTCCTTGCGAGTAATCAAGCGGTGCTCAAAACGTTTGCAAAAAAATAGCGAAAAGCCTTACTGGTAAAGGATTTTCGCCGTGTCACATTTGCTTACCAATTGTTGCAGACGGCACTAAACGCGATTTGCAGGAATCATTTTCCGATTGACGAGAGAAATCGGTAAATTATCCAAAAAATTCCATAAAGAATATTGAAGTGAATTGCGATTCATGCAACCGGTTGCGGCCGCCGGCGGCGCAGACGGGGCAGGCGCCTGACGCGCTGTGGCGCGCTGCGGGACAGCGGGCGCGCCTGGCCTTCGCACCGATCACGGCAGGCACCCAACAAGGACCTGGGCCGATCTCGCCCACCTCGACCGCGTACCTCGCGACGGCCGGGCACGTCTTCGATGTCGTCGCCGCCTTGCCGGCGGCGACGACATCGAGCACGCCGGCGACGCCGATCCCGTCCCTGCCCTGCCGGCCAACGGCCGCCTCCATGACACTTGCCTCGCCGCTGCGGATCGCCACGCCGCGCGACCGCGTCTCATCGCTGAAACGCCGCCCGCGTTCGTATCGCGTGCAGCCTTCGTTCTGCCTTGCGCGCGCTGGCCGGCGGCTTCGGCAATCGGAAGCCTGCAAGCCTGGAAGCCACGGCATTCTCCGCTGAGCCAAGCACGATGACGGGGGCCACGAGCGTTCGCCACACCCTGGCCGGATGACCTGCGCGGCATCTCGTCATTTGCTTCGTTCACCATGCCGATACGGTCTCGTGAACCGTTCCACCGTTTCCATGCCGGCCCAATGAAGCAGGCATTGCACGTTTCGTATCGATCTGCCGGCTTGCCATGACGTCGGCGTTCGGCGTCGCGCTGCCATCGACGCCGCTTGCGGCGGCGATCGCCGATATCCGGCAGCGCGTTCGGCGCGCCCGCCGCAGCAGGCATCGCCGCCTCGCACGCGCGGCCTTCCCCACCGCGCGCTGCGCCGAGCCAGCGCCGCAGCGGACTCGCCACGACGGAAAAAACTACAAGCCCGCCCCTGCGATCGTGCAAAAAAGCACCGTCGGCGCGACGCACCGCGTCGCGCCGGCCAACCGGCCGCATCCGCCTCGCGCCGCGCGCGGCAGTACCTGACGGGCCGCGCCGCAGACGCACGCCGGCAGCGCGGCGACGCCATGCGGGGCAACGGTTCCCGGCCGATCGCAACCCTCGCGCCCGCTGTGGATCGATCGTTCCTGCCGTCCCGCAATACCCCGAAAACGGCAATTTTTGCTCAAACCATTGCTCAATCGGAAACATGTGCCGCCACGCTTCCCTGCGACGCCAAGCCCCTGTCGCGAAACGCTTTTTTTGATTCGCGTCAGAAGGTGGCATACGAATTGCGAAACTCATCGCGAAAATGCGAATCACATCGGAGCAGTTGTCGCATCATCGACCTCATATCGATCCTAAGGAGAACGACCATCATGGCATTCACGAACAGCCTCGAAGACAAGCTCGATCGCGGTCTCCACGAAGTGCGACGCGCCGGCCGTCGCGTCGCCCGCGATACGCGCCACGCCGCCCGCGACCTCAATGCCGACGTCAAGGACGATGTGCGCTCGCTGGTCGAGGAACTCGAAGACCTGCTGAAGAAGGAAGACGCCGACGTCGAGTCGCTGCGCAAGCGCCTGCACAGCCGCCTCGACGAAGTGCGCGGCACGCTCGACGACGCGGCCGACGACGCCCTCTACCGCCTGCGCGCCCACGCCGACCGCGTCTCGCAGGCCGTCCACGAGAACCCGTGGCAAGCCGCCGGCGTGGTCGCCGGGCTGGCCTTCATCGCCGGCCTGCTGCTCGCGCGGCGCTGATCCGCGGTCCCCGGCTTAGTACAAATCCCAACCTGCAACGAGGAGAAAAAACCATGCGTCAAGCATTTGTGATGAAGGCCGCGGCCGCCCTGGTAGTCGGCAGCCTCGCCCTGACCGGCTGCACCACCACGCCGCCGAACGAAAAGTCGACCGCCGCCGAGAACTCGTCGAAGCGTCAGGCGATCAACGCGAGCGTCGACGCAACGCTCTCGCGCCTGTACTCGACGGTGCCGGGCTCACGCGAGCTGGTCGCCAAGTCGCGCGGCGTGCTGGTGTTCCCGAGCGTGCTGCAGGCCGGCTTCATCGTCGGCGCCCAGACCGGCAACGGCGCCCTGCGCGTGGGCGGCAGCACGGTCGGCTACTACAACACCTCGTCGCTGTCGCTCGGCCTGCAGGCCGGCGCGCAATCGAAGGCGGTCATCTTCCTGTTCATGACGCAGGAAGCGCTCGACAAATTCCGCAGCACGGACGGCTGGTCGGCAGGCGCCGACGCGTCGGTGGCGGTCTTGAAGGTCGGCGCGAACGGCGCGATCGACTCGAATACGGTGCAGTCGCCGATCGAGGCCATCGTGCTGACCAACGCCGGCCTGATGGGCGACCTGTCGGTCAACGGCACCAAGGTCACGCGCATCAATCCGTAAGCGGACTGCGCCTCGCAACGCCGCGGCTCACGCCGCGGCGTTTTTTATTGCCCGCGCGCGGCGCGGCCCCGGCGCCGCTACCCTCGCGCCGCGGTTGCAGGCATACTCACGTCACTCCCATACCCATCGGGACGCGCGCCCGGCCTGGTGCCGGCGCGGGTTCCTCACCTGCCGTTCGGGCGCCACATGGAAAGCGCGAAAGACCATCAAAAATTCTTCCAGTTCCTGCTGACCGTCGTGACGATCGGCTTCTGCTGGATTCTGATTCCATTCTTCGGCGCGATCTTCTGGGGCACGATACTCGCCATCCTGTTCCAGCCCGTGCAGCGCTGGCTCGCGGCGCACTTCGGCAAGCGCCGCAACCTCGCCGCGCTCGTCACGCTCTCGGCGATCGTGCTGATCGTGATCCTGCCGCTGACGTTCGTGGCCGCCACGCTGGTGCAGGAAATCGCCTACGTGTACCAGCAGGTCAAGACCTCGCAGCCGAACATGACGCTCTATCTGCAGCAGGTCGTGCATGCGCTGCCGACCTCGCTGCAGCGCGTGCTGCACAGCTACGGGCTGGCCGACATCGCCGGCATCCAGAAGAAGCTGACCGACGGCGCGGCGGCGATCAGCCAGTTCGTGGCCACGCAGGCGTTCAGCATCGGCCAGAACACGTTCCAGTTCGTGGTCAGCTTCGGCGTCATGCTCTATCTGGTGTTCTTCCTGCTGCGCGACGGCGGCGAGATCGGCCGCCGTGTACGCCGCGCGCTGCCGCTCGACGAGGACCACAAGCACCTGCTGCTGAGCAAGTTCACGACGGTGGTGCGCGCCACCGTGAAGGGCAACATCGCCGTCGCGCTCGTGCAGGGCGCGCTGGGCGGCGTGATCTTCTGGATTCTCGGCATCGAGGGTGCGCTGCTGTGGGGCTCGCTGATGGCGTTCCTGTCGCTGCTGCCGGCGATCGGCGCGGGGCTCGTGTGGGCGCCGGCCGCGGTCTATTTCGCGGTGACCGGCCAGATCTGGAAATGCGTGATCCTGGTCGTGTTCTGCGTCGGCGTGATCGGCCTCGTCGACAACCTGCTGCGCCCGATCCTGGTCGGCAAGGACACCAAGATGCCGGACTGGGTCGTGCTGATCTCGACGCTCGGCGGCATGGCGCTGTTCGGCATCAACGGCTTCGTGATCGGGCCGCTGGTGGCCGCGCTGTTCATGGCGAGCTGGGATATCTTCGCGCGCGCCGATCAGGCCGGCGGCTGACGGCCGGCGACCCGCCGCGGCCCTCGCCGTGGCGCCTGCGCGGCCGTGCGCACGGCCTGTCGAACGAACGGCCCGCCGCACCCGCCACGCGCGAAGGCGCGACAGGCGGCCGGCCGTCCGGGCGCATTATTCGAACCGGAAGCGCATGTCCTTCACCAGCGCCTGCTGGCCCCAGACGAACGAGCAGACGCGCCCCGTCTCCACGCTGACCGCGGCGCTGCCAGCGCCCTGCAATTCGACGAGCGGACGGCAGCCGCCCGTGATCGCCACGCTGTGCATGCCCTGCTTCGACAGCGGAAACTCGTTCGAATCGTCCTCGGGCACGGTGTGCGTGAGCGAGACGTTCTCGACGTAGTCGTCGGGCAGCATGAAGACGGGCGCGTCGTCCACCCAGAGCGTGTAGTAGTCGTGCTTGAACGGCGTCTGCTCGATGCAGAGCTTCGAGGTGTGGCTGCCCTGCGTCTGCGTCTGGCAGAGCGGCGCGGCCAGGCTCGCGCCGGCCACGCCCAGCAGCACGGCGCTCAGGCAGGTACCCAGGCAGGCGCGCATCGCGCGTCGTCCCGTCGTGCTTCGTCTCGTCATATCGATCCCGGAAGATAAGGCGGAGGAACAGTGATCCGGCATGGCCGCCGGTGCGCTCGCGAGCCGAGGCGCCGTGGGCGGTTGCTTGCCGTGATCGGCTTTCTGCGCGTGCCATCTTACCGAACTTGCGGCGCCGTGCCGGCACGACCTGCGCGGCGCCGCGCGAATCCCCGCCAGCGGGCCAGCCGCCCGCGGTCGCGTCAGAACGTGGTGCGCAGGCCCGCCATCACGCTGCGCCCGCCTTCCGGCGCGAAATCGCGCACCACCGAACTGGCGAGCCGGATGTCCTGATTGCCGAGGTTGTCGCCGCGCAGGTAGGCGAGCCAGCGCGTGGCGCCGACGTGGAAGCGGTAGGTCAGCACCACGCCGAGCGAGGTGTAGCCGCTGGTGGCCAGATCGTTCTCGGGCACGCGGTGCTGTGACCAGGCGTGCGTGAGCTGCGCGCGCGCACCGAACGGGCCATAGCCGTAGTCGGCCGCGAGCGTCGCGCGCAGCGGCGAGATGCGCGGCAGCGGCTCGCCCGTCTCGGCATTGCGCGCATGCGTGTAGTCACCGGCCAGCTCGAGATCGAGCGTGTGGGCGCCCTTTTCGAACACGCGCCACTTGCCGCTCGATTCGAAGCCATAGAACTCGGCGCGCACGCCGCGGTAGACGGCTTCATCGAGCGCGTCGCCGGTGCCCGGCGCGACCGGCTCGCCCTCGTCGTCGACGAGCCGGCCGGTGTCGAATTCGGTCAGGTAGTTCGAAAAGCGCGTATAGAACACGCCGATGCTGCCCTTGTTCGGCCCGCTCGCGTAGCGCAGCGAGAGATCGGTGGAGACGGCCTTTTCTTTGCGCGCCGACGAATTGCCGATCAGGTACTGGCCGGTCGCGTCGTGCGGGCCGTTCGCGTAGAGCTCGTAGAAGGTGGGCGCGCGTTCGGTGTACGACACGCTGCCCGCCACCGACCAGAGCGGAGCGAGCTTGTAGAGCGCGCCGAACGATGCGCTGCCGGCGGTGAAGCCGCGCGCTTCGGCACCGGCGAAGCGCGCGTTGCCGCCCGGCGTCGGATCGATTTTCACGTGCTCGAGGCGGCCGCCCAGGCTCAGCTTCAGCGCCTGCGTGGCCTGCCACTGCTCGAGGCCGAACAGCGCGACATTGGTGGTCTGCGTGGTGGGCACGAGTGCCTCGTCGCCGAGCGCCGAGAACGTGTTCTGCGAGGCCTGCACGCCGAACGCGCCCTCGAACGGCCCGACTTTGCGATGGCGCGCCTCGGCACGGAACTCGTAGCCGTGATTGCGGAACGTGGTGGCGGTCTGGCCGTCATCGATTTCCTTGTGCTGGTAGTCGCTGTAGCCGAAGTCGAATCTCAGCCGCGAGATCGGCCCGGCAAGGTTGCGGATCTCGGACGACGCGGCCAGCCGCTGCTGGCGCATGCGCAGGCGCACATCGCTCTCGGCCACCGAGCCATAGTTCGACTCGAAGCCGCTGTACGACAGGCCCGCATAGCCGTCCGCCCAGGTGTACGAGCCACCCGCCGCGCCGCCGTGCGAGCGGCCGTCGCTGTTCGGCAGGCTGCCCGAGGGCTGCGCGACGTCGGGGCCGTCGAGCGCGCGCAGCCGAGCCGAGCGCGCGAAGCCGGGAATCCGCAGCTTGCCGGCCTCGTCGTCGAACGCGTCGACATGGAACGCGAAGCGGCCGTTGCCGCCTTCCACCAGCGCCGCGCCCGCCCGAGCGTCGTTCGCACCGCCGTAGCTGGCATCGGCGGCACCCGACACGCCCGTCAGCGCTTCGCGCGGAATCCGGTTGTCGATGGTGTTGACCACGCCGCCGATCGCGTTGCCGCCGTAGAGCAGCGCGGCCGGCCCGCGCACGATCTCGACGCGCTCGATCGACAGCGGATTCTGCGGCACCGCGTGGTCGTAGGACAGCGACGAGGCATCGTAGGACGCGACGCCGTTCTGCAACAGCCGGATCCGGTCGCCGTCCATGCCGCGGATGATCGGGCGCCCCACCATCGGCCCGTAGGTCGTGGTGGACACGCCGGGCAGGCCGTCGAGCGTCGCGCCGAGCGAATTCGCGCGGCGCTGCGCGAGCGCGTCGCCGCCGATCGAGGCGGTAGGCGAAATCAGTTCGGTGTCGCCGGTCGGATTCGCGGTCACGAAGACCGGCGCGAGCGTGGGCGTGGGCGTGACGATGGCCGGCGCGGCCGCGGATCCGGCGGCCGATTGCGCATGGGCGAGGCTGGCCAAGAACATCAGCGTCAGCGGCGGCAGCCCGCGCGCGGCGCGGCAAGGCGGCAGGCAGGACCGGCTCCGGGGCGAAACCCGCGAGGCGGAGCGGGGCGAAAGGCGGGATGGCAAACGAGCGGAGTCGCGCATGGTGATCGAGCGTTGTCGTGAAGGAGCCTCCGCGCGCATGCCGGCGATTTCGACACGATATAACGTATCATTTTAAACGCGCGACGGGCCCTCGATTGAAAGAGTCCCGCCGCGCGAGCGCCGGCCGGCTTACGGGGGGAAGAAAAGTACCAGATCGATATGTTATATCATTTCGAAATCGCGCAGTACCCTGCCGAAAGAACGAGGCGATCCAATCGAAAGGCAGCAGCGGCAAGTTTCGGTGAGATGCCGAAATATCGTCGAAGCCGGGGCGGCGAACCGGCGCGGACGGCCACGGCACCTGCGGCGGTGCCCGAGCCGGGCGCGGCGGCGTTCGGGCGCTGCCGCCGGCCGGCGGCGCGCCCTCGTTTCGGAAAGACTTCGTAAGTCTTCCTAATCGCGCTTAACTGCCGGAAATTGACTCGCGGGCGCAGGGGCAGAAGAATGGGACCCGTCTCGCGATCATCCTCCCGGCCACCCCGGCACCCGGTGATCTGAGGCGGCCAGACCCCAGTCATCCCCCCCTCTTGACTGGACAATTATCGCCACGGAGCAATCCGTGGCTTTTTTTTGCCTCGGCGGCAACCGGGCACGCGCCCGCCGGCAGCGGCGGACCGGCCGTGCGCCGCAGCACGGGGCCGGCCGGGCGCGCGCCTCGTCACGGCGCGAATCGCATCCGGTATTCCCTCGGGCTGCAGCCGGTGATCCGCTTGAAGCAGCGCTCGAAGTGGCTGAGATCGGCGAAGCCGAGCCGGATCGCGACGTCGGACACGCGCACCATGCGCGATTCGCAGAGCAGGTCGCGCGCGCGCTGCACGCGCATGTGCTGGAGCAGGGTCTTGAAGTTGACGCCGAGATGCCGCCGGAACAGCGCCGTGAGGTGCGAGGCGCTGGTGCACGCAGCGGAGGCGAGATCGGGCTGGGTCAGCGGATCGCAGTAGTGCGCCGCGAGATGGCGCAGCGCGCGCACCAGCGCCCGCGGCAGCATCGCCTCCACCTCGCCGCCCGCGCCATGCTCGGCCTGCAGCACGTACTGCGCCCAGGAGGCGGCGCTGCGTGGCAGCGCTCGCGCGTCGGCGCGCTCGCCGCTCGCGGCGTCCTCGCCGGCGGCGGCGGGCGCATCGTCCGCGGGCGCTGCCGCGTCCTGCACGGCCGGGGCCAGCAGCAAGGCGACCGGCGCCGCCGCGGGTGCGAGGTCGCTGAGCCGCACGCTGCGGTCCTGCACCGACAGCGCCAGCTGCGCGGCCAGCCGCGTCAGTTCGAGCTGGTTTTCCGGCCAGGCGCGGCGTTCGAGCGACTGCCAGGCATCGTCGTCGCAATGCAGCTCGATGTCGTGACCGACGCACTGGCAGACGTGCGAGAACAGCGCGCGCAGATCGTCGATGCGCGCGCGCAGCGGCGGCACGTGAAGCTCGACGAGACTGAGCTCGGCCATCAGCGCGCGCGGCAGCGCCGGCGCCTCCATCAGTTGCTCGGCGCGCGCGAGCCCCGACGAAACCAGATGGCAGCTCTCGCCCTTGGCGGGCGAGCTCGCCCACTGCCCGAGCCGCGACGGCAGATAGCCGGGCAGTTCGCACAACAGCGCCGGATCCATGTCCTGGATGCCGTTGATGTAGAGCGTGCCGCCCTTGGCGCGCGCGAACCATTCGGCCGGCGAGCCTTCGGGATGCGCGCCGCGGATCTCGACGAACGGCGCATCGACGCCGCAGCGGAACACGTGCAGCGCGCCCGCCACCGAGCTCGGATCGGTGCCGAACTCGCCGGCGATGTAGACCGGGAAATGGCTGCGCACGGCCACCTCGAGATGCTCGGTGAAGCGCTGGATCGCGCGGCCCGCGCCCACCCAAAGCGTCGAGCGCGCCATCGGCCCGAGGTTGGCCGCATGAAACGTGTGCCGCAGCACCACCCAGCGCAGGCGCCGCACCAGTTCGGCAACCAGTGCCGAGCTGTTCGCGTCGGCGCCCGCGCCCGGCAGCCAGAACAGCTGCAGGGTGCCGAGACGGCGCCCGGCGAAGCGCAGCACGAGCGTCTCGGCGGCGCGCTCGGCGAGCGTGCCGGCGCCGCAGGCCATGCCGCTGGCCGACCAGCACAGCGGCGGCTGGGCCGCCGAGACGGGCGTCACCCAGCTGCCCGCGCCCCCCGGCTCCACGGTCAGGATGATCTCGCTGACCGGCAGCCAGCCCTTCACGTTGGCGAGCAGCGTGGAAAGGAACGTGCCGTTGTCGCCGCCTTGCGCGACCGATTCTTGCCAGAGGGATTCCAGTTCGTCCGTGGTAGGCAAAGGCAACATCGCATTCGTCTCCGAAATGATCTGCCTTGGTCTCTCGTACTCAAGCTGCGTCTTCATCATATGGCCCCGTAACACGCTTCCTACCGATCGCGTCACGACGTTCCGGAGTGCAGAACAGTTCACGCGACGACGTCGGCATGATTCATTTGATTCCGTTCGAGCTCTCTCACATCGAACGGCAGCTCCGGCCAGACCATGCGAATGCGGGCAACCATGCCGGTCGCCCTCGCACGGCGGCAACTCCCAAGACAATCACGTCGCCGGCGCGCGCTGGTGATCGAAGTGTGACGCCCGCGCCCGCCCCGCGCGGCCGTTCGGCCGCCGGGGGCGGGCGCCGCGGCGTTGGCGCGGCGGGCAGCCCCGCGATCGCGCCAGACGCGCCGCCGCACCGGCCTCCCGCTCCGTCGCCGGCTCGTGCCGGCCGGGTGCGCGCGCCTCAGCTCCGGCGGCTCCGGCCCGTGCCCGGCGCGGGGCTCGAAGCCGCAGCCGGGCCGCCGGCGCCCGCCACCGCGTCCTGCACGCTCCGATCGCTGCCTTGGGTGGCCGCCATCGCGGCCGGCACCCCGCCCGCCGCGCCGGCCGCGGCCGATGCCAGCTTCTGCGTCACTTGCGTGAGCTGCTGCTCGGTGACCTGCATCGCCTGGGTGATCTGCTGCTGGGCGGCCTGCATCGCCTGCGCCATGGCGCTCTCGTACTGCCGGATGTTCGCCTCCACCAGCTGCTGCGCGCCGTCGAGCGCGGCCTGCGCCTGCTGGGTCGCCGCCGCGATGGCGGCATACGGATCCGGCACGGCGGCCGGCGCGGCAGCGGCCGGCGACGCGGCCGATGGAGGCGATGCAGACGGCGCCGGCGAGGCGGACGGCGGCGGCGGCGGCGGTGGCGGCGGCGGCTTCGTAGCCGGTGCCGTGGGGGCCGGCGTCGATGCCGGCGGCTTCTGACTGGCGGAACTGGTTTTGCTCATGCTGGCCTTTCGGAATAGGGAGAGAGTCATGCCGCGTACCCGAGTGCGAAATCATCGAGCGCCGCGCTCGGCGACGCAGCCGTCTGCGGCTGCGCACCGCCGCTCGTGCCGGCGCGCTTGCCGCCGGAAGCCGGCGCCGCGCCCGGCGCGCCCGACGTACCGCCGGACTGCGTGGCGGGCGACGTGTCGGCGATGAAATCGTCGAGCGAGATCACGCCGTGCCTGTCGAGGCACAGCACCGCGACCTGCGTGCCGCGGCGCAGCTCGTAGCTGCAGGTGCGACCGTCCTGCCCCATCCGCGCGGAAACGCTGGTGGCCGAGGACAGCAGGATCTGCGCCGCCGTGGTGTAGCGCCACAGCGCGGTCCGCACGTCGGGCTCGCTGCCGCCCGGATAGCCGGTGCGCTGAACCATGCGCAGCGCGCCGAGCGAGAGCCGCGAAAAGCCGAGCTGGCGCGATTGCGCGTACCAGTCGCGCACCACCTGCACGACCGTGTCGGGCGTCGGCAGGCCGCGCAGTTGCGGCCCTTCGAGGCTGCCGAACAGCTCGGGCAGCGTGGCGTGCAGCAGCGTCTGCGCCTGCGCCGCGAGGTTGCGGGCCGACAGCACCTGATGGAAGCGCATGTAGTCGACGAACTCCATCGGCGTGCGCGCCTCGGCGGCGGCAAACGCGGCCGAGGCCCGGGTCTCGGCCGGCGTATCCGGCGCCGCGTTGGCGTCGGCGCTGCGTTGGCTCGGCACGGTGCGCATCAGCTCGACCAGCGCAACGGCGTCGTCGAGCGACAGGCACTGGAACACCGGGCTGGTGTCGATGCCGAGCTGGCCCAGCCAGGTCGGCAGCGCGGCGATGTCGGCGCGGCGCACCAGCCGATGGCGCGCCAGCAGGCTCGCCAGCTGGTTTTCCAGCACCGGGTCGGGCTTGGCCGTCCCCTGCGCCTCGACGCTCGTCAGCGTCTGCAGGTCGTTGCCGCCCATGGTCATCAGCTTGGCCGGGCTCACCAGCAGCTCCGACACCGGCAGCAGGCAAAACGGATCGCCATGCAGGCCCTGCTGCACGGCGCACAGCATCTGGGTTTCGTCGGGCAGCCTGAAATGCTGCGCCGGCGACTGGATCGCCCATTGCAGCCATTGGATGCCGCCGTCGATCAGGCTCAGGCAGGAGCGCGCCGAAGCGGAAAGTCGGGAGGGCTGCTGGATTTGGCTCGCAGCGATATGCAGCGTCATGGAAACGTCTCCGTCGTCGGTCAGCCTGCGGGGAATTCTTTGAGCAGCGCCGCCGCAGTGCTGCTGATCTGGCCGAAATCGCTCGATGCGGTCGTGACGAGCGACTGCGCCTGCTGCAGCACCGTGACGTATTTCTGGTCGCCGGTGGCGAGCAGCTGCGCCATGGCCACGCCGGCCGCCGTGGTGGCGATCGTGGCGATGTTGCGCAGCGCGTCGGTGGCGTCCTGGATCGCGATGGCCGACGATTGCGCGACTGCCTGGTAGGCCTTGCCGGCGCCGCTCGTGAGCACCACCTGCGGGCTCATCGTCGCCAACTGCGACTGGTTGATCACATCGACCACTTGGGGATTCACATTCGGGGTACTCATCGATAACTCCGTAGCTTGGGCATCGCGCCGGACTGCTGCCGGATCGCGGCATCACTGCGATGACGAATTCGGCGCCGGCGCTCATGTCTCGCCATTGCCGGACGATTGTCGGTTCGGGCCCGGCCGGCTTCCTAGGACCCGGTCGAAGCCGAGGTGCTCGACGACGCCGGGGCGCCAGTCGAGGCCGACGTGCTCGGCGGCGCCGCCGCGCTCGCGGAACCCGAGCTATCGGCCGAGGCCGGCGTGCCGGACGTGCCGGACGTGCCCGACTTGCCCGACGAGGGGGAGGCGGACGCCACGCCGCCCTGCAGCTTGGTCGACAGGTTCTGCATGTCCTGCTGCGCCTGCGTGGCCGTGAGCTGCGCGAGCTGCGCCTGGGTCTGCAGCGTGGCCAGCGCGGCCTGGGCCTGGGCATTCGCCGCGGCCACCATGGCGGCGGGATCGGTTGGCGCGGGCGGCCCGGGCAGCGGCTCGACGCCCGGCGGCGGCTCGACGGCGGGCGGCGGCGGCGGCGCGAGGTCGAACGGCACGCTCAGCATCTTCGCGCAGGCCGTCGTGACGGCGGCCGCGCTCATCATGCCGGAGCCCTGCTGCCGGTTGACCGCGTTGTACATCGCGATGCCGAGCGTTTCCAGCAGCACCGCGTCCAGCATGCCGAACGCCTGTGCCGGCGCCTGCCCGGTGGCGAGCGTAACGATGCTGGCGTTGGCATCGATGATCTGACTGTTGACCGTATCAGGCACGTTGCTCATGTTCCGTTCCATTCAATGAGGTTGATCCATCACGGCGACTGCCCGCCTGCGGCCGACGCCAGTATCTTCGCGAGCACCTGCGCCAGCGCCGCTTCGCCCAGCACCTGCCCGCGCTGCTGGCTGGCGACGGCGTTGGCCATCGCCAGCGCGATGCTGTCGGCCATGGCCAGATACGTCATGCCCATGGCGGCGCAAGGCACCAGCGCGATCGGCAGCCCGTCCGGTGCGGCGCGGCTCATGATCGCGGCGGCGTCGGCCGGTGGGCGTCATGGCCGGGCCGCGCGCTCGCATGGCGCCCCGCGGACGTCAGACCAGGCCGAGGATCTTCTGCGAGACGACCCCCGTGGTGGCCGTGTCCATCCCCAGCAGCGTCGAGACGCCCTGCATGGTGCTGGTCTGCAGCGTCACGTAGGACTGGTTCTGGTTGTTGGTGGCGTTGTGCGCGGCATTCGACAGCGCCTGGCCGGTGGCGACGAACAGGTTGCCCATGGCAACCGCCGGCGCGGTGCCCACGACCTCGGTATTGGCCTCGGAAACCGAATCGGTGACCTGGCTGTTGACTGCGGTAGGAAAAGCCATCTTGATTGCTCCGTTTCAAGAGAAAGGGGGGCCGGCCTCAGGCGGCGGCGAGAACCTTCGCCGCCGCCAAGCCGCTCGCACTCGTGTCCAGCGAATACAGCAGCGAGACGCCCATGGTCGTCGCGGCCTGCGCGGTCACGTACATCTGCTGCTGCGCCATGGTCGCGTTGTGCGCGGCGTTGGCGAGCGCCTGCGCCGTGGCCTGGTAGAGATTGCCCATCGCGATGCTGGCGGCGACGCCCAGCACCTGAACGTTGGACTGCGTGACCGAATCGGTGATCTGATCGTTGACGGTGGTCGGGAAGGCCATGAGGGCGGCTCCTGGTAGGCGCTAGGCGTTAGGCGTTGAGGATCTTCGTCGTCGCCACGCCGGTGCTGGCCGTATCGATCGAATACAGCGTCGCGACGCCCATCGTGGTGGCCGTCTGCGCCGTCACGTAGCTCTGCTGCTGCGCGTTGGTGGCGTTGTGCGCGGCGTTGGCGAGCGCCTGCGCCGTGGCCTGGAACAGATTGCCCATCGCGATGGCCGGGGCGTCGCCCAGCACCTTGGTGTTGGCCTGCGTGATCGAATCGGTGATCTGGTCGTTGACGGCGGTCGGAAATGCCATGGTGTGACTCCTTTCTTCAGTGGGATGGATACGACTGCGAGACTACTCAGCTGTTGAGGATCTTCGTGGTGGCGCTGCCGTCGGCGGCCGTGTCGATCGCGTAGAGCGTGGCCACACCCATCGTGGTGGCCGCCTGCGAGGTCACGTAGCTCTGCTGCTGCGCGTTGGTGGCGTTGTGCGCGGCGTTGGCGAGCGCCTGCGCCGTGGCCTGGAACAGGTTGCCCATCGCGATGGCCGGGGCGTCGCCCAGCACCTTGGTGTTGGCCTGCGTGACCGAATCGGTGATCTGGTCGTTGACGGCGGTCGGAAATGCCATGGTGTGACTCCTTTGCGTGGAACGAGAACGACTGCGTCGCTACTCAGCTCTTGAGGATCTTCGAGGTGGCGATGCCGTCGGCGGCCGTGTCGATCGCGTAGAGCGTGGCCACGCCCATCGTGGTGGCCGCCTGCGCCGTCACGTAGCTCTGCTGCTGCGCGTTGGTGGCGTTGTGCGCGGCGTTGGCGAGTGCCTGCGCCGTGGCCTGGAACAGGTTGCCCATGGCGATCGCGGGAGCGTCGCCGAGCACCTTGGTGTTCGCCTGCGTGACCGAATCGGTGATCTGGCTGTTGACTGCGGTGGGAAAGGCCATGTGTGGTCTCCTGGATTAAGCGTTGGGTAACAAGGATCCCGGCGGATCAGCCGAGGCCCTTCACGCCGGTCTTCAGGATCTGGCTGGTGGCGATGCCGTCGGTGGCCGTGTCGATCGCGTAGAGCGTGGCCACGCCCATCGTGGTGGACGACTGCGAGGTCACGTAGCTCTGCTGCTGTGCGTTGGTGGCGTTGTGCGCGGCGTTGGCGAGCGCCTGCGCGGTGGCCTGGTAGAGATTGCCCATCGCCATCGCCGGCGCGTCGCCCAGCACCTTCGTGTTGGCTTGCGTGACCGAATCGGTGATTTGATCGTTCACGGAGGTGGGAAATGCCATTTGCAGCTCCTTGTGTAAGTCGGAATGGATTCACCGATATCGGCGAAGGAATCGACATGCGGCGGGTTTTGGTTGCGGCGATGTCTTGGGGCAAAGTCTATGAATTGAGCGCGGGCAAAGCTTGAAGAAACCAATGGATATGGCACACAGGGTATTCGCGCGCAAACGTACCACCTTCACGAAAATGCGGTTTCCGCAGCGAATGGATTCGTCGGATGTGATGATTTAGCGCGAAATTAATTGATCCGGCTCCGCAGCGGCCCCCCCCCCCGCAAGCCCCGGCAGCCAAGGCGCCGGCTCATTTTGATTGCGCTGGCACGGGCGCATTTCACCGTCGCGCGGGCCATCCGCTCGGTGCTTATTGTCAAACCCGCTTATTTCGACAGCCTTTCACGCAGCGCATTCGCGAAAAAATCCCGAGGACAATCGGTTCGTTCAAGACCTGAATATCGCCGGTCCCTAGACTGGGTCCGGTGATATGAATTTCCGAGAACGAACGACCATGAAACGGCATGCCCTCTTTTGTTTCGTGCTCTGTTGCGCGACCGGCGGCGGATGCAGTCCGATTGCCTATGACGTGCGCGCGGACCAGCAGCTCGAGACGCTGACGCGCGACATCGATTCCCGCATGATCGCCTGGCGCATCCAGGCCGAGGACGGCGCTGGCGCCATTGCCTACGATGCCGGCTTCTACGCCGCGATCGAGGCGGAACTGGCCGAGCTGCGGATCCGGATCGGCGCCGCCCCCGGCCGCTCGAACCAGGACATCGCCACGACGCTCGCCAGCCTCGGCGACCAGATCGACCGCCTGCGCCGCCTGCATCGCCGGCAGAACACGCTCGACGCGCCATTGCTCGCCGCCGAGCTGCAACTGCTGAACGCCCAGCTTGCCACCCTCACCACCTACCAGCTGGCGCTGAAGCACGGCGCGCCGGCCCGCTGACCCCTGCCAGGAGCCCCACGTCATGATCACCAACTGGAACACCATCCTCGACGACGCCACCCGGGCCGCGCGCGCCAGCCTCGCGGACGCCTGGGACGCGGTTGCCGACAGCGCGCCGCCCCACATCGCCGAATTGACGGCCGCGGCCCAATACATCGCCGAGCACGAACAGGAACTGACGGGCGACGAGGTGCAATTGCTGGCGAGCCAGTATCGGGACGCGCTGCGCAACGTGCTGCTCGCCGAACCGGCGATCGGCGCGGCCGCCGCGCACAACGCCGTGGCGGCGGTCATGCGCAGCCTCGCGAGCGTGGCCCCCGCGCTCGTGCGCCTCGTCTAGCGGCCCGGTCCGCGCACCGCTGCGCCGCTGCCGAGCTTGAACGCGCGCTGCGCCCCGAGCCCGTCATTTCGTTTTACTGATCAAACCAGTAGAGCACACGATGAATTTCCATGCGGGATTCGATACCGACCAGTTCCCGGGGCTCGCGCAGCTTCAATGGCTCAGGTCCAACACCAACCTGGAGTGGTGCGGCTACTATCTCGCCCCCGCGCCCAGCCATGCCGACCGGAGCTGGATGGGCAAGCGCGCCGCGCTGGTGGCGCAGGGCTGGGGCCTGCTGCCGATCTTTCTCGGCCAGCAGACCATCGGCCCGGGCTCGCACCATGTGTCCGGCGCACAGGGCAGCACGGACGGCCTGGCCGCCGTGCAGCTGATGCACGACGAGGGCTTTCCTGCGTGCAGCTATGTGTTCATCGACTGGGAGGACGGCAGCGCGCTCAGTGCCGGCTCGAAGGACTATCTGGCGGCGTGGGCAGCGGCCGTGAACGCCGCCGGCTACCAGCCGGGCATCTACTGCTCGCATGGCCTGGCCGGCGCGATGGCGGCGATTCTCGCCGGCGTGCAGCCGCCCTGCGACGGCCGCATCTGGGCCTGGAAGGTGGGACGAACCGATACGCACGCCTACACCTGCGCGCCCGACGGGTTTCCGTGCGCCGATCCGGCACTGTGCGGCTACGACGCCGCGATCGCCTGGCAATGCGAGCAGAACTGCGTGCTGTCGCTGCCGGGGGCGCCGAGCGAAACGATGCCGGCGGACCTGAGCACGTCGAGCCTGGCGGACCCGTCGGCGGCGGCGTAGCGCGTCCGGCCGGCAGGCCCGCATTGGGCTACCATGACTCGCCGCCCCGGCCCCCACGCCACCGCATCGTGACGAGACAGGAACCGCGCCATGACCCCGCGAGCCTTCCGGATCGACATCCCGCAAGCGCAGCTCGACGACCTGCGCCAGCGCCTGCGTGCCACGCGCCTGCCCGCCGCGCTCGATGCCGAGCGCTGGGACGACGGCGCGAGCCTCGCGTTCATGCGGCGGCTGGCCGACCACTGGCTGCACCGCTTCGACTGGCGCGCGCAGGAGGCGCGGCTGAACCGCCTGCCCCACTATCGGGCGAACCTCGACGGCCTCGACATCCATTTCGTCCACCAGCGCGGCACCGGGCCGGCGCCGCTGCCGCTGCTGCTCACGCACGGCTGGCCCGGCTCGTTCGTCGAGATGGAGCACGTGATTCCGATGCTCGCCGACCCCGCCGCGCACGGCGGCGACGCGGCCGACGCGTTCCATGTGGTGGTGCCGTCGCTGCCCGGCTTCGGCTTCTCCGCGCCGCCGGCCGGCCCCGGCATGAGCGCCTGGCGCGTCGCCGGCCTGTGGCGCACGCTGATGCAGACGCTGGGCTATGAACGCTTCGCCGCGCAGGGCGGCGACATCGGCGCGGCGGTCTCGATGTGGCTCGCGCGCCGCTTTCCCGAGCAGTTGGCCGGCCTGCATCTGCACTACGTTCCCGGCAGCTACCGGCCGCCGCTCGGCGCCGGCCTGCCGCCCGTGACGGGCGCCGAGCAGGCCTACCTCGATACCGCCGCGGCGTGGTCGGCCAGCGAAGGCGCCTACGCGGCCGAGCAAGCCACCCGGCCGCAGACGCTGGCCTATGCGATGACGGATTCGCCGCTCGGCCTCGCGGCCTGGATGGTCGAGAAATTCCGCGCCTGGAGCGACTGCGACGGCGAGCTCGAGCGCGTCTTCACGCTCGACGCGCTGCTGACCGGCATCTCGATCTACTGGTTCGGCGGCATGCTCGACGCCTCGTTTCGCATCTACAAGGAGAATCGCGCGCGTCCGCTCGCGTTCCATGCCCAGGAGCGCGTGCTCCCGCCGCTCGGCATGGCCGCGTTTCCGCGCGAACTGCCGACGCCGCCGCGCTCGTGGCTCGAACGCGTGTTCGAGGTGCGGCGCTGGACCGCGATGCCGCGCGGCGGGCACTTCGCGGCGCTGGAGCAGCCGGCGTTGCTGGTCGAGGAGATCCGCGCGTTCTTCCGGCCGCTGCGCAACGCAGGCTGACGCGCGCCGATCAGGTGCGGCAGCCGGCCCGCCGGTGGCGGCGAGCCCGCGCCCCGCGCCGCTTTTCACGGGCCCGCGCGCGCCGATTGACAAGCCGTGGTGAACAGGCGGATCGTATGGCCTGGAAACGATTCGAAAATCCATCGCCCCGGGGACAGCGGCATGAACAATCGCGTGTTGACCTATTGCCTGATGACCGATTTCGTCATCTTCGGCACCGTCGTCGGGTTCTCGCTGCTCTGGGGCATGCTGCTGAAGATACGCGCGGCCCAGCACTGGAGCGACCTCGCCACCGTCGCGGTGTTCGCCGCGGCGCACGGCCTGCTCGGGCTGGGCCTCTGCTTCCTGATCTACCGGAGCTTCGTGCGCACTCACCGCGCGCTGGCGCGCCAGCAGCCTCAGCCGGCCGCGCCGGGCCGGGCCCGCCGCCGCGCCTGGCGCCGCCTGCTCGGGCTCGGGCTCGCCACCGTGCTGGCCGTCTACGGCTGCTACGATATGGTCCGCGACCTGGCGGCGGGCACCATCTCGCTCTGCGGCCAGCATGCGTTCTGCGACGCGCTGGTGCGGGCCAAGGCGCCCGCGGCGTTCGACGGCGCGATCGCGTTCGAAGGCTTTTTTATCGTGTTCCTGCTGTCGGCCGTCACGATCGGCGTGGCCATGACGCTCAACGGCCGCCGGCAGGCCGCCGCGCATTGAGGCAAGGCCGCGCGGCCGGCGCGGTCGTCAGGCCCGCCGGGCCGGCCGGCACGCATCCCCGGACTGAAACGACATGAAACGATGGTGTCTCGCCGCGTTCGCGGCCACCGCATTTTCCACCGGCGCACCGGCCCAGTCGAGCGCGCCCGGCCCGCTGGCCGCGCCGTGCGGCACCCTGCAATTCGAGCGCGGCGAGCACGACGTGGTGGCAAGCTGCGGCGGCGTGGCGTTCGACCGCTTCGGCGCGGACGCGCTGGTGCATTTCGACGAGCCCGACGCGGCCGGCAACGCGGTCGTGCGCCTGCTGGTGCAGACCGACGCGGGCCCCGCGCTCTATGACTTGCGCCGCCGCCCGCCGCTGGTGCAGCGCGCGGGCCGGCGCCTCGCCGTGCGGCGCGTATTCTGGCAGGGCGACGCGGTAGTGATGCAGGGCCCGCAGGGCTGGTTCCGCCTGCGCAACGGCACGCTCACGCAGCTGCAGTCGTCCACCACGGTCTATCACTGACCGCGCGCGGCGGCCAGGCCGGCCCCCTTCAGGCGTCCTCGGCCACGCGCAGCACGAGCTTGCCGCGATGGCTGCCGTCGAACAGCCGGTTCAGCACCTCCGGCGCGTGCTCGAGCCCCTCGGCCACGGTTTCCTCGGCCTTCAGGCGGCCGTCGCGCAGCCATCCCGCCAGCTGCTGCATGGCCTCGCGGTTCTTGCGGTAGTCGAGGATCAGGAAGCCGCGCATGGTCAGCCGCTTCGAGATCAGCACGCCGAAATCGTCGCCGGCCCGGCCGCCGTTGCTGTTGTAGCTCGAGATCACGCCGCACAGCGCCACGCGCCCGCCGATCACCATCCGCGAGAGCACCGCGCGCATCACCTCGCCGCCCACGTTCTCGAAGTTCACATGGACGCCGTCGGGCGTGGCGGCCTTCAGCGCCGTCTTCCAGTCGGGCGCCTTGTAGTCGACGGCCGCGTCGAAGCCGAGCGTCTCGGTCAGGTAGCGGCACTTCTCCTCGCCGCCGGCGATCCCCACCACGCGCGCGCCGTGGATCTTGCCGATCTGCCCGGCGATCGAGCCCACCGAGCCCGCCGCCGCCGACACCACCAGCGTCTCGCCGGGCTGCACCGGCGCGATTTCGGTCAGCCCGTAATAGGCGGTCAGCCCGCTCATGCCGCAGGCGCCGAGCAGCGTCGGCAGCGGCAGCCCCGGCTCGGCGGGCAGCTTCAGCAGCTTGGGCACCTCGTCGGCCGCCACGTGCGCGTAATCCTGCCAGCCCACCAGCCCCTGCACCAGGTCGCCCACCGCGAACTTCTCGCTGCGCGAGGCGCTCACGCGGCCGATGCCGAGCGCGCGCATGGTCTCGCCGATCGCCACCGGCGGCAGGTACTGCGGAATGTCGCTCATCCAGACGCGGTTGGTCGGGTCCATCGACAGGTACAGCACGCGAATCAGCACCTCGCCCTCGCGCAGCTCGGGCAGCGGCGTCTCGACGAGCGAGAAATGTTCGGCGCCCACGCGCGCTTCGGGGCGCGCCTTCAGGCGCAACTGGCGGTTCATGATGTCGGACATGATGGCTCCTGGAAATTCACTGGAATACGGATTGGATGGTTCGGTGCGCCACGCGCGATGCGCGGCGCGCGCGCCTCACATCGCACACAGCCCGCCGTCGATCACGAGCTCGGCGCCCGTCACGTAGCGGCTCTCGTCGCTGGCCAGATAGAGCGCGGCATAGGCCACGTCGTCGGGCTCGCCGAGGCGCCCCATCGGCACGCCGCGCACCAGCCGGCGCGTGGCGTCGCGCTCGCCGAGCTGCTGGAAGAACGGCTCGACGATGCCGGTGCGGATGAACGACGGATGCAGCGAATTGCAGCGCACGCCGGTCTGCTTGCGCGCGCAGTCGACGGCGATCGACTTGGTCAGCGAGGCCACCGCCGCCTTGGACGCGTTGTAGGCGGTGTATTCGGGCTCGTGCTTGAAGGCGGCCACCGAGGACACGTTGATGATCGAGGCCGGCTGGCTCTCGCGCAGGAACGGCAACGCGTGGCGCACGCCGAGGATGATGCTCTCGACGTTGATGTCCATCACGCGCCGCCACTCTTTCTGCTCGATCTGCTCGACGCTGCCGAGCGAGCCCACCCCGGCGTTGTTGACGAGCACCGACAGCCCGCCCATCGCGGCATGGGCTTCGGCCGCGAGCGCCTGCCAGCGCGCATCGTCGCGCACGTCCTGCTCGGCGGCCCAGGCCACGCGCGCGCCGGCCGCGTCGTTGAGCTCGGCGGCCAGCGCGGCGAGCGCCTCCTGGCGCGCGGCCACGTCGGTCACGAACACCTTCGCGCCGTGCTCGGCCATGCGCCGTGCCATCGCTTGGCCCAGGCCGCCCGTGGCCCCGGTGATGAACGCGCATTTGCCGGCGAGCCGCGGCGTTCCGATCGTCGTCATCCCTGCTCCTCCCGTTTCGATTGGGTTGTCGCTTGCCTTGTCGATTGCCTCGTGCGGCGCGCCCGCGCCGCGCGTCGTCACTATACCGACAGATAGCCGCCGTCGACGTTCAGCACGGCGCCCGTGGTGTAGCTCGACGCGGCCGAGGCGAGGAACAGGATCGCGCCGGCCATCTCGGAGGGCTGCGCCACGCGCCGCATCGGCACATGGGCGAGCACGCGCTCGAGCAGTGCCGGCGTGCGGGTCAGCGCCGAGGCGAACTTGGTGTCGGTCAGCCCCGGCAGCAGCGCGTTGCAGCGCACGCCGCCGGCTGCGCACTCGATCGCGAACGCCTTCGTCATGGAGATCACGGCGGCCTTCGTGATCGAGTAGATGCCCTGCTGGTCGCCGGGGATCACGCCGTTCACCGAGGCCACGTTGACGATCGCGCCGCCGCCGTTCGCGGCCATCCGGCGCGCGCCGTGCGTCGACATGAAGAAGTAGCCGCGGATGTTGACGTCGACGGTCTTCTGGAACGCGTCGAGGCCGGTATCGACGATCGGGCCGTAGTACGGATTCGCGGCGGCGTTGTTGACGAGCACGTCGAGCCGGCCATGGCGCGCGTCGAGGCCGGCGTAGAGCGCCTCGATCTGGCCGGGCTCGCCGATATGGCAGGCGGCGGCCTCGGCCGAGCCGCCGTCGGCCGTGATCGCCTCGGCCACGCGCCGGCAGTCGTCGATGCGCCGGCTCGCGACGATCACATGGGCGCCGAACGCGGCCAGCAGGCGCGCGGCTTCCTCGCCGATGCCGCGGCTCGCGCCGCTGACGAGCGCGATCTTGCCGCTCAGGTCGAACAGATTGGGAGCTATCATCGTGTCGAATCTCGCTGTAGGAAAACGGAAAACCGGGTAACGCAACACCTCGGCCGGCAGCGCTTACGCGCTCACCGGTGTGTGACGAGCGCGGCGTCGGCCGCCGCGTCGAGATGCGGCCACGCGTTGTAGGTGACGAGCAGCGCGCCGCGCCGCCCGCCGCGAATGCGCGACACGCTGGTGTTGACGAGCGGCCAGGCGAAGTCGAAGGTGCGCGCCGGATCGGCGCCGACCAGCGCCGCCACGATTACCGCGATCGGGCCGCCCGACGAGACCACCCAGGTCTCGCCGCCGGCCGCGCCGCGCTCGCCGCCGTCGCGCACGATCGCCTCCCAGGCGGCGTGGACGTTGGCGCGGAACGCGGGCCAGGCGAGCGCATAGTCGGCATCGGCCGCGCCCGAGGTCCAGCGCGCCACGGCGCCCGCAAACAGCGCCTGGAACGCACGGCGCGGGTCGGCCGCGCGCGCGAGTTCGGCCAGCAGCGCCTCGCGCGCGGCCAGCTCGGGGCGGTGGCGCGCGATCAGTTCGTCGGAGTCGAGCTCGTCGAGGCCCGGCAGCACGCGCAGCGGCGCGTCGGCACAGCCGGCCGCGGCGGCGCAGAGGGTGGCGGTCTGCGCATGGCGGCGCAGCGTGCCGGTGACGATCGCAGCGGGCCGCGCGCCGCGCGCGGCCATCCAGGCGCCGAGCTTGGCGGCCTGCACCTCGCCGCGCGGCGAGAGGCGGTCGTAGTCGGCCGCCTCGAAGCTGGCCTGCGCGTGGCGGATCAGAACGATCTCGCTCATGCGCGCCCCTCGCCCTGCCCGATGCGCGCGCGGCAGCGCTGCGTCAGGTAGCGCACCGCGTCGCCGAAGCCCGCGAACGCCGGATTGGTGGTCTGCCCCTGCACGTAGCGGCGGTAGATCTGCTGGATGATGCCCATCAGGCGGAACAGCCCGAACACCTCGTAGAACGCGAAGCCGCTCACGTCGAGGCCGGTGCGCGCGCCGTAATACGCCACCACCTCGGCGCGCGTCATCATGCCGGGCGCATGGGTGGGCTGGCGCCGCATCGCGCGGAACGGCGCCTCGTCGTCGGCCTGCACCCAGTATGCGAGCGAGCCGCCGAGATCCATCAGCGGATCGCCGAGCGTGGCCATCTCCCAGTCGAGCACGCCCACGATGCGCAGCGGGTCGGCGGGGTCGAGCACCACGTTGTCGAAGCGGTAGTCGTTGTGGATCACGCAGCGCCGGCCGTCGCGCGGCTGCTTGGCGTCGAGCCAGCGCGTCACGTCCTCGCAGGGATCGGTGCCGTCGGTCAGCGCGCGCTGCCAGCGTTCTCGCCAGCCGGCCACCTGCCGCGCCACGTAGCCCTCGCCGCGGCCGAACGCGGCCAGCGCCGGTGCCGAGGCGTCCACCGCGTGCAGCTCGACGAGCCCGTCGACGAAGCGCTCGCAGAGGCGCCGCGCGCCGGCCGCGTCGAGCCCGAGCTCGGGCGGCAGATCGCGCCGCAGGATCACGCCGGCGATGCGCTCCATCACGTAGAACTCGGTGCCGAGCACGGCCGTGTCGTCGCAGCGCGCGACGATTGCCGGCACGCGCGGGTACACGGGCGCGAGCGCCGCCATCACCGCCGCCTCGCGCAGCATGTCGTGCGCGGAGCCGGCCTTCGCGCCGGCGGGCGGGCGGCGCAGCACGAGTTCGCGGTCCGGATAGGCGATCAGGTAGGTCAGGTTCGACGCGCCGCCATGGAACTGGCGGATCGCCGGCTCGCCGGCCAGGCCCGGCAGTTGCGCCTTCAGGAACGCGTCGAGCCGCGCGGCGTCGAGCCGGTCCTCGTCGCGCACCTCGCGCGCGGTGTCGAGCGGCGCGCTCATTGCGCCGCCCCCGCGGTCGCCTCGGCCAGCTGGCGCTTCATCTCGAGCTTGGCCACCACGCCGCGATGGACCTCGTCGGGCCCGTCGGCGAGCCGCAGCACGCGCGCATAGGCATACAAGGCCGTCAGCGGCACGTCGTCGGACACGCCGGCACCGCCGTGGATCTGGATCGCCGCGTCGGCGGCCTGCTGCGCGACGGCCGGCACGGCCACCTTGATCTGCGAGATCAGGCTCAGCGCGGCCTTCACGCCCTGCGTGTCGATGGTCCAGGCCGCCTTCAGCGTCAAGAGCCGCGCCTGGTCGATGGCGATGCGCAGGTTCGCGACGATGTCGGCATTGCCGCCGAGCGCCGCGAGCGGCTTGCCGAACGCGCGGCGCTCGGCGGCGCGCGTGCAGAGCAGCGTCAGCGCGCGTTCGGCGGCGCCGAGCGCGCGCATGCAGTGGTGGATGCGGCCCGGCCCGAGCCGCCCCTGCGCGATCTCGAAGCCGCGGCCCGGCCCGAGGATCACGTTCGAGGCCGGCACGCGCACCTGATCGAAGCGCACCTGGCCGTGGCCCGACGGTTCGTCGTAGTGATGGAAGGCCGGCAGCATCCGCTCGATCGTCACGCCGCGCGCGTCGAGCGGGCAGATCACCATCGTATGGCGACGATGCGGCTCGGCCTGCGCGTCGGTCAGGCCCATGAAGATCGCGAAGCGCGCGTGCGGATGGCCGATTCCGGTGGACCACCACTTGCGCCCGTCCAGCACGATCTGGTCGCCGTCGGGCGTGGCGGTGGCCTGCATGTTGGTGGCGTCCGACGAGGCGACGTCCGGCTCGGTCATGCAGAACGCCGAGCGGATCTCTCCTGCCAGCAGCGGCGCGAGCCAGTCGCGCCGCTGCTGCTCGCTGCCGTAGCGCGCCAGCACTTCCATGTTGCCGGTGTCGGGCGCGTTGCAGTTGAACACCTCGGGCGCGATGAACGAGTGGCCCATGATCTCGGCGAGCGGCGCGTATTCGGCATTGGTGAGGCCGGCGCCGCCGAGTTCGGTCTCGGGCAGGAACAGGTTCCAGAGGCCGGCTGAGCGCGCCTTCTGCTTGAGCGCCTCCATCACGGCCGGCTGGCGCCAGCGCCGCCAGTCGGCGCCGCCCGTCAGCTCGGCCGCGTAGCGGGCCTCGGCGGGCACGATCTCGTCGCGCATGAAGCGGGTCAGGCGCTCGGCGAGTGCCTGGCTGCGGGCGGTGGGCGTGAAGTCCATGATGTCGATCCGGGTAGGGTGACCGCCAGCCTACGCCGATTGATCCGATCGATGAAATGAATGTTCTTCATGTCGGGACATCAATGCAAGTAATATGCGGAATCGCCGCTGCCGCGGCCTTCCCACGCCGCCCGCCCGTGAGTTCCGACCTGCGCCTCGACCTGAACCTGTTCCGCGTGCTCGACGCGATCTACGTCCACGGCGGCATCAGCGCGGCCGCGCGCGCGCTGCATCTGACGCAGCCGGCCGTCACGCACGCGCTGAACCGGCTGCGCAGCCACTTCGGCGATCCGCTGTTCGTGCGCCAGGGCAACCGCGTCACGCCCACCGAGCGCACGCGCGCCGTGATCGCCGACGTGCAGCGGCACCTGAAGGGCCTGCAGGCCGCCGTCCACGCGCAGGCCAGCTTCGTGCCGGCCACCGTCGAGCAGCGCTTCGTGGTGGGGGTGCGCGACGTGCTCGAATCGATCGCGCTGCCGCAGCTCGCCGAGCGGCTCGCCCGCGAGGCGCCGCGCGTCACGCTGGTGAGCCGGCGCGTGGCGCTGGCCGACCTGGGCCGCGAGCTGGCCGGCGGTCAGCTCGACCTCGCGGTCGAGCGCCGCGTGCCCACCGGCCCGCAGGTGGTGCGCGACGCGCTGGCCGACGACGCGCTGGTGGTGGTGCTGCGCCGCGATCATCCGCTCGCGGCCGGGCCGCTGCGCCGCGCCGACTATTTCGCGGCACGCCACGTGAGCGTTTCGCCGCTCGGCGAGCCGAATTCGCTCGACGTGCTGCTGGCCGCCGACGGCAAGTTCCGGAGCATCCAGCTGACCTGCCAGCATTATTTCGCCGCCTGCCAGATCGCGGCGGCGGGCGACCTGCTGCTGACGCTGCCGCGCTCCTACGCGCTGCGCATGACGGGGCTGCTGCCGATCGTCGTCAAGCCGCTGCCGCTGCGCGTGAAGCCCTATGCCATCCATGTCTACTGGCACGAGTCGCGCGACGCGGACCGCGTGCATCGCTGGTTTCGCGAACGCGTGGCCGCGATCGTGCGCGAGGCGGCACGCGGCGGCGACGGGCTGCCCTGACCTCGGCGCCCGCCGCGCCGCCCCGCGCGCGCGGGGCTGCGGGGCCGGGCGGCGGGCGCTTGACGACAGGCGCGCGGCAACCCGTTTATGCTATCGCTGTCGGACCCGCACCCGCCCGCGTCCGCTTTCCGAATCGAGGCCCCTCATGCCGCTGATCCATGCCGCAGCCGCCATGGCTGCCGATGCGCCGAACTACCTGGTCGACATCCAGGCCGGCGCCCACCGCTTCCAGGGCGACGAGGCCGAACGCGAGGGCGGCCGCGGCATCGGCCCGGCGCCGTTCGAGCTGCTGCTCGCGAGCCTGTGCGCCTGCACCGCCGCCACGCTGCGCATGTACCTGCAGCGCAAGGACTGGCCGGCCGTGCCGCTGCACGTGCACGCGGAACTGCACGCGGACCACGACGGCGTGCAATACGTGCGCCGCACCATCACGATCGAGGGCGACGCGCTCGACGCGGCGCAGCGCGCGCGGCTTGGCGAGATCGGCGAGAAAACGCCCGTCACGCTGTTCCTCAAGCGCGGCACGCGGATCGAGACGACGCTGCGCTGAGCGGCAGCCGCCGGGCGCGGACAGCTCCAGCCCGTGCGCTGGGCAAGAACGCGCCCCCGATGCAGCCCGACTTCGATCCCGGCGACGCGGCGGGGCGGCCCGTGCCAAACCAGGCGGCCGGCGGCGCCGTCCACCGCCAAGTCCGCCCCGCTCGGATCGCGCCCTCCCGCGTCTCGCTTCGGCAACACCGCTTGCGGCGCAAGCTTGGCAAGGCCGCGCGGCTGTGCTTAGAATACGCGACGGGCGATGATTCGCCCTCCTGCGCAGCGGGCGCCCGCCCGTTTCGTGTCGATCCACGCTCCATCCATTCGCGTTCAAGGGAGGTCGAGATGCTCAAGCTGCCATCGCATAGTGCCTTCCTGAACGGCATGCGGCACGGCGCCGTCTAGGTCCGCTGCCGGCGGCCGGCCACCGAAGCCTGCCGCCTGTTTTTCCCGATCGTCCGCTGTTCCTGTTCCGCGCGTGCCGCCGGGCGCGAGCCTGCTTTCCGGCTTGGCTCGCCCTCGCCGCGCCGCCATGGCGGCGCAGCATGCGGAACCGACGATCCATTGGTCACCGACATCGAACCCGTCCGGCGCTCACGAGGCGGCCGGACCACAAGACATATGACTCAATCTACCGATCGTCACGGCAACCGGCCGTTCAACGACGTGCTCGGCTTCACGTTCCGCCGCTGGCGCGAACAGCCGCTGCGCTTTACCGGCGTCACGCTGTTCGCGCTGCTCGCGGCGCTCTGCGACGTGCTCACCCCGATGTTCGCGGGCCGCCTGGTCGATGCCATCTCGCTCGGCCTCGCCGACCGCGCCGCCGCCCTGGCTGCCGCGCTGCACGCGTTCGCGGCACTCGTCGCGCTGGGCGTGGCGGGCGCGCTGCTGCACCAGGTGATGTTCATGAACCTGATCGCGCTGACGCTGCGCATGATGAGCGAGGTGGCGGCGGGCGCGTTCCACCGCGTGCAGCGCTTCTCCACCGACTGGCATGCCAACAGCTTTGCCGGCTCCACGGTCCGCAAGATCACGCGCGGCATGTGGGCGATCGACCTGCTCAACGACACGCTGCTGATCGCGCTGCTGCCGTCGGTGGTGATGCTGGCCGGCGCGACGCTGCTGCTCGGCCTGCGCTGGCCGGTGATGGGGCTGGTGGTGGGCGTGGGCTCGCTGCTGTTCATCGCCGCGACCGTCTCGCTCTCGCTGGGACTGATCGCGCCGGCCGCGCGGCTCGGCAACGCCTGGGACACGCGGCTGGGCGGCGCGCTCGCCGATTCGGTCAGCTGCAATGCGGTGGTCAAGGCGTTCGGCGCCGAGACGCGCGAGGAGGCGCGGATCGGCCGCGTGATCGGCAAATGGCGGCAGCGCACGCGGCGCACCTGGCTGCGCGGCACGCTGAGCGGCTGCGCACAGGCCAGCCTGCTGGTGCTGATGCAGGCGGCCATGCTCGGCAGCGCGCTGTGGCTCTGGACGCACGATCGCGCGAGCGTGGGCGACATCGCGTTCGCGCTGACGATGTTCTTCATGCTGCAGGGCTACCTGCGCGACATCGGCATGCATATCCGCAACCTGCAGCGCTCGGTCAACGACATGGAGGAACTGGTCGCGCTCGACAGCCAGCCGCTCGGCATCGACGACGCGCCCGGCGCGCCGCCGATCGAGATCACGCGCGGCGAGATCCGCTTCGAGCACGTCACGTTCCGCTACGGCGCAAGCAGCGCCCCGCTCTATTCCGACTTCTCGCTGCGCATCGCGGCGGGCGAGCGGATCGGGCTGGTCGGCCACTCGGGCTCGGGCAAGACCTCGTTCATCAAGCTGATCCAGCGGCTCTACGACGTGGACGGCGGGCGCATCACGATCGACGGCCAGGACATCGCGCGGGTCACGCAGGCCTCGCTGCGCAGCCGCATCGCGATCGTCCAGCAGGAGCCGGTGCTGTTCCACCGGTCGCTCGCCGACAACATCGCCTACGCGCGTCCCGACGCCTCGCGCGAGGAGATCGTGCGCGCGGCCAAGCTGGCGAGCGCGCACGGCTTCATCACGGCGCTGCCGGACGGCTATGACACGCTGGTGGGCGAGCGCGGCGTGAAGCTGTCGGGCGGCGAGCGCCAGCGCGTGGCGATCGCGCGCGCGTTCCTGGCCGATGCGCGGGTGCTGATCCTCGACGAGGCCACCTCCAGCCTCGACAGCGAAAGCGAGCGGCTGATCCAGCACGCGATGGAACGGCTGATGGAGGGGCGCACCACGATCGTCATCGCGCACCGGCTGTCGACGGTGCGCTCGCTCGATCGCCTGCTGGTGCTCGACCACGGCCGCGTGATCGAGGAAGGCAACCACGACGCGCTGATCCGCATCGAGGGCGGCGCCTACCGGCGCCTGTTCGAGCAGCAGGCGCTCGAACTCGCGAAGGGGCTGATCGAGCAGACGGGCGGCTACGGCATCGACGCGCTGCGCGCGCCGGCGCACGACGCGCACGAGCACGGCAACGGCGCGCGCGATGCGGCGCTCGACGCTTCGTAGCGCGTCATAGCCGTATCGCCTAGCGGCGCCGCTCGAGCGGCGTCGACGGGCACCGCCAGGCCGCCCGGAGCGGCACTCGGGACCCGGCACGGCACGGCGTGGCGGCGGGCAGCGCTCGCCGCCACGTCTTTTTTTCGGCCCGCTTTCGCGGGTCGCCCCAAACCTTTCAACAAGCCGTCGATGCCGCCGCACGCAGGCACGGCGGGTACGGCCGCGCGCCGCCGTCGGCCTGCGGGCGCTGCGAGTTTTGTGTCGTTTTGTGCACACCGCACGGCCCGCGAGGCGGGCGTGCCGGCCCGTGCAACCCGCCCGCCAGGGCGGCCGCCGCGCGCGGCGTGCAACGTGTCGCATGCAAGGCGGTTCCTCACGCACCGACGCGGCTATACCATTCGGCGCCGATGATCCACATAATCACGAAAATTCGCTGGCGTGCATCGAACGGCCTTCAATTCGCCTACAACGCACCCGGCGATCCGTTGGCTGGCGCCATCACAAGGAACGAGGACCTACCCGGTGAAAGACCTCTCGCACATCGACCGATCCTGCGTCGCTCCGCGGCCCCGGTTCCGCGATCTGTGGTTCGGCCCCGCCGGGCTGCGCAGCGGCTGGGCGGCACTGCTCTACGCGGCGATCGTGGCCGCCCTGCTGGCGCTGGCCGATCTGGCCGCCGCGCGTTTCGATCTGCCGTTCCGGCTGCAGGGCAATCTCAAGGCGGGCCATCAGTTCTTATTCGAGCTCGCGATGGGCGGCGCGGTGCTGATCGCCACGCGCGTGATGAGCCGCGTCGACGGGCGCTCGTGGCTCGATTTCGGCCTGCAGGCCTCCGACCGCGCCCGGCATCTGCTGCTTGGCGGCCTGTGCGGGCTCATCGCCGTCTCGGCGATCATGGCGCTGCTGGTGGTCACGGGCGGCACCACGCTGACCTATTCGGGCGGCAGCTTCGCGGCCGCGCTCGGAGCGGGCCTGACCTGGGCGCTCGTGTTCGCGCTGCTGGCCGCCGCCGAGGAACTCGCGTTTCACGGCTACGTGTTCTTCCGGCTCGCGCGCGGCACGCATCCGGCCGTGGCCGCCGTGCTGACCTCGCTCGCGTTCGGCCTCTCGCACATTTCCAATCACGGCGAGAACCTCGGCGGCATCGTGCCGACGGTGATCTACGGCTTCGTCGCCAGCCTCGCGATCTGGCGCACCGGCTCGCTCTGGTGGGTATTCGGCATGCATGCGACCTGGGACTGGGCCGAGTCGTTCCTGTTCGGTGCGCCCACCAGCGGCCTGATACCGGCCCAGAGCCTGCTCGAAAGCCACGCGGTGGGGCCGGTCTGGCTCAGTGGCGGCACGGTCGGCCCCGAGGGCAGCGTGCTGGTGTTCCCGGCGCTCGGCGCGCTCGCCTGGTTCGCCTGGCGCGCGCTGCCGGCGCGGACCGGCAGCGCGCGCGACGCGGCCGCGCCGCACCGGCCGGTCCAGGGCCGCGCCGGCCGCGCGGGCTGAGCGCGGCCTCCGGCCGGGCGCCTGCGCCGGCGCGCTGCGAGTTGGCGATCGCCCGGCCCGCAGCGGGCCCGTGCCGTGGCTGCGCCGGCCTTGCGCTGCAGATCGCAGGCCGCTGGCATGACCGGCGGCCCATCCGCCGAAGCGCGCCGAAGCGGCTTGGCGCCGGCCTTCAGAAGCGCATGACGAGCGCGACCCCGGCCACCATCAACAGCGTCCCGAGCGCGCGCAGCCAGCTCAGAGGATGCTCGCCCACGCCCAGCAGGCCGAAATGATCGATCGCGACCGATGCCACCAGATTCGCGCAGATGGTCAAGCCATTGAGCGTGCCGACGCCCACCTTCTGCACGAGCGTCAGTCCCGCGAACACCGCCACGGCCCCCACGACGCCTCCGAGCGGCGCCCACCACTTCATGCTGCGTAAGTCGTCGAGCGTCGGCAACGGCGTCGGCCGTATCCAGAACAGGGCGATAGCGAGGAAGGTGACGAGCAGGAACGACACGCCCGACGCGAGCCAGGGATTGACGAGCGCCCTCTTGAGTTCGCCGTTGACGGGCGCGCCTGCGGCCTGCAGGATGCCGCCCAGAATGATGAAGGGATAGATCCATGCCTGGCTCATTGGTCCGACCTCCGTGCGTTGGTAGCATCAATGTCCGATCAGCAGGCGGCTGGCGAGCGCCAGCGCGAGCGCGGGCAGCATGACGAGCCCACCGACCTTGAGAAACTGCCCGAAGCTCACTTCTTCGCCTTCCCGTCGAATCGCGGACAGCCAGAGAATGGTGGCGAGCGAGCCGGTGATCGACAGATTCGGGCCGAGGTCCACGCCGATCAGCAGCGCGTCGATGACGCGCTCGGGAGCGTGCGCCTGCAACGCCGTCGCGCTCGCGATCAGTCCGGCAGGCAGGTTGTTGATCGCGTTGCTTCCGAAGGCAATGACCAGCCCGGCCGAGGCCGCCGTGATCGACGCATTCTGACGCGTAGCCTGCTCCAGCCAGCCGGAGAGTTCGCGAATCACGCCCGTATGGTCAAGCATCTCGACCAGCACGAAGAGACCGGCGACGAGCGGCAGCACGCTCCAGGATATCTCGCCGACGAGCTCGAGCGGCGACTGCCGCTTCTTGATCAGCACGACCAGCGCGGTGAGCATGCCGAGAACCGCGGTGGGCAGACCGAGCGGCAGATCGAAGGCCGAGACTACGAGCAGCGCCACCGCCGTCACGCCGATGCTCGCCAGCGTGAGCTTGCCGTTCGCGCCGAGCGCTTCCACCGGCAAGTCGCGCGCGCACGCACCACCGAGACTGGCCCGCTGCGTCCAGCGCAACATCAGGAACGTGGCGACAATCGCAAGCACCGAAGGCAAGGCGAAGCGTGCCACCCACGAACCGAGCGCCGGCGTGTGGTTGGCATAGAGCACGAGATTGGCGGGGTTCGAGATCGGCAGGACGAAACTCGCCGCGTTGGCGATGAATGCGCAGACATAGACCAAGGGCAGCGCCTTCGTTTGCGCCTTTCTCGCGGCGGCGAACACCGCCGGCGTGAGAACCACGGCGGCCGCGTCGTTGGACAGGAACGTCGTCACCACGACACCCACCAGATACACCAGCAGGAAGAGCCTGCGCGGCGATCCCCGGGCCAGATTGACGGCATGGACCGCGACCCAGTCGAACAGGCCTTCGCTGCGTCCAAGCTCCGAGAGCAGCATCATGCCGATCAGGAAAAGATAGACGTCCGTGCCCTTGCCCACCGCCTGCCACGCGAGCTTCGCGGGCAGCAGCCCGAGCACGACCAGCATCAGCGCGCCGAGCACGGCCCAGATCGCTTCGGGCCAGCGGAACGGCCGCAGGATGACGCCGGCCGTCGCGGCGAGCGCAATGCCCCATGCGAGGAAAGTTGGATTCATGTGGTCAGAGGGCCATCTTCAATGACGTCGCGGCGAATGCCGCAAGCTTTTTTGAGGGATGCGCTAAACGGCAGCCAGAGCGCGAGTGATCCCATCGACACGGCGCCCAGCACGAGAAAGGCGCTCGCGTAACCGAAATGCTGGGCGAGCACGCCGCCCAGCGCAGGACTGAGCGCGGCGCCCATGCCCTGCACGGTCATGACCACGCCCTGCCCGACGTTGACCCGTCCGGTTCCTTGCAGCAGCCGCACCACCAGGGCGGGCACCGCCACGCTCTGCAGGCCCGCGCCAATGCCGTCGAGCACCTGTACCGGCCATACGCCCCAGGCGGTGATGAACATCGCGGCCACCAGTCCGCGCAGCGGCAACGCCAGAAAGGTGACGAGTATCACGCGCCAATAGCCGATCCGTTGAATCAGCCGGTTCGCGAAACACGCGGCCACGACCATCACCAGTTGCGCGACCACGATGGTCTGCGCGGTCAACGCGCTGGGATTGCCCTGATGCGCGGCGACCACCGCGAGGCCGTAAAGCGGAAGCATCGCGGCATTGCCAAGGTGAAACATGGCGAGCGCGGCGGCGAGCAGCAGCAGCGGGCGGCACGTTGCCAGGACGCGAAAGCCGCTCGCTTGCGCGTGCCCGGGCGGTCCCGCCGTCGCGCCGCCCAGGCCGCGTGCGCTGTCGTGATCGATGGCCTCGCGGCGGATCAGCAGCGCCGACACGATGGTCAGGACGCCGAACACGCCGACGAGCGCAAACACCGCGCCGAAGCCGTACCGCCAGCCGAGCCAACCGGAGAGCGCGGCGCCGATAACGTTGCCCGCGTGATTGGCCACCTGGTTGCGGCCAAACTGCCGGTCGAAGCCTTGCTCGCGAACCATTCCGAGCGTCACGCCCGCTACCGCCGGACCCAGCGCGGCACCCGTCACGGCCGTGAAGACCTGCGAGGCGGCCACCATCCAGTAACCGTGCGAGAACCACAGCACGAGCGACGCCAGCGTCGTCATCGATCCGGCGATGACGATGACGCCGCGCTTATGATGCGTGGCATCGACGAACGCGCCCGCCGGCGAAGTCGCGAGCATGCCGGCGATGCCGCCGAGCGTCATGACGGTGCCGATCATCTGCGGATGCCAGCCGTTCGCCTGAAGAAAGACGCCGAGGAAAGGCCCGATGCCCGCCTGCACATCGGCCATGAAAAAATTCAATCCTTCGAGCGCATACAGAGCAGTCATGTTTCACCAATGGCGTCCGTTCTTGTTGGGCCCCAGCTGCGAGCCGAGCAGGCCATGCTCCGGCCACGGTTCGACCACGTGCGCGTCGGTGCCGAGCGGGGCCGGGCGCTCGACGCACCCGCCCGCCGGGCCGCCGGCCCTCAGGGTGATCGAATCCTCGCCGCTTCGCCCGTCGGCCGCACGCGCCGTCACGGTCAACGGTATCGGGTCGCTCGCCTGGACCGCGGGCAGCGTGGCCTGCCAGATCCCCGCTTCGGTGAGGCTCGGCGAACACTCGAACGGGATGCCGTCCAGTTCGCCGCTGACGGACACGATGTCGTGATTCGACACCAGCACGCGAACGCCAGGCCGGTGCGCCGCCTCCGTCGGCAGGCCGCGCTGCAGCCGCCGGTCGGATGGCCGCGTAATCATGACGAAAGGCCAGGCCGCATCGAGCGGATGAAACTTCCAGCTCACCACGCCGCCGTCCACCGCTGCCACCGAGAAGCCAGGCCGGCCGCCGTCCTCCTCTATCTGCCCGGTGGACCGCGTCGCCGCATAGATCACGAAGCCGTCGTTGAGCAGCTCGTTGTAGTGGGTGTGCCCGGTGTCCACCACGGCCACCTTGGCGCGTGCGAATGCCTCCGCCAGCGCCGGCCCGTCGCCGACGTCGCCGGGATAAGCATGCATGAAGACGGCAGGCGGCTCGCGATCCTGGGCGCAGCAGGCCAGCTCCCGTTCGAGCCATTGGCGGTCCGGAGCCGAGAGCCGGAAGTCGGGGCCGCCGCGCCCCGCCGAGACGAGGTCCAGAAAGATGCACCGATGGCCATTCAGGACGCGCGATGCCGGCAACCGGGCCTGGGCGAACGCATTGAACGCGTCCAGATTGCCCGGCTCGTAATCGTGATCGCCGGGAATCACGTAGATCGGCAGCCTCAGCGCCGACAATTCGGCGGAGATTCGCCGGAACTGCTCCGGCGTTCCGTTGTTCGCGTTGTCGCCCGGCAGGAACGCGAAATCGACCCGGTCGGACAGGCCTTGATTCACCAGGCGAATCATCGACCTGAGATGGTCGAGGCTCTCGTAGCCGTCGTCGCTCGAGGCATGAAGATCCCCGAAATGCACCCATCTCAACATGGCGCCGCCTCCGTCGGCCAGGCACAGGCCCGCCGGTGCGCCTGCGGCTCGCCGGCGGGTTCGCCGTGCGGGTTGAGCAGGCAGCGCGCGGCCTTGCCGCGTGTTTCGGGAAAGCCGGTGGGGTCGGTCCAACGCATGTCGCATGTCCTCGGTTAGAAGGTATCGGAGCGGTCACGTAACGAGGCATGCGTCGCAAAGGCCATGCCACGCCGGACCGCCCGCCGGCGCAAGGCATCGAGCGGTGGAAGGGGGGCGGAGTGTCAACCAACCCGACAGCGCATGTCCGATTCGCTGACACGTTCAGGGCCGACGGGCGAGCTGCGGACCTCGCCGGCGCCGCTCCCGACGTGTCGGCCGTGCACGAAACCGTCTTGCCACGAATTGGTACGCATTGGCACGCATTGGCACGTCCGTCATGGGTATGCCGGGCGCGTGACGATCCGGGTGCCGTTAAAGCCAGGTCCCTCCTTGGCGATCGCTGGGCTCCTGCTTCAGCGCGTCGAAATCGTGAATCCAGTCGAGATGCCGGAACACGCGGTCACGATCGCGGAGGCGGGCATTGCGCGCCTCCGCGGCCGGGCCGTCGGGCAGATGCAGCACGTCCGCAGCGGTAATCGACGCGTACTGAACCTTGCGGGTACGCCCACGTCTGAGTCGCTCGTAGGCGGCCTGCGCTTCCCGCCAGTTCCCGGGCCCCGACCTGGCCAGTTGCTCGGCCAGCACCATGGCGTCCTCGATGGACTGGTTGGCCCCCTGTCCATGATGCGGGACCAGCGCGTGCGCCGCGTCGCCGATCAGCGTCACCCGCCCCTGGCTCCACTTGCCCAGCGGCGGACGATGGAAGAGCCCCCAGCGCTGGCTGATCGGCACGGCCGTTATCATCTGCGTCACCGCCGGGTGCCAGTCGCTGAAGCGGGCGAACTGCTCGCCTTCCCGGGCCGGCATGATCCATTCCCGGCTCGGCCAGGGCGACGGGTGCCGCTCCACCAGAAGGAAGTTCTGGTCGCCGCGGTCGCCAATGGGATAGTGCAGCAGATGCCCGCCCGCTCCGACCCAGAACTGGATCGCTTCCGGTGTGGGCAGGCGGTCGAGCAGATCGGCGGGCACGATGCCGCGAAAGCCCGAACATCCCGAATAGAGCACGTCGTCGTAGCCCAGCATCCAGCGGCGCGTCAGCGAACGGGCGCCGTCTGCGCCGATGACGAGCTCCGCGTCGACATGCCGGCCGTTTTCGAACGTCAGGCTGACGTGATCCGCCTGCTGCGCGATGCCGGCCAGGCGGCAGCCGAGATGGATGCGGTCGAGACCGACCGCGCTCGACAGGACTGCTTGCAGATCGGCACGATGGACGCCCCAGTACGAGCCGCCGAATTCGCGGCGATAGTCGGGGCTGCCTCGATGGTGGCCGATCACGGCGCCGCTGCGTCCGTCCCGGAACACCAGCGCCGGAATCTCGGCGCAGATGCCGTCGAAGGCCGGACGCAATCCCATGTGGTCGTAGAAGCGTGTCGCATTCGAGGACAAGGCGACCGCCGCGCCGACCTCCCGCAGTTCGTCCGTCTGCTCGTAAATATCGGCGTCGATACCGTGCTCGCGCAAGGCGATGGCCAGCGTCAGCCCGCCGATTCCGGCGCCGACGATCGCGATTTTCCAGTCCTGCGTCATGGGGTGTCTCCGTCTGACTTGCGTGGTTCGAGGCGATGCCGTGCGCGTGGGAGGCCTCGCCCGGTGTCTGCACCGTGCGGCTATTGTGTGACCAGGGTTCTCATCCCACAATAAAATACCGATAATCCACCGCATCACCGGATGAAATAAGCGGACGGTCGACGAGGCGCATGCAACTGGACGACATCGATCTCAACCTGCTGGTGCTGTTCCAGCGGCTCATGCAAACGCGCCGCGTCTCGACGGTCGCCGAGCAGACCGGCATGAGCCAGCCGGGCGTCAGCAACGCGCTCGCCAAGCTGCGCCGCCGGCTCGGCGATCCGCTGTTCGTGCGCGGCCCCGGCGGCATCGTGCCGACGCCGTTCGCCCTGCGGCTGGCGGAGCCCGTCGCGCAAGCGCTTTCGATGCTGCACTCGGCGCTCAATCCCGAGACGCGTTTTGATCCCGCCCATGACGAGCGCGTCGTGACGATCGGCATGACCGATATCGGCGAAGTGGTATTTCTGCCCGCCCTGCTCGAGCGCCTGGCGGCGGTCGCGCCGCGCATGGTGCTCAACACGGTGCACGACACCCATGCGGACCTGGGCAAGGAAATGGCCGAAGGCCGGATCGATCTGGCGATCGGGCTGCTTCCCCAGCTGCAGGCGGGCTTCCACCAGCGCCGGCTGTTCGATCAAGCTTACGTGTGCGTGTTCCGGGCGGGGCATCCGCTCGCGAAGTCGCCGCTGACGATGACGAACTGGCGTGAAGCCGGGCATGTCGTGGTGGTATCGGCCGGCACCGGGCACGGACAGGTGGACGCGTGGCTGAAGCGCCGCGGCGTGGCGCGTAACGTCCGGCTGACCGTACCTCACTTCATGAGCGTGGGACATATCCTGCAGCGCAGCGATCTGATCGCTACCGTGCCTGAGCGTTTGGCGATGCAACTGGCCGAGCCGTTCTCGCTGGCAATACGGCCACTTCCGGCGGCGATGCCCCGCGCCCCGATTCATCTTTTCTGGCATACCCGCGTGCATCAGGACGACGGCAATCGATGGCTGCGCGAAGTCATCGCGAAGCTCTTTTCCGGGCCCGCCGCGCCGCCGCGCACGCTGCCAGCCGCCGGGAAGAACAGCAGACCCAGGCGGTGAGGCCGCGCCACGGCTCGACCGTTGCGCCGGCTCGCGCGCTCAACCCGCCGGGTCGCGCTCGCGCCTCGTCGCCACGCGCCGCGCCGCCAGATCGGCGAGCCGCCCGCTCGCGTCGAGCCACGGATACTTCGCATGGCCGATGCGCTGCGCGCGATAGATGCCGGTATGCCCCGAGAACAGATAGGCCACCACGCAGGCGAGCGCCGCGAACACGCCGATCGGCGCGCCGAACAGTTCGATGGCCATGATCGTCGAGGCGATCGGGGTGTTGGCCGCGCCGGCGAACACGGCCACGAAGCCGAGCCCGGCCAGCACCGGCAGCGGCAGCGCGAGCAGGTGCGAAAGCGCGTTGCCGAGCGTCGCGCCGATGTAGAACAGCGGCGTGACCTCGCCGCCCTTGAAGCCCGAGGCGAGCGTGACCAACGTGAACGCGAACTTGCCGGCGAACTCGTAGACCGGCAACGGCCCGCGAAAAGCGGCCTCGATGGTGGGAATGCCGAGCCCGAGGTACTGCGGCACCGCGAGCGCGCCGCCCGCCAGCGCCACCAGCGCGCCGCCCGCCACGGGCCGCAGCGGTGCGTAGGGAATCCAGCGCTTGAACCGCGCGCCGAGCGCGTGCGTGGCGTCGGCGAACAGCATGCCCACCACGCCGAAGGCGAGGCCCGCGATGATCGCCGAGGCCGCGGTGGCCAGGCTCAGCGCCGGCACGAACGGCACGGGATAGAGCGGATGATGGATGCCCCACCATCGGCACACCGCGTCGGCGACGATCGCGGCGGCCACGCACGGCAGCAGCGCGTCGTAGCGCAGGCGCCCGATCGCCAGCACCTCCAGGCCGAACACGGCGCCCGCCAGCGGCGTGCCGAACACCGACGAGAAACCGGCGGCGATGCCGGCCATCAGCAGGATGCGGCGCGTCTCGGCCTGCACGCGCAGCAGCCGCGCGAGGCGCTCGGCGAGCGCGCCGCCCATCTGCACGGCGGTGCCCTCGCGGCCCGCCGAGCCGCCGAACAGATGCGTGACGACGGTGGCGAGCATCACCAGCGGCGCCATGCGCGTCGGCACCGCGCGCGCGGGATCGTGGATCTCGTCGATCAGCAGGTTGTTGCCGCCCTCCACCGCGCTGCCGAAGCGCAGGTAGAACCAGCCGGTGGCGAAGCCGGCCGCAGGCAGCAGCGCCAGCAGCCACGGATGCGCGAGCCGCGTGCCGGTGGCCAGGTCGAGCAGCTGGAGGAACAGCGCCGACGCGCTGCCGGCCAGCGCGCCGACCCCGGACGACAGGGCGAGCCAGCGGCCGAGCGCGCGCAGCATCGCGAACTGCTCGACGGTTTTCAAAGCTTTCATGGTGTTCAGGTTCGACAGGACATCAAACCCGGGCGGCAGGACGACGCTTGCGATCAAGACGGCCCACGACCTCCTGTTCCCAGGAATCCGTAGGCATCATCAGCCGGCTGAGCGGCGGTTGGGGGCGGAGGCATGCCATCTCCGCAGCGCGGATTCTACGCGACAGGCCGCGCGGCCGGCAAGCGCCCGCTCGCGTCTGCCGCCGCCGCGGCCGGGAGCGCCCCGCCCGATGCGAAAACGCCCCGCCGCGCGAGATGGCGCGGCGGGGCGTGAGCCGTGCGGCCCTGCCCGCCCGGCGGGCGGGCGCCGGGCCGGCAACGGGTCAAAACCGCCTCAGTGCAGCTTCGAGTGCTTGCGGATCGCGTCGGCGGTCTGGCCTGCCTTCTCCTGCAGCTTGCCCTGGGTCTTCTCGGCCACGCCTTCCGCCTCGGTCTTGCGGTCGCCCGTCAGCTTGCCGAGCGCTTCCTTCACCGAGCCCTTCACCTGCTTGAGCTTGCCGTCGATTCGGTTCTTGTCCATGGTCGACTCCTTCGAGAGATTCGTCGGGGGAACCGGCCACGCTGGCCGTGGGCCGCGAGCCGGGAGTCACCATGATCGCGCCGCCGCGCGCGTCGCGGCAGGTGCAGATGGGCCAGCGCCGCTAGTGCATTCGCACCGGCCGCCCCGGTATTTTTTTCAAGAATATTTCCCGATCGATTCGATTTGCCTTCATTTTCGCGCCGGTCTGCGCGGCGTGCGGCCGGACTTCGATGCCGCTTTCGGCGCCGCCTCGGCGGGGTTTGCCGCCCCCGGATCGGCGCCGACGATGCCGCGCTCGCGCGCCCAGACGATCGCCTCGCCGCGGCTGTGCACGTCGAGCTTGGTGTAGATCGTGGCGACGTGGTTGCGCACCGTGTTCGGCGCGAGGCCGAGCCGGTTCGCGATTTCCTTGTCGGGCAGCCCGTGGCAGAGCAGGTCGAACACGTCGCGCTCGCGCGCGGTCAGGTCGGCGAGCTGCGCGCCGGCATCGGGCGCCTTGGCGCGGCGCACGTTGGCGAGCTTCTCGATCAGCGTGCGGCTGAACCACGAGGCGTCCTGCATGGCCGTCTCGATCGCCTGGATCAGTTCCATCTCGGTGCGCTTGCGCTCGCTGATGTCGAGCAGCGCCATCAGAATGCAGTCCTGGCCGTGGATCGCCACCGCGTCGGCCGACACCACGCAGTCGCGCAGGTCGCCGTCGCGCGTCGTCACCTGCACGTCGCGCATGCGCACCACGGCCTCGCCCTCCAGCGCCGCCGCGATCTCGCGCAGCGCGCCGGGGTCGGCCCACAGGCCGATCTCGTCGGCCGCGCGGCCGAGCAGTTCGCCCTGCTCGTGGCCCGTCATCGCGACGAACGCGTCGTTCAGGTCGAGGATCTCGAAGCGCTCGGCGGTCAGCATCGCCATCGCCACGGGCGCCATCCGGAACGCCTTGGCGAAGCGCTCCTCGCTCTGGCGCAGCGCCATCTCGGCCTGCTTGCGCGGCTCCAGGTCGGTGAACGTGAACAGCATGCAGGCGTCGTCGCCCAGGTCGATCGGCTGGCCGGACACGATCACGGCGTGGTCGCCGCCGTCGGCGGTGCGCAGCAGCGCCTCCATCGGCGGGATCGTCATGCCCTCGCCGAGCCGCTCGACGGCCAGCTCGCGATGCTCGGCGCGATCGAACACGTCGAGCTCGTAGACCGAGCGGCCGATCACGTCGTCGAGCGCATGGCGCGTCATGTCGAGGAAGCCCTGGTTCACCTTCACGTAGCGGAAATCACTGAGCCGGCAGATCGCGGCCGGCGAGGGGTTGGCGTTGAAGGTGCGCTCGAAGCGCTGCTCGGCGCTGGCCCACTCGGTGGCGTCGTGCAGCACCAGCGCGAGACAGTCGGGCTCGCCGGCCGCGTTGGTCAGCACCAGGCTGCGAATCCGGTGCACCCAGCGCTGCGATTCGTCGGCGGCCGCCTCCACCTCCACCGTCACGTCGCTGAACTGCTCGCCGCTGATCACCCGGTCGATCGGATACTGGCCCTGCCGCACCGGGTCGTGGTTGGTGTCGCGCAGCCGGAAGCGCTCGCGGTATTCGGTCACGTCGGCGCCGAGCTCGGCGAGCGTGGCCACCCCGTGCATCGCGAGCGCGGCCTCGTTGGCCCAGACGATGCGCTGGTCGGGCTCGACCAGGATCACGCCCTCGGTCAGCCCGGCGATGATCTGATGCAGCTGGCGCCGGTCGGTGTGGGTCTTCAGCGCCTGCTCGTCGGCCGGCGCGGGTTGATGTTCGTTGGCGGGTTGGGTCATCGACGGGTGCGTTCGGTAGGGACGCCGGGCCAGGCCGGAAACGAGGGGGATGCGCGACATGGTGGGGTACCGGACGTGGAGACCCCCCAGGGCGAGCACGCCACGTGCCCACCCTGCCGCGACCGCTTGCGCGGCCCGCTCTCGCCCGCCGGGCGGGCCTGGCGGGCCGCGCAAGCGGCGTGCCCCGGTTCAGCGCGGGCGCGGCGCGCGCTGTAATTGCGACATCAGACGCTCCGCGATGCGCTCGAGCGGCAGGATCGCCGAGGCCGCGTCGATCGCCGCGGCGGCTTTCGGCATGCCGTAGACGGCGCTGGTCGCGGCGTCCTGCGCGATGGTGTAGAAGCCCTTGGCGCGCATCGCCTTCAGGCCGAGCGCGCCGTCGCGGCCCATGCCGGTCAGCAGCACGCCGAGCGCCTCGCCGCGCCACCACTCGGCGACGCTGTGGAAGAACACGTCCACCGACGGCCGGTACGGCGTCTCCTCCGGATAGCGGGTGTAGCCGAGCTGGCCGCGCGAGTTCAGCTGCAGGTGGTCGTTGGTGGCGGCCAGCAGCACCTCGCCGCGCTGCGGCGCGCCGCCGGCCCTGGCGATGCGCACCGGCAGCCGCGTGAAGCCGTCGAGCCACTCGGCCATGCCGATCGCGAACGCCTGATCGACGTGCTGCACGATCACGATCGCGGCCGGGAAATCCTCGGGCAGCGGCTTGAGCAGCGCCGCGAGCGCGGTCGGGCCGCCCGCCGACGCGCCGATCGCCACCAGCGGCGGCTGCGCGAGCGCCGCCGAGCCGGCCGGCTGCGACGGCGGCAGCAGCGGCCCGCGCGTGGCGAGCAGCCGGCCGATCTGGTCGATCTTGGCCAGCAGCGGCTGCGATTCGTTGGCGATCATGCCTTGCGCGAGCGTGGGCGTATCCACCGCGTCGAGCGCGCCGGCCCCCATCGCCTCGTAGATGGTGGCCTTGTTGGCGTCCACGCTGGCCGTGACGATCAGGATCGCGCACGGCCAGCGCTCCATGATGCGCCGCGTGGCGGCCACGCCGTCCACCTTCGGCATGACCAGGTCCATCAGCACCAGGTCGGGCGGGTTGGCCTGACAGAAATCCACCGCCTGCTCGCCGTCGGCGGCCACCCACAGCACGCGATGGTCGGGCCGGTGCGCGATGGCGCGGCGCAGCGCGGCGACGGCGAGCGGTAAATCGTTGACGATGCCGATGTTCATGACGTCGCCTCTCCGATCAGATCGTGGACGGCGTCGAGCAGCGCCTCGTCGTGGAAGCTGCCCTTCGCCAGATAATAGTCGGCGCCGGCGTCGAGCCCGCGCCGGCGGTCCTCGTCGCGGTCCTTGTACGACACGATCATGACCGGCACGCCTTGCAGCAGCGGGTCGCGCTTGATCAGCGTGACGAGCTCGATGCCGTCCATGCGCGGCATGTCGATGTCGGTCACGACGAGGTCGAAGGTGTCGCTGCGGATCGCGTTCCAGCCGTCCATGCCGTCGACGGCGATCGTCACCGCGTAGCCGCGCTTCTCGAGCAGCTTGCGTTCGAGCTCGCGCACCGTCAGCGAATCGTCCACCACCAGCACCTGCTTGCGGCGCCGCGCGAGCGCGCCGTCGGCGCCGCTGCGCAGCTTGGTCAGCTGGCCGCCGCGAATCAGCTTGTCGATCGAGCGCACCAGATCCTCGACATCGACGATCAGCACCGGATCGCCGTTCTCGAGCAGCGCGCCGGCCGCGACGTTGCGGATCTTCTGCAGCCGGGCATCGAGCGGCTGCACCACCAGCATGCGCTCGCCGAGGAAGCGGTCCACCGCCACGCCGTAGGTCTCCGGCTCGGTGCCGACCACCACCACGGCCGTGTTCGCGCGCACGCCCTCGGGCTCGCCCGCGTCGAACAGCTGGTGCGCGGTGACCAGCCCGACGCGGCGCTCGTCGAGCGAGAAGTGCTGCTGGCCCTCGAGCACGTCGATCGAGCCGCGTTCGAGCTGCAGCGCGCGCCGCACGTGGACCAGCGGGAACGCATAGGGCTCGCCGCCCACCTCGACCAGCAGGCTGCGGATCACCGACAGCGTGAGCGGCAGCTGCAGCACGAAGCGCATGCCCTGGCCCGGCTCGTTGAAGATCCGCACCGCGCCGCGCACGCGCTTGACCATCTCGTGGACCGCGTCGAGGCCGACGCCGCGGCCCGACACGTCGGTCACCTGCTCGCGCATCGAGAAGCCCGGCAGCAGCAGGAATTCGAGCACCTCGGCATCGGTCAGCCGCGCGGCCGTCTCGGCGTCGGTGAGCCGCTGGCGCACGATCGCGGCGCGCACCGCCGCGAGATCGGCACCGGGGCCGTCGTCGGTCACGCTGACGAGCAGCGAGCCGGCACTGTGGCGCGCCTCGAGCGTGATGACGGCCTCGGCCGGCTTGCCGCGCGCGAGCCGCGTCTCGGGCGGCTCGACGCCATGGTCGAGCGCGTTGCGCAGCAGGTGGCCGAGCGGCGCGTCGAGCAGGTCGAGCAGGTCGCGATCGACCTGGGTGGTCTCGCCGACGATCGCGAAGCGCACGCGCTTGCCGAGCGAGCGCGCCAGATCGCGGACCATGCGCGGATAGGCGCGCGTGGCATCGCCGAACGGGCGCATCCGGCACTGCAGCGCCTCGTCGTAGAGCTGCTCGGCGATGTGCATGCTGCGCCGCTCGAAGCGGTCCAGGTCGTCCATGCGGGCCGCGAACGTGCGCTGCAGGTCGTTGAGCATCTGCCGGACCTCGCTCATCGCGGCCTCGCGGGCCGGGTCGAGATCGTCGGCGAGCGCGTCGTACAAGGCATCGAGCGCGCGGGCCGCGTCGCGCTGGGTGCGCCGCATGCGTTGCATCGATTCGGCGAACGGCTTGAGCCAGCGCGATTCCACCAGCGATTCGCCCGCCAGGCTCAGCAGCCGGTTCAGGCTGTCGGCGCGCACGCGGCGCATCTGGCCGGCGTCGCCGCCCGGCTCGGGCGCCGCCGGCGCCTCGGACGGCGGTGCCGGCGGTGCCGGCGGCCTCGCGGCCGGCGCCGCGTCGGCGGCCAGCCGCAGCTGGGCGGCCAGATCGGCCGGCCGCGCCGCTTCGGCCTCGCGCGGCCCGGCGCCGGCGGCCAACGATCCGCCCGGCACGCCGGCTGTGTCGGACGCCCCGGCGCCCGGCGCGTCGAGCCGCAGCAGCGCGGACAGATCCGCCAGCGCCGGGAAATCGGCGCTGCCCGGCGCGTCGGCCGACAGCGCCGAGACGGCCCCCGAGGCGAAGCCCGGCGGCAGCGGCGCGGCCGCATCCGGCGCCGCGCGCCCGGCATCGCCGGCACCGTCGGCATGGGCAAGCGCGACCGCGAACGCGTCGATCTCGATCGGCGTGACCGACGCGGCGCGGCGCGGATCGCCGACCCGCACCAGCAGGTCCACGCCCATCAGCAGCGCGTCGATGTGGCTCGCGCCGAGCACGCGCTCGCCGCGCTGCGCGCCGACGAAGCAATCCTCCATGCGCCCGGCGATCTCCACGCCCTGCGGCACGCCGACGATGCGCGCGGCGCCCTTCAGGGAATGCGCCGCGCGCATGCAGGCCTCGAATGCGGCCGCGTCCTGCGCGCCATGTTCGAGCGCGAGCAACTGCCGCGACAGCGCCTCGGTCTGGGTCTGGGTCTCCTCCTGGTACAGCTCGAGCAGCGACTGGCGGCTCAGGTCGTCGTCTTGGCTCATCGCAGGCTCCGCAACAACGATTCGAACAGCCGCTCCTCGTCGATCAGCCCGACGATCCGCTCGCGCCAGACGAACACGCCGCGCGTGTGCGCGCTGCCGGCGCGCGCCACGGTGGCCGGCGTGGCCGCGCGGTCGGCGGCGCCGAAGCGCAGCACGCCCTCGACGGCGTCGACCGGGAACACCACCGGCTCGCCGCGATGCGCGACCACCAGCATGCGCCGGAAGCCGGCGCGCGCGTCGCCGGCCGCGCGCGGCGCGCCGGTTTCGAGGCCGAGCAGCTCGGCGAGCGACACCGCGATGCGCAGCGTGCCGCGCACGTTGACGATGCCGAGCACCGCGCGGGCGCGACGGTCCGGCAGCGAATGGACCGGCCGGTCGTCGACGATCTGGCGCACCACCTCGGTGGGCAGCGCGAGCCATTCGTCGGCCACCCGGAACGCCAGCACCGACTGGCGTGCGCCCGCCTCCGGCCCGGTGCGCCCGAACTCCGGCGCGACCGGCTCCGAGACGCGCTGCGCGGCCTGGGCGAGATCGTCGGCGGATAGCGGGCGGTCGAGCAGCCGCGCCGCGTTGCGCGCGAACACGGGGCAGTTCAGGCAGCGCGAGACCTCGCTCAGGCGTTCGCACGAATGGTCGCCGCGCACGCCGATGCGGTTCCAGCAATCGTCGATCGCGCCCGGCGCCAGGTCGGGCGCGCGCCCGGTTTCAGCGGCGTCGTGCATGGCTGCGTCCTCCCGGTTCGCCGTGCTTGCCGGCCTGCGCGTCGGCGCGGCGCGCGCGCTCCTTCAGCCAGCGCGCGCCTTCGTGGTCGCCGGCGATGTCGAGCAGCGTCGCCAGGTGGGTGAGCGCCTCGCGATGGGTGGGCGCCAGGTACAGCGCCTTGCGGTAATGCGCGACGGCGCCCGGCTGCCCCTGCGCGTCGGCGATCAGGCCGAGCAGGTAGTAGGCGTCGGCGCTCGGGCCGGCTTCGTCCAGCACGGCGCGGACCGCGCGCTCGGCCGCCTCGAACTGGCCCGCGTCGGCGAGCGCGCGGGCCGCCTCGAGCGAGCCGGCGCGCGCCGGCGCGGGCGACGCGGGAACCGCCAGCGAGCAACGCGTCGAGGCGACGGCGCCGAGCACGGCGGGCGCGCGCGGCGGCCGGCCGGGCGCACCGCTCCGGCCCGCGCCCGCGAAACCGGCCCCGCCCTCGGGCGCGCCGGCCGGACGCGGCGCGGCTCCGGGCAGCGGCCGCGCCAGCTCGCCCGACCCCGCGCGCGCGGCCGGCTCGGGCGGTGCGACGAGCGTCGGCCGCGCACCGACGGGCGGCGGCGGCGCGGTGCCGAAGCCGGCGCGGCCGGCGGCCACCGGCGCTGCCGGCACGGCGGCGGCGCGCCGCGCCTGGCGGCGAAAACCGAAGGCGAGCGGAATCCTCGCCGAACTCATGCCGTAGCGCATCACGACCCCGGTTTCGGCGGGGCCGACGAACAGCAGGCCGTCGTCGGCAAGCCGCGCATCGAGCGTGCGCAGCACGCGCTCCTGAGCGCCGCGGTCGAAATAGATCAGCACGTTGCGGCAGAAAATGAAGTCGTAGCGCGACGCGTCGTCGGTGTCGAGGTCGAGGTCGAGCAGGTTGGCATGGCGGAACTGCACGCAGTCGCGAATCCGCTCGTGCAGGCGCCAGCCGTGGGCGGTCGGCTCGAAGTGGCGGGCGCGGAACTCGAGCGCGTGGCCGCGAAACGAGTTGCGGCCGTATTCGCCGCGCCGCGCGTGCTCGATCGCGCGCGCGCTGATGTCGAGCGCATCGATTCGCAGCTGCGCCGCGTCGAGGCCGGCATCGATCAGCGCCATCGCCGCCGTATAGGGCTCCTCGCCCGTCGAGCACGGCGCGCTCAGCACCTGCACCGGCTGCGAGGGCCGCGTGCGCAGCCGCTCCACGGCCAGCGCGGCGAGCGCGGCGAACGCCTCGCGCTCGCGGAAGAACCAGGTCTCCGGCACCACGAACAGCTCGATCAGCGCGTGCCGCTCGGCAGCCGACGCGTTCAGCAGCTGCCAGTAGGCGTCGAGCTCGGCCGGCGACGGCTGCCAGGCGCGCGCCACCGCCGCCAGCTCGCGCGCGGCGTCGCCGCCGAACGTCGCGCCGATCCGCTCGGCCAGCGCGCGCGCGACGAAATCGGCGCCGAGCGAAGCCGGATCGATGCCGGTCTCGCGCGACAGCCATGCATGGAAACGCGCCTCGAAACCGCCCGCCGCCTTCATGCCTGGCCTCCGGCCGGCTCCGGCCGCGCCTGGCGCGCGGCCGCGAACAGCAGCGCGCGCGCCTCGGGGCCGAGCAGATGGCGCACCGTCACCCACTGCACCACGCCATGCGCGTCGTGCGCCACCGGCCCGAGCCAGCGCGCGTGCGGCGTATCGATGCCGCCGTCGCGGAACGCCGCGCGCTCGAAGCGCGCCGTCTGCGTGCCGTGCTCGACGATCAGGCCGAGCCGGCGCTCGTCGTCGGCCTGCGCGGGCTCGGCGTCGGTGGCCAGCGGCAGGCGCACCCGCACGATCACGAGCCGGGTCGAGCGGATGCGCGCCGAGGCACGGCCCAGCGCGAGCCGCGTCACGTCGAGCACCAGCACCGGCTCGCCGCGATGGATCAGGATGCCCGCCACCCAGTCGGGTGCGCCCGGGATCGGCTTGGTCCCGGCGAGCGGCAGCACCTCGGCGACGTCGGCCACGTCGAGCGCGTAGCGCACGCCGTCGAGCTCGAACAGCAGGAACAGCATGGCGCGGCGGGCCTCGGTGCTCACGCCTCGACCTTGAAGCGCGACACGCTGGTGCGCAGCGCGTTGGCCACCAGCGTCAGGTCGTCGATCGCCTGCGACGACTGGCGCAGCGATTCGGCCGTCTGCTGGGCCGCCTCGGACAGCTGCGAGAGCGCCTGGGTGATCTGCTCGGCGCCGCTCGCCTGGGTCTGCATGCCCTCGTTGACGAGCTGGAAGCGCGGCGCGAGCGTCTGCACTTCGTGGATGATCTGCGAGAGCTGCGAGCCCACCTGCTGCACGTCGAGCATGCCGCGCCGCACTTCCTCGGAGAACTTGTCCATGCCCATCACGCCGGCCGACACCGCCGACTGGATCTCCTTGACGGTCTGCTCGATGTCGTAGGTGGCCACCGCGGTCTGGTCGGCGAGGCGGCGGATCTCGGTGGCGACCACCGCGAAGCCGCGGCCGTATTCGCCGGCCTTCTCGGCCTCGATCGCCGCGTTCAGCGACAGCAGGTTGGTCTGGTCGGCGACCTTCGTGATGGTGGCCACCACCTGGTTGATGTTGAGCGCCTTCTCGTTGAGGATCGCGAGCTTGGCGTTGACCGAGCCGGCCGCGTCCATCACGCTGCGCATGGTCTCGCCCATCTGCGTGAGGCCGCTCTGGCTCAGGCCCGCGAGCGAGGCCGACTGCTCGGCCACCGACGACACCTCGTTCATGGTGCGCAGCAAGTCGCGCGAAGTCGCGAAGATCTCGCGCGAGGTCGCGCCGATCTCGGTGGTGGTGGCGGCCGTCTCGTTGGCGGTGGCCTGCTGCTCGCGCGAGGTGGCGGCGATCTCGGCCACCGAGGTGGTGACCTGCAGCGACGACTGCTGGGCCTGCGCGACCAGCGTGGTCAGCTCGTCGGCCATCCGGTTGAAGCCGGTCTCGAGCATGTTGAACTCGTCGTGGCGGCGCAGGTCGAGCCGCCGGGTCAGGTCGCCCGTGCGCATCACGTCGTGGACGTCGACCAGCTCGGTCATCGGCCGCATCACGGCGCGGTACAGGAGCCAGCCGAGCACGGCCGAGCAGATCAGCACCACGGCCAGCACGGTGGCGAGCGTGACCTCGGTGCCGTACACCGATTCGCGGATCATCTGCGCCGACTGGTCGGCGAACGTGCGGTTCTCGGTGACCAGCACGTTGGCATTGCGGATCACGTCCTCCCAGACCGGCGTGACGCGCCCGTAGGCCACCACCGCGTCGGCATGGGCACCCGTGCGCGCCTTCTGCACGGCGTCGGCCAGAAGCGGCAGATAGCGATCGTAGACAGCGCGGAAGGTGGCGAAGCGGGCGCGGTCCTCGTCGCGGAACGTGGCGTTCTGGTACGCGGTCGAGAGCTTCTCGAACGACTCCAGCATGCCGGGGATGCGGTCGAGATCGCGGCGCGAGGCCTCCGAATCGGGATCGACGAAGATCGCCCGCTGCATCGCCGTATACGACTCGTTGGCGGCCGCACGCAGCGAGGTGGCCAGATAGACGCCCGGCAGCGAGTCGCGCTGGATGCTGACCGTCTCCTGGTCGATCGAGCGCAGCTGGGTGTAGGACAGGCCCGCCATCAGCAGCATCAGCACGAACAGCACGCCGAAGCTGAGCAGGATCCGGTTGCCGAGCGTGATCCGCGCACCGACGGGGGGCTGGGAACGACGTTCGGCGCTTGCGCGAGGCGACACGTTGGCCATGTTTCGATATGGGTAGTCTGCAGATGCGTTCAGGAGCCGCCGACCGGCGGGCGCGAGCCAGCAAAGTGTACTTTCTTTATGGCCGCCGAGACAGCCCGGGCCGCCCCGTCCGGCACCGGATCGCATTCCGGCGCACCGGCCACCCGCCACCACCCGCCACCACCTGCCGCCACCCACGCGCACCGACCGCGCGCCTGCGGCCGCCGGCGCGCGGCCCGGCCGCCCGGCGCCGGCTCAGCGCGCCGCACGCGCCTTGGGCAGCCCCAGCCCGGCCATGAAACCGCGCGGCGTGTAGCGCATCAGCAGTGCGCCGCCGTGCTTCGTGGCGGTGGCGCGCACGAACGCGAGGCCGAGCCCGAAGCCGCCCTTCTGCGAGTCCGGGCCGTGCGTGAGCCGCACGAACGATTCGGTGGCGCTCGCGCGCTGCGCCGGCGCGATCCCCTCGCCCTCGTCCTCCACGCCGATCAGCCAGCGCTCGCCGTCGTCGGCGATCAGGCCGCGCACCTCGGAGGCGGGCGGCGCGTACTTCAGCGCGTTGTCGATCAGGTTCGCCAGCGCGCGCGTGAGCATCATCCGGTCCCCGACGCAGAGACACTCGGCCTCCGGAAGCACCACCTTCACGCGGCTGCCGGTGGCGGCCGCCTTCTCCCAGAGCTGGTCGGCCGCGTCGAGCAGCACCTCGTTGAGGCACACCAGCTCGCTCGGCCGCTTCTCCGACTGCGCGCGCGTGAGCTGGATGAAGCCGTCGGCCAGCGCGAGCGCGCGCCGCGCATGCACCTCGATGCGCTCGAGCAGCATCGGCATCTCGCCGTGCGTCGCGCGATAGCCCTCCAGCAGCGAGAGGATCGAGGCCTGCGGCGCGCGCATGTCGTGCGAGAGGAAGTCGAGCACCTCGTCGCGCTGGCGCAGCATGTGGTACGAGTTCGAGTGGTAGCGGATCCGCGCGATCATCTCGATCGGGTCCGGCAGCTTCACGAGGTAGTCGTTCGCGCCGGCCACGAATGCCTCGCGCTTGGCGAGCGGATCGTCGTTGATCGACAGCACGATGATCGGCACCTGCGCGGTGGCCGCCTCGGCGCGCCAGGCGCGCACCAGCTCCAGCCCGTCGACGCCGGGCATCACCAGATCCTGCAGGATCACGGTGGGGCGCAGCGTGCGGCCCAGTTCGAGCGCGCTGCCGGCATCGCCGCAGACATGCAGCGCGATGTCGGTCTCGGCGGCCAGCAGCCGGCGGATCACCTCGCCGACGAAGGCCTGGTCGTCGACGAGCAGCACAGAGATGCCGGATTCGTAAGAATCCGATGCGTAGTTCGTGTGAGTCATTCCATTCATCGCATCGCGAATGCCATCGCCTTGCGGCCGCGGCAGACGGCGGGTTCGCCGGGCGCGGGCACCCGCACCGCCGACGTCCTTGCTAGCGCATCCCCGGTTACGAATCGCCGGTTTTGCACGGCATTGATTCTTTTAAGTAAATATAAGCCGATGATTTTAAATGATTTTCCTTCCAGCCATACAACAATGACGGAATCGGGCCGCAAACGGTGGGATTACCGCGACAGGGGAAGGTTCACGGCACGCGGGACTTGACGGAAGCGGCAAAGGCGGGGAAGGCGCCGGCGCCGGGCGGCACCGGCGCGGCGCGAGCCGGGCGAACCCGCGGGCCTCGGGCGGCAGCGGCGAGACCGGGGGGGAGGCGGCGGGAATGCCCGCCAAGCGGGCAACGCCGGCCGGCCAGGGCGTGCGGCCCGCGCCGAGGCGCCGCCGGCTGGCTGCGGGCCGCCCGGGGCGGGATCAGGACGGCTTGCGGATCACCATCAGGCGCGGCTCGGTCATGTCCTCCATCGCATAGCGCACGCCCTCGCGGCCGAGGCCCGAATCCTTGACGCCGCCGTAGGGCATGTTGTCGACGCGAAACGAGGGCACGTCGTTGATCACCACGCCGCCCACCTCGAGCTCGTCCCAGGCGCGATGCGCGTGCGCGAGCGAATCGGTGAACACGCCGGCCTGCAGGCCGAAGTCGCTGTCGTTGACGCGCGCGAGCGCCTCGTCGAAGTGCTCGAACGGCTCGAGCAGCGCGACCGGCCCGAACGCCTCCTTGCGGTAGAGGTCCTGCTCGCGGCCGACGTGCTCGAGCAGCGTCGCCTCGAACATCACGCCGTCCACCCTGCCGCCCGCCACGATCTTCGCGCCGGCGCCGACCGCCTGCTCCATCCAGCCCGCCAGCCGCTTCGCCTCGGACTCGGAGATCATCGGCCCGACGAAGGTCTGCGGGTCCTTCGGGTCGCCCATCCTGAGCGCGCGCGTCCTCGCGATCAGCTTCTCGCGCAGCGCGTCGTAAAGGCTGGCGTGGGCCAGGATGCGCTGCACGCCGATGCAGCTCTGGCCGGACTGGTAGAACGCGCCGAAGATCAGCCGCTCCACCACGTAGTCGAGCCGCTCGCGCTGGTCCGCGTCGACGATCGCGGCCGCGTTGCCGCCCAGCTCGAGCACCACTTTCTTCTTGCCGGCCTTCTGCTTCAGGTCCCAGCCCACCGCCGGCGAGCCCGTGAACGACAGCAGCTTGAAACGCGCGTCGGTGGTAAACAGGTCCGCGCCGTCGCGGTGCGCGGGCAGCACCGAGAACGCGCCCTTCGGCAGGTCGGTCTCGGCCAGCACCTCGCCGATGATCAGCGCGCCGATCGGCGTGCGGCTGGCCGGCTTGAGCACGAACGGGCAGCCCACCGCGAGGGCCGGCGCGACCTTGTGTGCCGTGAGATTCAGCGGGAAGTTGAACGGCGAGATGAACGAGCAGGGCCCGATCGGCACGCGTTTCGTGTAGCCCGAATAGCCCTGCGCGCGCTTCGAGATCTCGAGGTTCACGAGCTCGCCGCCGATGCGCACCGATTCCTCGGCGGCCACCCGGAAGGTGTCGATCAGGCGCGTGACCTCGCCCTTGGCATCGTTGATCGGCTTGCCGGCCTCGACGCAGAGCGCGTCGGCCAGCTCGTCGAAGCGCTCGCGAAAGCGCGCGACGCAATGGTCGAGCACGGCCTGGCGGCGGAACGCGGGCCAGTCGCGCAGCGGCCTGCACGCCTCGACGGCGGCCGCGATCGCGGCGTCGATCGCCTTCGCGTCGGCCAGCGCGACGCGCGTGGCCACCTTGCCGCTGTACTTGTCGGTCACCTCGAGATCGGTGTTGGCGTACACGGCCTCGTTGGCGAGGTAGTACGGATAGGATTCCTTCAGCATGGGATGCCTCCGTGCGGTAAAGACGGTGGGGAACAAGGGCGCGGCGGCCGTTCAGAGCTGCGCGGACAGGCGCGGGATCTCGCGGTTCAGGATCTTCTCGTTGTCCGAGTAGTCGATCGGCACGTCGACCAGATGCACGCCCGGGCTCGCGAGGCAGTGCGCGAGCAAGGGCGCGAGCGCGTCGGCCGATTCCGCGCGATGGCCCTGCGCGCCGTAGCTTTGCGCATAGGCGACGAAGTCGGGATTGTCGAGCGTCATCGCATAGTCGGGGAAGTTCATGTTCTCCTGCTTCCAGCGGATCATGCCGAACGCGTCGTCGCGCAGCACCAGCACCAGCAGGTCGAGCTTCAGGCGCACCGCCGTCTCCAGCTCCTGCGAATTCATCATGAAGCCGCCGTCGCCGCAGATCGCCACCACCTTCCGGTGCGGATGAACGATCTTGGTGGCGATCGCCGAGGGCAGCCCGGCGCCCATCGAGGCGAGCGCGTTGTCGAGCAGCAGCGAGTTCGGCTCGTGGGCGCGCCAGTAGCGCGCGAACCAGATCTTGTACATGCCGTTGTCGAGGCAGGCGATGCCGTCCGCAGGCAGCGCGCCGTACAGGTCGTGCACCACCCGCACCGGATGCAGCGGGTAGCGCGGATCGTCCTCGCCCTTTCTCAGGTGCGCGTCGAAGCGCGCCTTGATCAGCATGAAGCGCGAGAAGTCCCATTGCGGCGGCTCGGCCAGCACCTCCTTGATCTGCCAGACCGCGTTGGCGATGTCGCCCACCACCTCGATCTGCGGGAAATAGACCGGATCGACCTGCGCGCCGAGAAAATTGACGTGAATCACCGTGCGGTCGCCGCCGCGCATGAAGAACGGCGGCTTCTCGATCACGTCGTGGCCGACGTTGATGATGCAGTCGGCATGGTCGATCGCGCGATGCACGAAGTCGCCGTCCGACAGCGTGGCGTTGCCGAGCCAGAGCGGATGCGATTCGTCGATCACGCCCTTGCCCATCTGCGTCGTGAAGAACGGGATGCCGGTGGCGTCGACGAATTCGCGCAGCATCTTGCAGCAGGTCTTGCGGTTGCCGCCCGCGCCGATCATCAGGAGCGGATGGCGTGCCTGGCGGATCGCCGCCACCGCGCGCGCCACCGCCTTTTGCTCGGCCACCGGGCGGCGGCTGTAGCTGGCCGGGATCGGCTTGCCGTCGCCCTCCTCGTGCGCGATGTCCTCGGGCAGTTCGAGGTGGGTCGCGCCGGGGCGCTCGTCCTCGGCGCGCCGGAACGCCTCGCGCACCACCGACGGGATATGGCCGATCGACACGATCTGGCGCGTGAGCTTGGTGAGCGGCTGCATCATGTCGACCACGTCGACGATCTGGAAATGGCCCTGCTTGCTGGTCTTGATCGGCTTCTGGCCGGTGACCATCAGCATCGGCATGCCGCCCAGCTGCGCGTAGGCGGCGGCCGTGACGAGGTTGGTGGCGCCCGGGCCGAGCGTGGACAGGCACACGCCGGCCTTGCCGGTGAGCCGCCCGTAGGTGGCGGCCATGAAGCCCGCCGCCTGCTCGTGGCGCGTCAGCACCAGCTTGATGCGCGAGTGCCGAATCGATTCGAGCAGATCGAGATTTTCTTCGCCGGGGATGCCGAATACGTATTCGACGCCCTCCGCTTCCAGTGCCTTGACGAACAGATCGGATGCCTTCATGGGGACGCTCTCGGTGAATGCCGCGTGCCGGCTTCCGGCGCACGGCGTGGCAGACACCCGCGTCGGCCTACGACGCGGGCGGCTCGTTACCTGCAGATTGGCCAATGCAAAAGCATGCCGTTGCGCGCGGCCGAACGTGGGGAAGCGAGGCCAGAGGCGCGCGGCGCGGCGGGCGATGGGTTCGATTGTAGGAGATCGGGGCGCGCGCTGCAGGCGGCGCAACCGGCGCCGCCGCGCCGCTCATTCCATGGCGTGGCGCGCCGTGACTTCCTGCAGGTCGAGGTCGTGTTCCAGCTCATGCAGGATCTCGTCGTGGATCAGCCCGCCGCGGTGCATCTTCAGCATCTCGGCACGCCCGGCCGAGACCGCCGCGAGCACCACGTCGTAGTGCGCGTGGACGTCCTGCGCCGGGAACGCGGCGGCGTGCTCGAAGCGCTCGGCCATCGCCGCGCGGTAGGTGTACTGCTCGAGCAGGCGCGGATGCACGACCTTGCCGGCGGCGTCGCGCACCAGCGGCTCGATCGCCGCGAGCTGCGCGCGCGCGAGCCGGGCCCAGGCCTGCGGCCCGCTCAGGTGGCGCGCGTCCGGCCCATGGGCATCGCGCGGCGCGACCAGCCGGATCAGCGGGCCGATGGTGGTCCCCTGCAGCAGCACCGTGACCAGGATCACCGCGAACGCGGCCACCAGGATCATGTCGCGGCCCGGCATCGCCTCGGGCAGCGACAGCGCGATGGCCAGCGTCACCACCCCACGCATGCCGGCCCAGCTCATCACGGTGGCCGCGCGCCAGTCGGCGCGCGGCTGCGCGTGGCCGAGCCAGCGGCGCGGCAGCTTCAGCGCCTCGACCGCGAACACCCAGACGAAGCGCGAGCCGATCACGGCGGCCAGCACCGCGAGCAGGGCCGGCGTCATGGTGGCGAACACCGCGCCGAAGCCGCCCAGGCGCAGCATCACGCCGCGCAGCGACAGCCCGATCAGCACGAACACCAGCGCCTCCAGCAGGAACACCATGATCTGCCAGAACGCCGTGGAGCGGACCCGCACCGTGGCGCTGAAGACCTCGTGCTGATGCCAGCCGAGCATCATGCCCATCGTGACGGCCGAGATCAAGCCCGACACCTCCAGCGTCTCGCCGGCGATGTAGCTGACCCAGCCGCCGAGCACGGCGGTCGTGACGATCAGGTATTCGTCGGACAACAACCGAATGAACCGGATCAGCAGCCAGCCGATGATGAAGCCCACCGCCACGCCGCCCAGCGCGAGCTCCGCGAAGCGCACCACCGCGCCCTCGAAGCTGAACGCGCCGGTCAGCGCGGCGGCCACCGCGAAGCGGAACAGCACCAGGCCGGCCGCGTCGTTGAGCAGGCTCTCGCCTTCGAGCAGCACCATCAGCCGGCGCGGCAGCGCGACCCGTTCGAGCACGGCCTTGGCGGCCACCGCATCGGGCGGCGAGACGATCGCGCCGAGCGTGAAGCAGGCCGCCCACGGCAGCGCCGGCACGGCCCAATGCACGGCCACGCCCACCGCGAGCGTGGTGAACACCACCGCGCCGATCGCCAGCAGCATGATGCCGCCCAGGTTGCGCTTGAACTCCTCCCAGACCGAGAAATACGCGCCGTCCACCAGCAGCGGCGGCAGGAACACGATCAGCACCAGATCGGGATCGAGATTGACGGGCGGCAGGCCCGGCACGAACGCGATGCCCGCGCCGCCCACCAGCAGCGCGGCGGCCGGCGGCAGCCGCAGCTTCTTGGCGACGAGCTCGAGCACGACGATCGCGGCAAACGACAGCAGGACCAGTTTGAAGACGGACACGGCGGACACGGGCACTCCCTCACGCGGATGAATGGCGGCTTGCGGCCGCGCGATTACACCACAACGCGTCGCGCCACGGTGATAAGCGCCGGCGGGGCGGGGCGCACCCGGCATGCAGGCGGCCTGCGCCGGGCTCAGTGCGGCGGCACCCAGGCGCCGGCCCAGCGCGCCGCGCAGGTCACCAGATACAGCGCGAGCCCGATCAGGCCGCCCACCACCGTGCCGTTGATGCGAATGCTCTGCAGGTCGCGGCCGATGTTGAGCTCGACCTGACGCGACATCTCCGCCGGGTCCCAGTTGCGGACCGTGTCGCCGATATGGCGCGTGAGGAAGGCGGCGAACTCGGGCGCCAGCTCGGCGGCGGCCTTCTCGACGTGCTCGTTCATCGAGGCTCGCAGCGCCGGGCTCGCCGCGAGCCGCTCGCCGAGCCAGCCGCCGAGCGCGGCGGCCTGCCGGTGCAGCAGCGAATCCTGGCGCGCGAGATCTGCCTTGAGCCAGTCGCGCAGTTGGGCCCAGAGCTCGGCCACGTAGCCGGTGAACGCCTCGCCGTCGCGCAGGTAGCGCTTCAGCTCCTCGCCCTTCTCGAGAAACCGCGGGTCCGTCTTGAGACGCTCGACCAGCCGCTCGGCGGCCGCATCGAAGCTGCGCCGCAATTGATGGTCCGGATCCTCGCCGATCTGCACCAGCACGCGCGTGACGATGTTCGCGATCAGCTCGGCACCGCTCTCGCTGATCCAGGCGGTCGGCATCACGCGCTCCATCTTGGGATAGCGGTCCTTCAGCCAATCGACGATATATGCGGCGATCGCGGCGCGCTTGTCGGGCTCGCGCAGCAGCGCCACCAGCTGCGCGATGCCGTCGTCGAGCAGCTGCTGGTGGCGCCCGTCGCGCGTCAGCGTCTCGAGGATCGCGCCCGCCGAGCGCGACAGGTCGAGCCGGTCGAGCGCGGCGCGCAGCGCGTCGCGGATGAAGCCGCGCACCCGCGCGTCGTCGACCAGGTCCAGCGCGAGGCTCGCGAGCCGCCCCACATAGCCGCCCAGCAGCGCCGTGTTGGCCGGCTCGACGAGCCACTGCGCGAGGCGCTCGGCCGGGTCGTGGCGCCGCATCAGCGCGACGATCGAGGCCGGATCGAGGAAGCGGTCATGGACGAACTGCGCGAGATTGTCGGCGATGCGTGCCTGGTTGCGCGGCACGATCTCGGTATGGCGCGATACGATCGGAATCGGCACGCGCCTGAACAGCGCCGCCACCGCGAACCAGTCGGCCAGCGCGCCGACCATCGCGGCCTCGGCCACGGCCTTCACGCCGCCCACCCAGCCCACGCCCGGAAACCACAGCGTGGCGACGAACACGACCGTCACGCCGATCAGCAATCCGAGCGCGCGCCGCTTGCTCGCCTGCAATTCCGCTGCCTTGTCCCGCATCGATTCCCGTCCCGGATCGTCAGCATCACGCCGCCCTCGCCGACGGGCGGCCCCCTGGTTGTTGCGTGCTCGCACGGCCGCGCCGCGGCGGCATGCCTCACGGCAGCCCGCGCGAGCCGTCCGATGGTACACCGGGGCCGCGGCCCGGCCACCGGCGCCGGCCGCGGCGGATGCCGGCACGGCCGCCCCTGCGCAAATCGCGTTCCCGCCGCCGCGGGCGCGCCACGCCCCACGGCCGCATGCGGCGCTGCCCGAGCGAGCCGGAGGCGGGCCGCGCCGGGGACCCGCTGCCGGTTGCCGCCGGCGGAGGGCGCCCGTAGAATCGTGGCGCACATCGCGCCCGGCACTCCCGCCCGCCGGCGCGCCACTCGCCTTGCTTCCCAAGGAGTCCGCAGCGTGCCGGCCATCCCCGTCCGTCGCGAGCCGCGCGTCCGCCGTCCGGCGCACCCGGCCCGCCGCTTCGCCGCAGCCGGCCTGGCCGCGCTCTGGCTCGCCGGCTGCGCCACGCATCCGCCCGCCACCACGCTGCCGCGCTCGGTCACGCATGCGCTGCCGCCGGACACGCCCACGCCGCTGCGCGAGGCGCTCGCCGCGCCCGAGCGCGCCCATCCGGGGCAGTCGGGCTTTCGCGTGCTGTCGGTGGGCACCGATGCGCTGCAGATGCGCATCGCGCTGGCGCGCGCGGCCACCAAGACGCTCGACATGCAGTACTACATCGCCACCGAGGACACCACCGGCAAGCTGCTGCTGGCCGCGGCGCTCTACGCGGCCGATCGCGGCGTGCGGGTGCGGATGCTGGTGGACGACCTGAACTTCAAGGACATCGGACAGGTGATGGCATCGCTGAACGCGCATCCCAACATCGAGATCCGCGTGTTCAATCCGTTCGGGGCGACCCAGCGCGGCGTGTTGGCGCGCACTGCCGATTTCGTCTCGAAGATCGACCGCTTCACGCGGCGCATGCACAACAAGGCGATGATCGCCGACAACCAGCTCGCGATCGTCGGCGGCCGCAACCTCGGCGACGAGTATTTCAGCGCCAGCCCGACGCTGCAGTTCCGCGATCTCGACGTGCTCGCGGCCGGCCCCGTCACGGCCGACATCTCGCGCAGCTTCGACACCTACTGGGCGAGCGCGAGCGCCTATCCGCTGCGCGCGCTCAATCATCAGCATTTCGATCCGCAGGATCTCGACCGCACGCGCGAAGCGCTGCGCGAGCACTGGCGCGAGAACGCCCGCCCCTACGACGCGAAGCCGCTGAACGCCACGCCGCTCGCCGACCAGATCGCGCGCGAGCAGCTCGGGCTGGTGTGGGCCGACGCGACGTTCGCGGTCGATTCGCCGGACAAGATCACGATGGCGCGCGGCACCTACCAGAGCCCGCCGATGCAGCAGCTGGCGAGGCTGACCCAGCAAGCGCGCCGCGAATTCCTGCTGATCTCGCCGTACTTCGTGCCGCACCAAGCCGGCGTCGAGGCGCTCGGCCGGCTCGTGGCGCGCGGCGTGCGGGTGGCGGTGCTGACCAATTCGCTCTCGGCCACCGACGCGGTAGCCGTGCAGGCCGGTTATGCGCCCTACCGCGTGCCGCTGCTCGAACGCGGCGTGGAGCTCTACGAGTTCCGCGCCGAGCAGCCGCAGGGCTCGACCGTGCGGATGTTCGGCTCGCAGTCGCGCTCGAGCCTGCATGCGAAAGCCTACGTGGTGGACCGCAGCACGCTCGTGATCGGCTCGCTCAATCTCGATCCGCGCTCGGCCTACCTCAACACCGAACTCGCGCTCGTGATCCGCAGCCCGAAGCTGGCGGGCGAGGTCGCCACGCTGTTCGACCAGGTTACGGCGCCGACCGAAAGCTACCGCGTGACGCTCGCCGATCCGTCGCCGTCGCCGAACGGCTGGCACTCGGCGCTCGTCTGGACCGACGTGGAACACGGCCAACAGCGCAGCTACAGCGTCGATCCGCACGCGGGGCTGCTGCGCAACGTGCTGACGGGCCTGTTCCGGATGCTGCCCGTGGACGGCCAGCTGTGAGGCGCCGGCGCGCGCCTCGCGGCGACGGCGACGGCGGCGGTCGGCCGCGCCAGCCCGCCTGAGCACGAACCGGGCGCGGCCGGCGCACGCGCGACGGCCATGCGCGGCCGCGGCGCGCCCGGCCGCGGCGGCTTACTTCAGCGCCGCGCGGATTCGCTCGGCCATCGCCGTCAGTTCGGCGGGATCGGCCACCTCGCGCGAGTGCGCGCCGAGCGGCTGAGTGGCCCAGCGCGGGATCAGGTGGAAATGGACGTGCGGCACCGTCTGCCCGGCCGCCTCGCCGTTGAACTGGCCGACGAACAGGCCGTCCGGCTGCAGCGCCTCGCGGATCGCGAGCGCCACGCGCTTGCTCATGCGGATGCATTCGGCGGCCGCCTCGTCGGACAGCTCGTAGAGCATCACCGCCGCTTCCTTCGGCACGATCAGCACGTGCCCGGGCGACTGGGGCATGATGTCCATGAACGCGATCGTCGTATCGGTCTCGCAGACCTTCGTGCAGGGCAGTTCGCCGCGCAGGATCTTCGCGAAGATGTTGTTGTCGTCGTAAGCCATGAGGTCGCTCGTCGTCTGGGTTCGGTTGAAAGGAACGACGATTCTCGGGGCTCGCGCGCCAACACGCAAGCACGAGCGGCCCGCAAGCGGCGGCGGGCCTCAGGCGGGCGGGAACGTCATGGTGACGACGAAGCCGCCGTCGTCGGCGTTCGAGGCGACGAAGCTGCCGCGCCGCTGGTGCACCAGCCGCTTGACGATCGCGAGCCCGAGCCCGCAGTGCGCGTCGCCGCCGCGCGCCGCGTCGAGCCGCACGAACGGCCGCTGCGCGCGTTCGAGCTCGGCCTCGGGAATGCCCGGCCCGTGGTCGCGCACCACCAGCCGGTAGCCCTGCGCGAGCGCCGCCGTGGAGATCTCGACGGGCGGCTCGCCGTAGGTCATCGCGTTCTCGATCAGGTTCGACAGAATCCGGTCGAGATCGACGAGCGGCAGCCGGAAACCCTCGCCGGCGCGCAGGTCGGTGGTAACGAGCGCGTCGTCGAGCTCGCCCCCGTAGTGCTGGCGGCAATGCGCGTCGACGCTCGCGGTCGGCGACGGCGCCGCGCCTTCGCCCGCGAAATCGAGGAACTGCGTGACGATCCGCGAAAGCGCCTCGGCATCGCGCAGGAAGCCGTCGCGGGTGGCCTGGTCGGGCAGCAGGTCGGCGCGCACCTGCATGCGCGTGATCGGCGCGCGCAGGTCGTGCGCGAGGCCAGCCAGCATCATCGCGCGCTCCTGCTCGCCCTGCGCCAGCTCGCTCACCATCTCGTTGAAGTTCGCGATCACGTCCTTGACCTCGCGCGGGCCGCCGACCGGCACCGCCGCCTGCCGGTTGCCGAGCCGGAAATCGCGCACCGCCTGCGCGAGCCGCCGCAGCGGGCGCTGGATGCGCCAGGCGCCGAAGATCGCCAGGCCGATGCCGATCAGCATCGTCAGCGACGAGGCGCCGATGAAGCGCGTGACCGACGGCATCGTCGAGGGCAGCGTCACCCAGTAGCGCGCGCCCGGATAGCGTGCCCAGATGGTGCGCGAGCGGCCGTCACCGACCACGTGCGTGCCGGGCGGCATCGCCTCGCGCAGATGGCGCTCGAACGGGCCATAGGTATCGACGCACGGCGGCGGGCAGCCGAACGCCAAGGCATCCTTCACGTCGACGAACGACGTGCCGAGCATCGCGCTGACCGCGAGGCCGAGCGCGCTGCCGCTCGCCTGCGCCTGCGTGGACAGCGCGATCACGCGGCGCGTCTGCTCGACTTCCAGGCGCAGCCGCTCGCGGTCGAGCAGCACCAGGCCGATCGCGTGGACCACCAGCACGAGGCCGATGGCCATCAACGCCAGCCGGACGAACAGCGTATCAAAGCGGCGTTTCATCGGCATCGCCGCCAGGCACGAACATGTAGCCGACGCCGCGCATCGTCTGCACGTAGCGCGGCCGGGCGGGGTCGTCTTCCAGCAGGCGGCGCAGGCGCCAGACCGGCACGTCGATGCCGCGCTCGGTCAGGTTCGAATACGGCCCGTGCAGCATGTCGAGCAGCCGCGCGCGCGAGAGCGTCTCCATCGGATGCGTCGCGAACACTTCGAGCAGCGCGTATTCGCCGCCCGTGAGCTTGAGCGGCTCGGTGTCGCGATACAGCGTGCGGGTGGTGAAGTCGAGCCGGAACGGGCCGAAGCGCAGCGGCTCGCGCCGCTCGGCGGCGGGCCGCGCGAGGCCGGCCGGCGCGTGGCGGCGCAGCACCGCGTGGATTCGCGCGAGCAGTTCCTGCGGCATGAACGGCTTGCCGAGATAGTCGTCGGCACCGAGTTCGAGGCCGATCACGCGATCGACGCCGTCGGCGCGCGCCGTCAGCATGATGACCGGAATCGTGTCGCCGCTCGCGCGCAGTTGCTTGAGCACGGTCAGCCCGTCGACGCCGGGCATCATCAGGTCGAGCACGATCACCGAAGGCCGCTCGCGCTCGAGGCGCCGCTCCAGCGTGGTGGCGTCGTGCAGCACCGACACCTCGATGCCGCGCTGCTGGAAAAAGGTACGGAGCAGATCGCGCAGCGCGGCATCGTCGTCGACCAGCAGGACCTGGATGGGCGTATCGGACATGTGCTCGGCAAAGCGGTAAGAAACGGAAACGGAAGGCGCGACGCGGCAAGGGCCGGCCCCGCCGGCGTGCAATCCGATGACTATAAGCGAAGCCGGTGCGCTCATGCTTGCCTCGCCTTAAGACGGCTTACGAAGTCTTACGTGCGGGCCGGGCGTGCGCAGGCGCCACCGCAGCCTGCGGGGCGTGCGGTTGTCCGGACCGCGGAATCTCGCTGCTTTCTCCGGATTTCCCGTCGCTTCACTCAATCGCCCCGCTTCCTTGCCGACGATACTGGATGGCGTGAACCACGGGTTTCGCATCGCGTGGCGTGCAGTCCGCGATGCGCCGCCTGTTCACGACCGTTGTTTCCAGGGACCAACGAAGCGATTGGCGTGCATTGACGGGCAAGGCCGGCCAGGCAATAACGCTTTCCACCCAAACCAAGGAATCGATCATGCCGGACGAGATCATGTCTTACCCGAAGAACGTATTCACCAACGACGGCCAATCCGACGTCGGCGGATTTGCCAAAAAGCTGGCATTGGTGGCGCAAGCCATCAGGGCAGCCGGGACCATCACCGTCTACTACGGTTTCCATGGCGACCATGACGGCAATTTTTCGCACCCGTTCACGCGCGAAGAATTGGACCAATCGCTGCACATTGCAAGCGCATTTCCCAATGCCATCATGGTGCAGGTCAGCGGCCCCACCGACCGCAAGATCGAATACGCCAAGCACAATGAGGTCGGGCAGGCGCTGTTCACCTGGTGCGACAGCGACACCTACATCAAGGACAACAAGTTGCTGCCGGACATCATCTCTTGAGCGGCACGGCTGCCGCCGTGCCAATAAAAAAGCCGCCCCGAGGGGCGGCTTTTTCTCGACCGCCTCGCCCATCAGCCCGGGCGAGGCGGGTCCGCGCTCGATCAGCGCGACATCATGTTGATGCTGACGTTGTGCATGATCCACAGCGAACCGACGATCACGATGCCCACCGTCAGCACCGTGTAGGCAAAGGCGGTCACGTTCCAGCGCTGGCTCGACGAGCCGTTCATGTGCAGGAAGAAGATCAGGTGGACCACGATCTGCACCGCGGCCAGCACGGCCAGCACGAGGATCTTGACTTCGTTGGTCGAGAACCAGCCGCCGAGCACCACCCCGAACGACGCGGCCGTCAGGATCACCGACAGCACGAACCCGACCAGGTAGCTGCTGACGGTGCCGTGCGAGGCGTCGTCATGCGACGCATGCGTATGCGAATGGGCCATTTAGATCACACTCACGAGGTAGACGAAGGTAAACACGCAGATCCAGACGATGTCCAAGAAGTGCCAGAACAGGCTCAGGCACGTCAGGCGACGCACGTCCTGCTCCGACAGCTCCGGGTTGCGCGCGATCTGGACCACCAGCACGACCATCCAGATCAGGCCCATCGTCACGTGCAGACCGTGGGTGGCCACCAGCGTGAAGAACGACGACAGGAAACCGCTGCGGTCCGGCCCGGCGCCCTCGGCGATCAGGTGCGTGAACTCGCGGATTTCCATGAACAGGAACGACGCGCCGAGCAGGAACGTCACGGCCAGCCAGCCGAACACGGCACCGCGGTTGTTGCGATGCGCGCCGATCATGGCGAAGCCGTAGGTGATCGAGCTCAGCAGCAGCGCCGCCGTTTCGAGCGCGACGCCCGGGATGTCGAACAGATCCTTGGCCGTGGGGCCGCCGGCGAACTCGTGCTGCATCACCGCGAACACGGCGAACAGCGTGCCGAACAGGATACAGTCGGTCATCAGGTACAGCCAGAAGCCGAACACCGAATGCGACGGCGGATGGTGATGCTCTGCCGCGTGATGGTGATCGGCAGTCAGGGTGCTTTGTGCCATCAGTTGGCCTCCAGTTCCACTGCAGCAGGACGCGGTGCCGCGACACGCGCACCACCACGCTGCTCTTCGATCTTCCGCACCGTGTCGGCCGGAATGTAGTAGCCCTCGTTCTTCTGCGAGCTGTAGATGATCGCGGTCGCAACGATGCCGACGAAGCCGACGATGGCCAGCCACCAGATGTGCCAGACGCCGGCAAAGCCGAGCACCAGCGAGAACATGCCGATGAAGAAGCCCGCGCTGGTGTTCGAGGGCATGTGGATGTCCTCGTACTGCTGGCCCTTCTCCAGACCGAAGCCGAGGCCGCGCTCCTTGCGATACGACACTTCGTCGAGCTCGTGGATCGTCGGGATGATCGCGAAGTTGTACGGCGCCGGCGGCGAGGACGTCGCCCACTCGAGCGTGTGGCCGTTCCACGGGTCGCCCGTCAGGTCACGGTTGCCCGGCAGGTTGCGGTCGCGGATCGACACGTACAGCTGCAGCAGCTGGTGAACGATGCCGATCAGCACCAGCACCGCGCCGAACAGCGCGACTTCCATCCACGGATGCCATGCGGGGTTGTCGTAGTGGTTCAGACGACGCGTCACGCCCATGAAGCCGAGCACGTACAGCGGCGTGAAGGCGAAGATGAAGCCGAGCTGCCAGAACCAGAACGCGCGCTTGCCGAGCTTCTCGTTGAGCTTGAAGCCGAACACCTTCGGGAACCAGTAGTTGAAGCCCGCCAGATAGCCGAACAGCACGCCGCCGATGATCACGTTGTGGAAGTGGGCGATCAGGAACAGGCTGTTATGCAGCACGAAGTCCGCGCCCGGGATCGCCATCATCACGCCGGTCATGCCGCCCACCGTGAACGTGACCATGAAGCCGAGCGTCCAGAGGATCGGCGCGCTGAACTCCAGGCGGCCACGGTAGATCGTAAACAGCCAGTTGAAGATCTTCACGCCGGTCGGGATCGCGATGATCATCGTGGCGATGCCGAAGAACGCATTGACGTCGGCGCCCGAGCCCATCGTGAAGAAGTGGTGCAGCCACACGAGGAACGACAGGACCATGATCGCGCAGGTGGCGTAGACCATCGTCTTGTAGCCGAACAGCGGCTTCTTCGCGTAGGTCGCCACGACTTCCGAGAACACGCCGAACGCCGGCAGGATCAGGATGTACACCTCGGGGTGACCCCAGGCCCAGATCAGGTTCAGGTACATCATGACGTTGCCGCCGCCGTCATTGGTGAAGAAGTGCATCCCCAGATAACGGTCGAGGCCGAGCAGCGCGAGCGTGACGGTCAGGATCGGGAACGCCGCCATGATCAGCACGTTGGTGCAGAGCGCCGTCCAGGTGAACACGGGCATCTTCATCAGCGTCATGCCCGGCGCGCGCATCTTGATGATGGTCACGAAGAAGTTCACGCCGGTCAGCAGCGTGCCCACCCCGGAGATCTGCAGCGCCCAGATGTAGTAGTCGACCCCTACCCCTGGACTATAGGCCAGCTCCGAGAGCGGCGGGTACGCGAGCCAGCCGGTCTGCGCGAATTCGCCGATGAACAGCGAGATCATCAGCAGGATCGCGCCCACCGCCGTCATCCAGAACGACAGCGAGTTCAGGAACGGGAACGCCACGTCGCGCGCGCCGATCTGCAGCGGCACCACCAGGTTCATCAGACCCACCATGAACGCCATCGCCATGAAGAAGATCATGATGACGCCGTGCGCGGTGAAGATCTGGTCGTAGTGGTGCGGCGGCAGGTAGCCCGGCGCGTTGTACGCCAGCGCGAGCTGGGTACGCATCATGATCGCGTCGGCGAAGCCGCGCAGCAGCATGACGAGGGCAACGGCGATGTACATCACGCCGAGACGCTTGTGGTCGACGCTCGTCAGCCACTCGGTCCAGAGATATTTCCACTTACCGAAGTAAGTGACGAGACCCAGCACCAGGGCCCCCATGATGCCGACGCCGAGCGCCGTGACCACGAGGATCGGCTCGTGATACGGAATCGCGTCGAGTGTAAGTTTTCCGAACATGCTTACCCCTTCGTCGTACTGCACGACGCGTCATTGAATTCCATGACGTGGCCGTTGTTGTACTTGCCAACGATGTTATTGAACAGGCGCGGATCGACGGTCGAGAAGAAACGCACCGGATCCTTTTCGCTCGGCTTCGCGACGCTCGCGTACTCGTTCATGTCGAGGCGCTGCGCCGAGGCGCGGACCTTCTGCACCCAGGCATCGAAGTCGCCCTGCGAGGTGGCGAGCGTGCGGAACTTCATGTCGGAGAAGCCGCGGCCGCTGTAGTTCGCGGACAGGCCGGCGAAATTGCCCGGTTCGTCGGCGATCAGGTGCAGACGCGTCTGCATGCCGGCCATCGCGTACACCTGCGTGCCGAGCTGCGGGATGAAGAACGAATTCATCACCGAGTCGGACGTGATGCGGAAGTTCACCGGCGTGCCGACCGGAATCGCGAGCTGGTTCACCGATGCGATACCCAGATCCGGGTAGATGAACAGCCACTTCCAGTCGAGCGCGACGACTTCGACGTTGATCGGCTTCACGTTCGAGACGAGCGGCTTGTACGGGTCAAGCTCGTGCGTCGACTTCCAGGTGAGGATGCCGAGGTACAGGATGATCAGCGTCGGAATCGTCCAGACGACGACTTCGATCGCGGTCGAATGCGACCATTTCGGCGCATACGTCGCGTTGCGGTTGGACTCGCGATAGCGCCACGCGAACAGCAGCGTCAGCACGATCACGGGGATGACGACGATCAGCATCACCCACGTCGACGTCCAGATCAGTCCCTTCTCAGCGACACCGACACTGCCTTTCGGATCCAGCAGGTCGTAGCTGCAGCCGGATAGACAGACGAGCAACCCGGCACCCAATAAAAGCAAGAAGCTTCTAAAAGCCTTTCTATTCATCACATTTGCCTGATTTACGCGTGGTCGATAAAAGCAAACCGGCTATACCCCGATTCGCCAAGCGCCAGCATCATAAGTCCATCGAAGTGGGAAAAAGCGGTGAATCTTAGCAAATCATCTTTACCAAAAGCCACACTGCGACAGGTTGCCACACCATGCAACTTGTCAGCCGGCCCCTGCGCAACCCTGGCAACCGGCTCGCTACGCCCGCCCCGTGGGGCTCTCGGGCGTGGCGTCGAGGTTCAGGTCGGGGTGCGCGGGATGCGCGCATCGCTCTGAACGCTGATCGTGGAAGCCGTCGGCGCGGCGCCCGCCCCATCCTCCGCCGGCTTCGCGCGCTCGAGCTGAGCGACGATACTGGCGGCGGCCGGGTCGATCACGTCGGTAAACGGCTTCGGATAAATACCGATTGCAAGCACGATCACGGCCAGCGCCGCGAATACCACCGACTCGCGCCGGCTCAGATCGATCAGCTTGCCGACGCGATCGTGCTTGATCGCGCCGAAGATCACGCGCTTGAGCATCCACAGCGTGTAGGCGGCGCTCAGGATCAGGGTCAGCGCGGCGATCGCGCCGATCCAGAAGTTCACGCGCACGGCGCCCATGATCACGAGGAATTCGCCGACGAAGCCCGAGGTACCCGGCAGGCCGACGTTGGCCATCGAGAACAGCACGGCGAACAGCGCGAGGCGCGGCATGGTGTTGGCCACGCCGCTGTATTCGGCGATTGCGCGGGTGCGGGTGCGATCGTAGAGCGCGCCAACGCAGAGGAACATCGCGCCGGCCACGAAACCGTAGGAGATCATCTGCACGATCGCGCCGGTGATGCTCATCTGGTCGAACAGGAACACGCCGAGCGTGACGAGGCCCATATGCGCGACCGACGAATAGGCCAGCATCTTGGCCATGTCCTTCTGCGCCAGTGCCAGCAGGCTGGCGTAGACCACCGCGACCAGCGACAGGCCGATCATCACGGGCGCCAGGTAGTGGGCCGCGTCGGGCGCGATCGGCAGCGCGAAGCGCAGGAAGCCGTAGCCGCCGATCTTGATCATCCCCAGCGACACCGCGGCGCCGGTCGGGCCGTCGGTGTACACGTCCTGCAGCCAGGTGTGGACCGGCCACATCGGCACCTTGACCGCGAACGCCGCGAAGAAGCCGAGGAACACCAGCAGCTGCGGCGCGAAGCCCAGCCGGGCCTGCTGCCAGACCGCCATGTCGAAGGTGTGGGTCAGGCCGAACAGGTACAGCATCGCGGCCAGCATCAGCAGCGAGCCGGCGAACGAGATGAAGAAGAACTTGATCGCCGCATACGAGCGGTTCGCGTGGCCCCAGGTGCCGATCAGCACGAACAGCGGGATCAGCGTGGCTTCGAAGAAGATGAAGAACAGCATCCCGTCGAGCGAGGTGAACACGCCGATCATCAGCCCCGACAGGATCAGGAACGAGCCGTGGTATTGCGCCACGCGCGTCGTGACCGATTCCCACGAGGCGATCACGATCACCAGCGTCGTAAACGCCGACAGCACCACCAGCCACAGCGACAGCCCATCCACGCCCATCCGCCATGCCGAACCGAAAGCCGAGAGCCACGGCTTGTATTCGGTGAACTGCACCGCCGTGTTGTGCGCGTCGAAGCCGGCGACGAGCGGCACGGTGAGCAGCAGGCCGACGATCGCGCCCACCAGCGCGAGCCACCGAGCCCGGTGCGGATAACGATCCGAACCGATGCGCAGGACGGCCACGCCGAACACGATCGGCGTCCAGATCGCGAGGCTCAGGAATGGTACAGATTGCATGGCAGCAAAAACCCTATGAAGACCCGGTCAGAGAGTCAGTCGACTAGAACGAAAGAAACGTAAGATTTGTAAGGACGATGCGCCCGCGATGGCGGTGCGCCTGCGCTGTAATCTCAATGAAAGCTACGTAACAAAAGAAACCACCTCGCGCCGGGTTAACGAGGATAAAGGGAAGTGCGACCTTTTGCATCGCAACATTCCGTTGCATTTTTTCGAAACAATCAAACCATTGTTTTTATTATATTTTTTTTGAGGGCCGTGGCGGGCGCGAGACGGTCAGGCTGCATCAAAGAGGGGCTTGACAAATCAAAATCGACGTCAATTTGGCAGTTTGGACGCGAAGGCGAAGCGATCTGCGTCCCCTCCAAAACTTTCAACACCACTACATATTACTTTACAAAATACTTTCATTTATGAAGAAAGCGGCCATCGGGCAGCCACTGCATTCGCAACGAAACTGAAAGCTTTGTCTTCCTAAACCGTCAGCGTCGTGCGAGCGAAAACCGCCCATGCGACCCGTCGGGCCTGCAGTGAGCCGCGCTTCGCTGGCATGCCGGCGGTGCCCGGCCCCGGCCGCCGGCATGCCGCTCAGAGCCGCGCGGCAAGCCGGGCACCCTGGTCGATCGCGCGTTTCGCGTCGAGTTCGGCCGCCAGCTCGGCACCGCCGATCAGATGCACGGCGAGGCCGGCCGCGCGGAGCGGCGCCTCGAGGTCGCGGCGCGGCTCCTGCCCGGCACACAGCACGATCGTGTCGGCCTCGATCAGCGTCGGCCGCTCCCGCTTCTCGCCGAACGTCACATGCAGGCCGCGCGCATCGATGCGTTCGTAGTTGACGCCGCCGATCATCTCCACCGCCTTCATCTTCAGCGTCGCGCGATGAATCCAGCCGGTGGTTTTGCCGAGCCCCTTGCCGAGCGGCGCCGGCTTGCGCTGCAGCAGCGTCACCTGCCGCGCCGGCGGCGTCACCCGCGCCGGCGCGATGCCGCCGCGCGCGAGCGCCGGGTCGGTGACGCCCCACTCGGCCCGCCACGCTGCCGCGTCGAGCGACGGCGAGGTGCCCGCGTGGACCAGGTACTCGGCCACGTCGAAGCCAATCCCGCCCGCCCCCACCACCGCGACGCGCGCGCCCACCGGCCGCCGGCCGCTCAGCACGTCGGCATAGCCGAGCACGTTCGGGCCGTCGCCGCCGGCGATGCGCGGATCGCGTGGCACCACGCCGGTGGCCAGCACGACCTCGTCGTAGCCGCCCGCGATCAGTTGGTCGGCATCCACGCGCCGCGCCAGCCGCAGCGTCACGCCGGTCAGCTCGATCTGCCGCGCGAAGTAGCGCAGCGTTTCGTGGAATTCCTCCTTGCCGGGAATCCGCTTGGCCAGATTGAACTGGCCACCGATCTCGCCGGCCGCGTCGAACAGCTCGACGCGGTGCCCACGCCGCGCCAGCTGCGTCGCGCAGGAAAGCCCGGCCGGCCCTGCGCCCACCACCGCGATGCGCTTCGCGCGCGCCGCCGGCGCGAAGTTCAGCAGCGTCTCGTGGCAGGCGCGCGGATTGACGAGGCAGGAGGCGATGCGGTTCTTGAACGCGTGGTCGAGGCAGGCCTGGTTGCAGCCGATGCAGACGTTGATCTCGTCGGCGCGTCCGCTCGCGGCCTTGCTCACGAACTCCGGATCGGCCAGCAACGGCCGCGCCATCGACACCATGTCGGCCGCCCCGTCCGCGAGGATCTGCTCGGCCAGCTCCGGCCGGTTGATGCGATTGGTGGTCACCAGCGCGATGCCGACCTCGCCCTTCATCTTGCGCGTGATCCAGGCGAACGCCCCGCGCGGCACCGAGGTGGCGATAGTCGGCACGCGCGCCTCGTGCCAGCCGATGCCGGTGTTGATCAGCGTCGCGCCGGCGCGCTCCACGGCCTTGGCGAGCCGCACCGTCTCGTCCCAGTCGCTGCCGTCCGGGATCAGGTCCAGCATCGACAGCCGGTAGATGATGATGAAGTCGCGGCCGACCGCCTCGCGCGTGCGCGCGACGATCTCCACCGGAAAGCGCATGCGGTTCTGGTAGCTGCCGCCCCAGGCGTCGTCGCGCCGGTTGGTGCGCAGCGAGAGGAACTGGTTGATCAGGTAGCCCTCGGAACCCATGATCTCGACCCCGTCGTAGCCGGCCTCGCGCGCCAGCACCGCGCAGCGCACGAACGCCCGGATCTGCCGTTCGACGCCGGCCGCCGACAGCGCGCGCGGCGTAAACGGCGAGATCGGCGACTTGATGCGCGACGGCGCGACCGCGAGCGGGTGATAGCCGTAGCGGCCGGTATGGAGGATCTGCAGCGCGATCTTGCCGCCTTCGGCGTGGACCGCGTCGGCAATCGCGCGATGGCGGCGCGCGGCAGCGTGGCTCGCCAGCGTGCCGCCGAACGGCTTGGTCCAGCCGGCCAGGTTCGGCGCGAAGCCGCCGGTAACGATCAGCCCGACGCCGCCGCGCGCGCGTTCGGCGAAATAGTCGGCGAGCCGCGGCAGCGTCTTGCGGCTGTCCTCGAGGCCGGTATGCATGGAGCCCATGAGTACGCGGTTGCGCAGCGTTGTGAAGCCGAGATCGAGCGGCGCGAGCAGATGCGGAAACGAGGTCGTCATGATGGCGGGGCGTCTCTTTTTTGTGATCCGCCGATCGTAGGCGCGCGGCGCCTTGAGCGTGAGGGGTCAAACAGCCATAATGCTTGTCATTCGTGGCCAAAATCGACGTGGTGACCGGCATGGGAAACAAGGACGGCCTCGGGCTGCGGCGGCCGACGATCCCGGTCGCCTACCCGCGCCTGCTGCTGCAGGTGTTCGAGGAACGCGGGCTCGACGCGCGCGAGGTGCGCGCCGGCACCGGCCTGCGCGACGAGGTGCTGGCGCAGCCCGACGCGCGGATCGCGCCGTCGCAATGGGCGCGGCTGGTGCTGAACGCGATCCGCCTGAGCGGCGACGCCGGGCTCGGCTTCGAGCTCGGGCTGCGGCTGCGGCCGTCGGCGCACGGCTTCCTCGGCTATGCCGCGCTGACCGCGCCCGACCTGCGCACCGCGTTGGCCGTCAACGCTCGCTATTTCCGCACCCGCAACCGGCAATACACGCTGACCTACGCCGAGCACGGCGACGGCGCGACGCTGACGCTCGCCGGCCTGCAGGCAAGCCCGGTGCTGCGCCATCACACCCTGTTCGAGTTCGTGCTGACCGGCCTCGCGCAGAGCCTGCCGCTGCTGCTCGGCCCACGCGCAACCGACGGGCCGCCACCGCTCGAGCTGCGCTTCGCGTGGCCGCAGCCGCCCTGGTTCGCGCGCTATCGCGAACGCCTGCCGCCGGTGCGCTTCGATTGCGACGCGCATGCGCTGTGGGTGGGGCGCGAGGCGCTCGACTGGCCGCTCGCGATCGCCGACGAGATCGCGCACCGCCAGGCGCTCGCGCAGGTCGAGCGCGACTACGCGGCGGTGCGCCACGACGAGGGCGATTGGGTCGAGCGCGTGCGCGCGGAGCTGGTGCTCGGCGCCGACGGCTATCCGGCCCCGGACGCGCTCGCGCGCCGCCTGCACGTCTCCACGCGCACGCTGCGGCGCCGGCTCGACGAGGCCGGCGCCGGCTATCGCGCCCTGCTCGACGAGGCGCGCCACCGCGATGCGCGGCAGTTGCTGCGCGCCTCCGACCTCGACCTGAAGACGATCGCCGCGCGCCTGCAGTTCAGCGATCCGGCAAACTTCACGCGCGCCTTCCGCAAGTGGGCCGGCATGACGCCGAGCGCCTACCGGCACGGCGCCTGAGGCCGCACGCCGGCAGAGCGGAAACCGGCACCATCTCCAGCCATTCCGATACCCAGACGCCGCCGCACGGCCGACAATCACTTGCCTGCGTCGGCCGGCCCTACTCCGCCCCACGCGCGTCGCGCCGGCCGATCCGATCGACGCGCGGCACCCACAAGGAATCGAATCTCGATGTCGGACAACGAACGCACCTCGCAGCAAAGCGCTGCCGCCATCCTGCGCGGCGCGCCGGGCTGGATCGACTGGGACGCGGCGCACAACCGCCCCAACTGGGTAGGCGGCCGCATCACGCTCGACGGCCGCTTCAGCGTCGACGAACTGCTGGCCCTGCTGCGGCTGGCCAACGCGCCGCACTGAGGCGCGCCGCGCTGGACCGCCCGGCGCGGGCGGCGGCGCTCACGCCGCCACGACGCGCGGCGGCTGGCCGGTCTGCTGGCGCGAACGGCCCGAGCTCAGGTAGTCGGCGATCGAATCCTGCGTGACCTCGCCGAGATAAGCGCCGTCCGCGTCGAGCACCGGCATCCACGACGAGCGGTACTGGTACATCTTCGACAGCACGATCCGCAGGTTGTCCTCCGCCGAAACGGTGGCCGGAAACGCGCTGAGCCGCTCGCCGCAGGTACCCGCGGCGCCGCGCGCGGCGCGCCGCGCGACGAAGCCGAGCGCGTGCCGCGTGTCGTCCACCACGGTCAGGTAGCGGCTGTCGTTGTCGTCCATGATCGAGAACGCCTCGGCGAGCGGCGTGTCGGCGCGCGCGGTGGGCGGCTGCGCGGCCGCGTCGCCGGCCTTCACGAGCAGCAGGCGCTTGAGCGTGCTGTCCTGGCCCACGAACTGGCCCACGAACTCGTCGCGCGGATGCGCGAGCAGCGTGTCGGGATGGTCGTACTGCACCAGCTTGCCGCGCCGGAACACGGCCACGCGGTCGCCGAGCTTGATCGCCTCGTCGATGTCGTGGCTCACCATGATCACGGTCTTCTTCAGCTGCCGCTGCATCTGGAAGAACTCGTTCTGAATCGATTCGCGGTTGATCGGATCGACCGCGCCGAACGGCTCGTCCATCAGCAGCACCGGCGGGTCGGCCGCCAGCGCGCGCACCACGCCGATGCGCTGCTGCTGGCCGCCCGACAGCTCGCGCGGGTAGCGCTTCAGGTACAGCTTCGGGTCGAGCGCCACCATCGACATCAGCTCGCTCGCGCGCGCCTTGCAGCGCTGCTTGTCCCAGCCGAGCAGGCGCGGCACCACCGTGATGTTCTCCTCGATCGTCATGTTCGGGAACAGGCCGATCTGCTGGATCACGTAGCCGATGCGGCGGCGCAGGTCCACTTCGTTCAGGCTCGCGGTGTCCTCGCCGCCGATCAGCACGCGCCCCGAGCTCGGCGTGATCAGCCGGTTGATCATCTTCAGCGTGGTGGTCTTGCCGCAGCCGGAGGGGCCGAGGAACACGCAGATTTCGCCTTCCGGCACCGTCAGGCTCACGGAATCGACGGCGCGCACCGGCTGGCCGTCCTTCTGCGCGAAGCTCTTCGTCAGTTGGTCGAGTTCGATCATGTCTTCTGCACTCCCTTCGGTGTCAATGCGCGCTGCAGCGCCTGCAGCAGCAGATCCGCGACGATCGCGAGCACGCTCACGAGCACCGCGCCCACCAGCAGCTTCATCATGCTGCTCTGGCCGATCGCGCGGACGATCAGCGAGCCGAGGCCGCCCGCGCCGATCACGGCCGCGATGGTCATCACGCCGATGTTCATCACCACCGCCGTGCGCACGCCGCCGAGGATCACCGGCACCGCGAGCGGCAGCTCCACGAGCCGCAGCCGCTGCCACGAGGTCATGCCGATGCCGATGCCCGCCTCCTTGATGCCGGCGTCGACGTTGCGCAGCGCCAGATAGGTGTTGCGCATGATCGGCAGCAGCGAATACAGGAACACGGCGGTGATCGCGGGCACCGCGCCGATGCCCTGCCCGAAGCGGGAGAAGATCGGGATCATCAGGCCGAACAGCGCGATCGAGGGCAGCGTGAGGATCACGGTGGCGATGCCGAGCAGCGGCGGCGCGAGCCATTCGTGGCGGCTGATCACGATGCCGAGCGGCACGCCGGCGACGATCGCACAGCCCACCGCGATGCCGACGAGATAGATGTGCTGCAGCGTGAGCTGGAGCAGTTCGGGCCAGTTGGCGGCCAGATAGGCTTGGACGGTCATGGTCGTCTCCCGGTCACGGTAACGGATGCGTGCGCAGGAAATCGGCCGCCACCTGCTGCACCGAGGCGCCGTCGATATCCACCCGCTTGTTCATGTCCAGCATCACGTCGTTGTTGAGCGCGGCCGACAGCGCGTTGAGCTGCGCGGCGAGCTTCGGATTGCGCTGGAGCACCTCCGCGCGCACCACCGGCGTGGCGTTGTAGGGCGGGAAAAAGTGCAGGTCGTCCTCGAGCGGCACGATGCCGAAGCCGCGCACGCGGCCGTCCGTGGTGTAGACGAGGCCGATCGTCAGCTGGTCGTTGTGCAGCGCCGTGTAGACCAGCCCGGCATCCATCTGGCGGATCTCCGAGCGGCGGAATTGCAGATGATAGGCGGCTTCCAGCGGCTTCAGGCCGTCGGGGCGATTGGCGAATTCCGCGTCCATCCCGAACGTGTGGCGCGTTCCCTTGGGGTCGCTCGCGATCTTCGCGGCCAGCTGCGAGATGGTGCGGATGCCGGTCCGCTTCGCGGCCTCGGCGGGCAGCGCCAGCGCGTAGGTGTTGTTGAGCGGGGACGCGTCGAGCCACACCAGCCCCCGCCTGGCGTCGATCTCCTTCACGCGCCGGTACATCTCGTCGGGCGAGAGCTTGTCCTTGATCTTGTCGTAGACGAGGGCGGCGGTGCCCGTGTAATCCCACATCAGGTCGATCTGGCCGTTCACGAACGCGCTGCGCAGCAGCACGCTGCCGAGGCCCGTGCGGGTTTCGATGGTGTAGCCGCGCGAGCGCAGGTATTGCGAGGTGATCTCGGCCAGCACGTACTGCTCGGTGAAGTTCTTGCCGCCCACCGTCAAGGACTGCGCCGCAGCCGGCGCAGTGGCGAGCGCGCCGAACGAGGCCAGCGAGACGATCGGCACCAGCGCGACGGCGGCCGCGCAGCGGCGTGCCAGCGCGGCACCGGCAGCCCGGACGGCGCGGGCGAATTGCGCGACGCTCATGCGGCACCTCCATTGCGGGCCAGCACGTGGCGGCTGCCGGCCGCGACGATGCCGTCGAGCAGCAGCGCGAGCACCGCCGTGGCGGCGGCGCCGAGCAGCAGCATCTGCTGGTTGTCGAGATAGATGCCGGGGAAGATCAGCGTGCCGAGGCTGTCGGCACCGATCAGGTAGGCGAGCGGCGCGGTGCCGACATTGATCGCCAGCGCGGTGCGCACGCCGCCGATGATGATCGGCAGCGCATTCGGCAGTTCGACGCGCACCAGCGATTGCCACGGCGTCATGCCGATGCCGCGCGCCGCCTCGCGCAGCGCCGCGGGCACGTTGCGCATGCCCTCGTAGGCGTTGCGCGTGATCGGCAGCAGCGAGGCGAGGAACAGCGCGACGATCGCGGGCGCCTCGCCGATGCCGAAGATGCCCAGCGCGATCGCGAGCACCGCGAGCGAGGGCACCGTGTTGCCGATGTTGAACACCTGCATGAAGCGCTCGGCATGGCGCGCGGCGGACGGCCGGCTCAGCGCGACGCCGGCCGGAATGCCCACCAGGATCGCGAGCGCCATCGAATAGCCCACCAGCATCAGGTGCCGGCCGGTGTAGTAGACGAGGTCGCCCGAGTATTGCCGCCATGTGTCCGCGCCGATCGCCTGCGCGATCCAGCCCAACACGATGATGGCCAGCAACAGGCTGCCCGCGATACGGACAGTGCGTCGAGTCATGAAAAGTGCCTCCTTATCGGAGCGGCGCATGCGGACCGCCACACGCCGCGGGAACGCCGTGAGGCGTCGCGAATGGGAAGGTACGGATCCCGGGCAGGCCGGGATCGAACCGACAAAAACGGCAGCGCGTCCGGCCGGCCAGGCGCGGGGCCGAAGCCCTGCTCGAACGCCAGCGCGCTCGTTCGATTGTCATGTTCAGCCAGCACGACGCGCGTGCGTCGCCCAGGCCAGGCGCCGCCCGAGGACGGCAAGGATGCGGTGCATGGTCAGGCCCATGCCGCAGGAGCAGGTTGCTCCGGTTGACGGGGTACTTGAACCGGCTTTCCGGTTGCGGCGATCATGCACGCATCGGCGTGCAACTCACCGGAAAAGTCGGCGACATGCGCGGTAGTATAAAGGAGGTTCCGCGAAAACGTCTACCCTTCAAGGGTACGATCGCGCCGTTCCAGGCCCCGCGCCGTGCCGCCCTCGAAATCGGGCACGACGACGCCGGCCCAGAACTGCCGCCTACGCGGCGCAACGAAGGCGCTCGGGAAAACCGGGGCGATCGGCCGGCTCCGGGCCAGGCCAGGGGTCACGTCCCGCACGCGCTGCGCGGCCGCCGCAGCGGGCCGGGCAGCGCGACGGCGCTCACGCCGTCTCCGCTTGCTGCTTGATCTGGCGTGCCTCGCGGCGCGTGTCGTCGTCGAGCCACGGCGCGATTTCCATGTCCTCGTAGCGCACCAGGCGGCTGCCGCGATGCGTGACGCGATAACCGAGCCAGACGACCAGGAACAGCGGGATGCCGATGTAGGTGGCCAGCACGCCGACCCAGTCGATCCGGTTCGAGAGGAATGCCTGGTAGTCCTGCCCCAGCGCGATCACCAGGCAGAGCACGAACGCGAAGATCGGCCCGTAGGGAAACAGGCGCGAGCGATACGGCAGCCGCGACAGCGCGAAGCCCTGCTTCACGAAGCCGCGCCGAAACCGGTAGTGGCTGACCGCGATGCCGAGCCAGGCGATGAAGCCCGTCATGCCCGAGGTGTTCAGGAGCCACAGGTAGACGGTCTTGTCGCCGAACCGCGACGACAGGAAGCAAAGCGCGCCCACCGCCGTGGTCGCGATCAGGGCGTTGCGCGGCACGCCGCCCTTCGAGAGCCGGGCGAAGACGCGCGGCGCGCGGCCTTCCCTGGCGAGGTCGTAGAGCATCCGCGTGGACGCGTACATGCCCGAATTGCCGGCCGACAGCACCGCCGTGAGGATCACCGCGTTCATCACGCCGGCCGCGAACGCGAGGCCGGCATGGCGGAACACCAGCGCAAACGGGCTCACGCCCACGTCGGTCACGTCGCTCTTGAGCAGGCTCGGATCGGTGTACGGCACCAGCATGCCGATCACGAAGATCGCCAGCACGTAGAACAGCAGGATGCGCCAGAACACCTGCCGCACCGCGCGCGGAATCGTGGTGTGCGGGTTCTCCGATTCGCCGGCGGCGATACCGATCAGCTCGGTGCCCTGGAACGAGAAGCCGGCGATCATCGCCACCCCCATCATGGCCGGCAGGCCGCCCGCGAACGGTGCGTCGCCGACCGTGAAGTTGCGCCACGCCGGCGTCGGGCCACCCGTGAGGATGCCGAAGATCATCAGCAGGCCGATGCCGATGAACGCCACCACGGTCACCACCTTGATCAGCGCGAACCAGTATTCGGCCTCGCCGAAGCCGCGCACGGTCAGCGCGTTGAGCAGGAACATCACGGCGAGAAACGCCGCGCTCCACCACACGCCGGGTACGTGCGGAAACCAGTAGCCCATCACGAGCTGCGCGGCCACCAGTTCCACCGCGATCGTCACGGCCCAGTTGTACCAGTAGTTCCAGCCGAGCGCGAAGCCGAATCCCTCCTCGACGTATTTGGCGCCGTAGGTGGCGAACGAGCCGGACACCGGCATGAACGCGGCCATCTCGCCGAGGCTCGTCATCAGGCAGTAGACCATCAGGCCGATCAGCAGATAGGCGAGCATCGCGCCGCCGGGGCCGGCCTGCGAGATCGATGCGCCCGAGGCCACGAACAGGCCCGTGCCGATCGAGCCGCCGATCGCGATCATCGTCAGATGGCGGGCCTTGAGGCTGCGCTTGAGGTGCGGAGAAGCGGTGGCGGTGTGCTCGGAATTCGGATCTTGTAATGACATGACGGACGGGCTGAGGGCGGGCTGGCGGCATCGGTCGCGCGTGCCGTGGGCCGCCCGGGTCGGGCGGCGTGACCGCGAACCGGTGCCGGCGCGTCTGGCGCGCAGCCCGGATTCTACCCGACTCGCCCGCCGCCCCGCTGCGCCTGGCGCGCGCGGCGCGCGAGGCAATCCCGGGCGGTGGTTACAATACCGTCAAATTCCGGATAAAACGTCCAATATGCCCCGAAAGACTTCCGTGTCGGAACAGGCCTCGCTGATCGAGCAGGTCCGCACCATCGCGCAAGGGCTCGGCGAGATGTTCGCGCCGTTCACCGAGGTGGTGGTACACGACCTGCGCACTCCCGAGAACTCGATCATCGCGATCCACAATAACCTGTCGGGCCGCGCGGTGGGCGATCCGACCACCGAACTCGGCCTCGCGCGCATCGCCGACAGCGATTACCCCCCGCTGCTGACGAACTACGCGAACCGCTTCGCGGACGGGCGGCCCGCGAAAAGCGCCTCGATCGGCATCAAGGACGCCAATGGCGACTATGTCGCCGCGCTGTGCCTGAACGTCGACGTCACGCTGTTCCGCGGCATCCAGGGCCTGCTGAACCAGTTCTGCCAGACCGGGCCGGACCAGCTCGGCGAGACGCTCGACCCGGCCAACGCCGACGCGATCCGCGAGCGGATCGACCGCTTCGCGATGACGCTCGCGACCACGCCGCGCTCGCTGAAGACCGAGCAGCGCCGCGAGCTGATGCAGGCGCTGCGCGCCGAGGGCTATCTGGAAGTGCGTCGCGCCATGGAAGTGATCGCGCAACATCTCGGCGTGTCGCGCGCCACCGTCTACAACGACGCCAAATAAGGCGCCGGCCGGACGCACCTTGCCGGCACCCGCGCCGGGTTTGTAGGAAATGGCCTACAAATTTCAGCGAAACACCTACCCCAATTTCATTCGACGCCGATTCCCTTCGCTGCGCCCGGCTGCAATACTGGCTCGCATGGACGCTACCCTCCTCCGTGTCTACGTCGTCGAGCCGGCTGCCGCGATCCGCCGGCGCGTGGCGGCATTGCTCGAACCGCTGGTGGGCGTATCGGTGGTCGGCGAATCGGAGGACCACGCGATGGCGTTCGCCGGCATCGTGTCGAGCGGCGCGGACGTGGCCGTGATCGAGCTGCGTCTGCCGTCCGGCAGCGGGTTCGAACTGCTCGGCGAACTGGCCCGCTTCGCGCCGCACGTGACCACCGTGATCCTGACGAACCTGTCCGGGCCGGCTTTCCGCGCGGCGAGCCGCGACGCCGGCGCGCATTACTTCTTCGACAAGACCACGGAATTCGAGCTGGCATGCCACACGATCGACGCGCTCGCCCACGCGCGCCGCCCTCAACCTGCCCCCGAACGAGTCCCCTCATGCTGACCGCCACGAAGCCCGCCACCATCGCCTCCGACGTGCCGCCGCCCGCGGCCACGCAGTTCGACGCGCTGAAGCAGCCCGGCGCGCGCTGTTCGAATTGCGCGACGCGCAACGTCTGCATGCCGTCGGGGCTCACGCACGCCGAATTCCGCCGGCTCGACACGCTGATCTGCATGACCCGCCACGTCAAGCGCGGCGACGCGCTGTTTCGCGCCCACGACCCGTTCACCAATCTCTACGCGGTGCGCACCGGCTCGTTCAAGACGCTCGTGATCCACCGGGACGGCCACGAGCAGGTGACCGGCTTCCACATCACGGGCGAGACGCTCGGGCTCGACGGCCTCGGCGACGGCGAGCATCACAGCGAGGCGATCGCGCTCGAGGACAGCACCGTCTGCGTCATCCCGTTCGCGCAGCTCGAGGCGGCGTGCCGCGAGATGCGGCTGCTGCAGCAGCACGTGCATCAGCTGCTGAGCGGCGAGATCGTGCGCGAATCGCGCGCCATGATGCTGCTCGGCACCATGACGGCCGAGCAACGCGTGGCCTCGTTCCTGCTGAACCTCTCGGCGCGCTTCAAGGCGCGCGGCTATTCGCCGGCCGAATTCAACCTGCGGATGACGCGCGAGGAAATCGGCTGCTACCTCGGCATGACGCTCGAAACCGTGAGCCGCATGCTGTCGAAGTTCCAGCGCAGCGGCATGATCGACTCGCGCGGCCGGCAGATCCGCATCACCGACGCGCAGCGGCTCGTGCAGGTCTGACGCGTGCCGGCGCGCCGCGCCGCACGCTCAGAGACGGAACGCCCCCGGCAGCAGCGCCGCCGCGGTCGTTTCCTGCCGCGCGCCGCGCAGGTTGGCCAGCACCACCGACAGCGCCGGCCCGCCGAGTTCGACCATCACCTGCCGGCACGCGCCGCACGGCGCGATCGGCTCGGGCGTGTCGCCGATCACGGCCAGCACCGCGAAATCGCCAGGCCGGCAGCCGGCCGCGATCGCCGCGAACAGCGCCGTGCGCTCGGCGCAGTTGCTCAGGCCGTATGCGCCGTTCTCCACGTTGCATCCCGCGAAGACGCGCCCGTCGTGCGTCGTCACCGCCGCGCCGACCTGGAACCGTGAATACGGGGCGTAGGCATGCTCGCGCGCGCGCCGCGCCGTTTCGATCAGGGTGTCGTGGTCCATCGTCTGCTCCTCGCCGCTTCGTGTCGTGTCATCTCGGGGCGCGCCGCCCCGCCGCGGGTGCGCGCGCCGGTGGCGGGCCGCTGCGCGCCGCCGGCATCCTAGCCGCGCCGGCGGCCGAACGCCAGGGGGCGGCCCTCCCCCGTCCCCCTTCCCGTCGCTCCGGGCGCGCTCGAACGCGGCGGGTTCCAGACCGCCCCGCTGCTCGCGGCCCGCGCCGCGAGCAGGACGGCGGGGGTCCGGGCCGGGCCCGGCGCTCGCCATGAAGCCAGCGTCGCCCGTGCCGGCGTGGGCGATCCGTGCCTGGTCGGCGCGTCCGGCGCGATCGGCCGCGCGATGCCGCACTGGATGGATTTCGGGCCATTGCCACAGCACTTTCACCTCATACGAGGCCATGCGAGGCACGCCGGCCGCCTCAGGCGCCGACATGTGCGTCGGCGTCGGCCCGCGCCGCACTGCAGTCGGCATCGAACATCGCCAGCGTGCCGAGCAGCACGCGGCGGCAATTGCGCACCATGCGCGCCTCCGGATCGCGATAGCCGGTCAGCAGCCAGGCCGTGCCGGCGTTCGTCATCGCGCCCACCAGCGCGAGCCCGGTCAGCCGCGCGTCGGCGCGCTGCTCGGGGTCCTCGCTGTCGCCCGCGCGCGCGAGCGCAACGATCTGCCGGCCGAATTCAAGCAGGTTGCGCTGGTAGGTGGCGTCGGTCTCGGCGCTCACGCCGATCACCTCCAGCAGCAGCACGCGCGCAGCGCAAGTGTCGCGCAGGAACGCGAAGAACGCGCGCAGCCCCGCCTCGACACGCGCGTCGAGGCGCTCGCCGGCACCGTCGAGCGCCGCGCCGATCGCCTCGCGCAGGCGCTGCGCATGATGCTGGTAGGTCGCCTGCAGCAGCGCCTCGGTATTCGCGAACGCCGCGTAGAAATAGCGGTCGTTGAGCCGCGCCTCGCGGCAGATCGCACGCACCGTGGTCCTGCGAAAGCCCTGCGAACCGAACAGCCGGGTGCCGGCGTCGATCAGCGCGGCGCGGCGCTCCGCGTCGCGCGCCGCGCGGGCCACCCCGCCGTAGGGACGCCCCTGGTCCGCAGTTTCGAGGGGTTTCTCCATTTCGCTATTTGACATCAAACAATGGCATCATTAAATTGGTGACACTCAACACCACATTTAATCCGTGTTTCGGCCGGGCGGCAAGCCCGCAAGGAGCGTCGATGAAGGATTTTTCCAACAAGGTCGCCGCCATTACCGGCGCAGGCTCCGGCATGGGCCGCAGCCTTGCCGTGGAGCTTGCGCGCCGCGGCTGCCACCTCGCCTTGAGCGACATCAACGAGATCGGCCTGGCACAGACCGTCGCGCTGTGCAGCGCGCACGGCGTGCGCGTGAGTTCGCAGCGGCTCGACGTGGCCTCGCGCGAGGCCGTGTTCGGCTGGGCCAAGGCCACGCGCGAGGCGCACGGCCGCGTGAATCTGGTGTTCAACAACGCGGGCGTGTCGCTCGCGGCGCCGGCCGAGCACGTGCGCATCGAGGATTTCGCGTGGATCATGGACATCAACTTCTGGGGTGTCGTGCACGGCACGCAGGCGTTCCTGCCCTACCTGCGCGAATCGGGAGACGGCCACGTGATCAACACCTCGAGCCTGTTCGGGCTCGTCTCGATGCCCACCCAGAGCACCTACAACGCGAGCAAGTTCGCCGTGCGCGGCTTCACCGAGGCGCTGCGCATGGAGCTGGAGCTGGAACGCGCGCCCGTCAGCGCGACCTGCGTGCATCCGGGCGGCGTGGCCACCAACATCGCCACGGCCTCGCGCATCGACGAGCGGATCGCCGCGCTGACGGGCCAGAGCCCCGACGCGCACCGGCGCGCCGCCAACAAGCTGATCGACGCGACCAGCGCCGACGAGGCCGCGCGGCAGATCCTCGCCGGCGTGGCGCGCAACGCGCGGCGCGTGCTGATCGGCGCCGACGCGCGCCGGCTCGACCGGATCGCGCGGCTGTTCGGCGCCGCCTACCAGGTGTTCGTGCTGCGCTTCGTGCGCAGCTCGCGCGAACGCAACCTGCGGCGGCACGGCGCCGGCGCCGCCGCGAACCACTCCGCCGAGACGAGGGACGCGGCATGAGCACCACTCACCTGCCGCGCGAGGCGGCCCACCGCGCCGCGTCGCGCCCGCACGGGCGCGACGCCGATCCCGCCGAGCGCGCGAGCGGCACCGAACCGGCCGAGGCGGCAACCGATTTCGACGTGCTGATCGTGGGGGCGGGCCTGTCCGGCATCGGCGCGGCGCACCATCTGCGCCAGCGCTGCCCGTGGGCCAGCTTCGCGATCCTCGAAAGCCGCGCGACGCTGGGCGGCACCTGGGATCTGTTCCGCTATCCCGGGGTGCGCTCCGACTCCGACATGTTCACGCTCGGCTACAGCTTCCGGCCCTGGCACAGCGACCAAGCGATCGCCGAAGGCGGGACGATCCTCGACTACATTCGCGACACCGCGCGCGAGGCGGACATCGAGCGCACCATCCGTTTCCACCATCGCGTGACGGCCGCGAACTGGGACTCGGCCACGGCACGCTGGCAGGTCGAGGTGCTGCGCGGCGACGGCACCGACGGCCAGCCGCGGCAGGCGCTGCGCTTCACCTGCCGCTTCCTCTACATGTGCAGCGGCTACTACGACTACGAGCAAGGCCACGCGCCTAGCTGGCCGGGCATGGAAAGCTTTCGCGGCCGCATCGTGCATCCGCAGCACTGGCCGCGCGATCTCGACTATGCCGGCAAGCGCGTGGTCGTGATCGGCAGCGGCGCGACGGCGGTCACGCTGGTGCCGTCGATGGCGCGCGAGGCCGCCCATGTCACGATGCTGCAGCGCTCGCCGACCTACATCGTCTCGATGCCGGCGCGCGACAAGCTGGCGGCGCGGCTGCGCCGCTGGCTGCCGGCCGGCCTCGCGCACCGGCTGGTGCGGGTCCGCAACGTGCTGCTGACGATGTCCGTGTACCGGTTCGCGCGGCGCCGCCCCGAGGCGGCCAAGCGTTTCATCCTGCGCGCCGCGAGCCGCCAGCTCGGGCCGGAGTTCGACGTCGCGAAGCATCTGACGCCGCGCTACGCGCCCTGGGACCAGCGGCTGTGCCTGGTGCCCAACGGCGACCTGTTCAAGGCGATCCGCGCCGGCGACGCGTCGATCGCCACCGACGAGATCGAGCGCTTCACGCCGGAGGGCCTGCTGCTGAAAAGCGGCCGCACGCTCGAGGCGGACCTGGTCGTCAGCGCCACCGGGCTCAAGGTGCGCATGCTGGGCGGCGCCACGCTGAGCGTGGACGGGTGCCCCGTCGAGTTCGGCGAGGCCGTGTCGTACAAGGGCATGATGGCAAGCGGCGTGCCGAACCTCGCGACCTCGTTCGGCTACATCAACGCCTCGTGGACCCTGAAGGCCGAGCTGATCGCGCTGTACGTCTGCCGGCTGCTCAACCACATGCGCGCGCACGGCTACGACAGCTGCACGCCCACCCTCGACGACGCCGCCATGCCGCTCGCGCCGGCCGTCGAGCTCAGCTCCGGCTACATCCAGCGCGCGGCCGCGCTGCTGCCGAAGCAGGGCCCGCGCAATCCGTGGAAATCGCACCAGAATTACGCACGCGACCTCGCGCTGCTGCGCTTCGGCTCGCTCGTCGACGGCGCGATGCGCTTCGCGCGGCGGCCGGCGCAAGCCGGCCAGGCCGCCGCGCCGGCCGAGCGTCACGCCGCTTCCGAACCCGCCTACGAGAGAAGGTGAACATCATGATCGTCCAACTGATCGCCGTCGTGCTTGCCCTCTATGCCGTGCTGTTCGCGTTTACGCTGTTCACCGCCCATCAGGTGCGCCGCCGCTTTCCGCCCGAGGGCAAGTTCGTCGAGATCGACGGCGACCGCCTGCATTACGTCGAATACGGCAGCGGCCCGCCGATCGTGATGGTGCATGGCCTGTGCGGGCAACTGCGCAACTTCGTCTACCTGGACCTGGCGCGGCTCGCCCAATCGCATCGCGTGATCCTCGTCGATCGGGCCGGCTCGGGGCGCTCGACGCGCGGCCCCGGCTCGCGCGCGAACGTCTACGCGCAGGCCCGCAGCATCGCACGCTTCATCGAGACGCTCGGCCTCGAGCGGCCCGTGCTGGTGGGCCATTCGCTCGGCGGCGCGATCGCGCTCGCGGTCGGCCTCGACTACCCGGAACGCGTGAGCCGCATCGCGCTGATCGCGCCGCTCACGCACACCGAGACGGCGCCGCCCAAGGCGTTCCGCGGGCTCGCGCTGCGCCCGGCGGCGCTGCGCCGCTTCGCGTCGCTGACGATGGGCATTCCGATCATGATCCTGCAAAGCCGCAAGGCGATCGACGCGATCTTCGCGCCCGAACCGGTGCCGCGCGATTTTCCGCTGAAGGGCGGCGGCCTGATGGGGCTGCGGCCCGAGGCGTTCTACGCGGCCTCGTCGGACTTGGTCGCCGCGCCCGAGGATCTGCCCGACATGGAGCGGCGCTATCCCACGCTCGGCGTGCCGGTCAGCATGCTCTACGGGCGCCAGGATGCGATCCTCGATTTCCACAAGCACGGCGAGGGTCTCAAGCACAAGCTCGGCAGCGTCGAGCTGAGGGCCGTCGACGGCGGCCACATGCTGCCCGTCACGCAGCCCGGCGCGACCACCGACTGGCTGCTCGCGGTGGCCGCGGCGGCCGCCGCGCCGCAGCCCGACGCGGCACGGCCGGAACCGGCGCCGTCCGAGCTCGTGCGGGGCGGCACCGCGCAGCCGGCCGTGCGCCTCGCCACCGGGCGCTGACACCGGCGCGCAACGCGCGAGCGCAACGGCGCGCCGGGCAGCCGGGCAGTTCGTCCGGCCGCCTCGCGCCCCCCGCGAGCCGCGGCTTACGCGAGGCGCGGCTCAATGCCCGGCAGGCGCGCGCCGGCGCCGAACGGCGAGGCCGCCGCCGGATGCAGCACCGCGTCGGCAATCCGGAATATCGACACCGCTTCCTTCAGGCGCTGTGTCTGCTGGTGCAGCGAGGCCGCCGCGGCCGCCGCCTGCTCGACCAGCGCCGCGTTCTGCTGGGTCATCTCGTCCATCTGGTTGACAGCCTGGTTGACCTGGCCGATGCCGGTGCTCTGCTCGTGCGACGAGGCGCTGATCTCCGACATCATCTGCGCGACCCGCTCGATCGAGACCGACACGTTGCGCATCGCCCCGCCCGCGTTCTCGACGAGTTGCGAGCCGCCGCGGATCTGGTTGACCGATTCGCTGATCAGCAACTTGATCTCCTTGGCGGACTGCGCGCTGCGCTGCGCGAGCGAGCGCACCTCGCCGGCCACCACCGCGAAGCCGCGGCCCTGCTCGCCCGCGCGTGCCGCCTCCACGGCGGCGTTCAGCGCCAGGATGTTGGTCTGGAACGCGATGCCGTCGATCACCGAGATGATCTCGGCGATGCGCTCCGAGCTCTGCGCGATGCCGCGCATCTTGTCCACCACCTCGCCCACCACCTGGTTGCCGGTGGCGGTGGCCGACAGCGCGCTCGCCGCGAGTTGATTGGCCTCGCTGGCATGCTGGGCGTTGTGATGCACGTTGGTGGTCAGTTCCTCCATGCTCGCCGCCGTTTCCTCCAGCGAGGCCGCCTGGCTTTCGGTGCGCGAGGAAAGGTCGGCATTGCCGGTGGCGATCTCGTCGGCGCCGAGGTGGATCGCGTCGGCCGCCTCGCGCACGGTCTTGACGGTCCGCGCCACGCTCGCCTGCATGTTGGCGAGGCCGGCGTAGAGGCGGCCGATCTCGTTGCTGCCGCGCAGCGCGATCGGCGTGTCGAGACGCCCGGCGGCGATCCGGTCGAAGTGGCGGCCGGCTTCCTCGAGCGGCTCCACCAGGCCGCGGCGCAGCATCAGGTAGACGAAGGCCGTGACCGCCAGCAGCAGCACCACGATGCCGATCGCCGCGTCGGTAAACAGCGTGAGGCGCGTGTCGATCGCATCGATCGAGGCGTGATTGGCGCGGTCGCCGAACTGCGTGAAGTTGCGCAGCTCGGCCAGGTAGGCATCCTGGAACGACTGCGTCGGCTGGCCGAGGAAGGCCTGGATGTTGCCGGCGTCGAGATACTGCGCGAGTTCGCCCAGCGCCTTGTGATAGGCCTGATAGCGCTCGTTGAGCGCGGCCGCGCGCATCACGTTCTCGTCGTTCAGGGTGGCCGCGGCCATGAAGCTCGCGAAGCTGCGATCGGAGGCGGCCAGCGACTCGCGCGCATGCTGCACGATCGGCACCGGCTCCTCGCCGCCCTTGACCATCCGCGTGCCGGCGCGCGACAGGTTGATGCGCGCGTCCATCAGCAACTGGGTGGCGGCGCTGGCCGCGTTGGACTGCTGGATTGCGATATTCGACAGGTCGGCGACGTCGGCATGGGTGCGCGACAGCGCCCAGCAGCCGAACGCCGCCGTGGCGATCTGGAACACGCAAAACGTAACCAGAACGCATAGCAGGCCGGAAGCGACCTTGATATTGCTGAGCATTTTTGGCACCAGGGGAAGAAAGTACTCGATTCTGGGGAAGGGGCAACGACGGGGTTAACGGCAGGCGCATGCGCCTCTTGAACAGCTTGTCGAACGCCTCTTGACCTGCTTTACGGCCTGCCGGCCCCTGCTCTGCGGGCGCCGGTCGCGCGGCCCGATTACAATGGCGCACTTCGATCCGACACCGGTATTGGCACCATGAAGCAATCGATCGCGGCGGCCTGCGCCGCCGTCCTCACGCTGACGGCCCTGCCCGCGCTGGCCGATGCGCCCGCCATCGCGGCGGCCGCGGGCGAGCCCTGCGCGATCGGCTACGTGACCGGCGTGGCGGGCGCCCCGCAGAGCCTGCGCGAGTATCTGGCGAGCCGCGACCAGGACCGCTTCCGCTACCTGACCGGCAACCCGCTGCAGTGCAAGGTTTCCGACGAAGGGCGCACCTCGGCCTGCGTCGGCGTGACGAGCCTGCGCCACGAGCGCGTCAGCGTCTATGACGACAGCGGCGCCACGACCACCTCCGTGGTCGCGCGCATCGAACTCGACCAGGGCACCTTCCCCGTCATCGTCGACGTGCGTAAGCAGGACCTCAGCTGCGAGAAATGAAGATCCGGCCATGAGCCTCCGGTGACATGCCGCCTGCCGTCAGGCGGCCGCCGCCGTCAATCCAGCTCCAGCGCCCGGCGCACCGACACCGAGATCCCGTTGGCGGCCAGACGCACCGCCTCGAGCGAGGGGAACGACGGCGCGATGCGCAGGTGGCGGTCGTCGGCATCGTCGCCATACGGATACGCGGCACCGGCCGGCGTCAGCACCAGCCCCGCCGCCGCGGCCAGCGCGACCACCCGCTTCGCGTGCCCGGGCGGCACCTGCAGGCTGACGAAATAGCCGCCCTGCGGGCGCGTCCACGCCACGCCGGGCAGCCCGGACAGCCGCGCGGCGAACGCCGCCTCCACCGCCTCGAACTTCGGCCGCAGCAGCGCGCGGTGCCGCGCCATCAGCGCCTCCACGCCGGCCCGGTCGCGCAGCGCATGCACGTGCCGCAACTGGTTGAGCTTGTCCGGTCCGATCGAGCGCGCGCCGGCATGCCGGGCCCACCATTCGACGTTGCGCGGCGACGCGGCGAGGAACGCCACGCCCGCGCCGGCCAGCGTCACCTTCGACAGCGAGGCGAACACGATCGCGCGATCGGGATGGCCGGCCGCCGCGCAGGCCTCGATGACGTTCGGTGTGGTGTGCGGCGTGTCGCCGAGGTGATGAAACCGGTACGCGTCGTCCCACATCAGCACGAAATCGGCTGCTGCGGCCGGCATCGCCGCAAGCCGCCGCACCGTCTCGGCCGAATAGATCGCGCCGGTCGGGTTGCTGTAGAGCGGCACGCACCAGATCCCGCGAATCGACGCGTCGTCGCGCACCAGCGACTCGACCACCGCCATGTCGGGGCCGTCGTCGCGCATCGGCACGGCGATCATGCGGATGCCGAGCGCCTCGCAGACGGTGAAATGCCGGTCGTAGCCGGGCACCGGACACAGCATCGCCGCGCGGCCGTCGCGCCACGCGGTGCCGCCCGGCAGGCCGTGCAGCGCGGCGAACGCGAGCACGTCGTGCATCAGCGCCAGGCTCGAATTGCCGGCCGCCACGACGTGCGCCGCCTCGACACCGAGCAGGGCCGCGCCGAACTCGCGCGCTTCCGGCAGGCCGAGCCCGCCCCCATAATTCCGGCAATCGGTGCCGTCGCGCGCGACGTGGCCGGGGTCGCCCGCCGCCGCGAACAGCTGCGTCGCCAGATCGAGTTGCTCGGGCGCGGGCTTGCCGCGCGAGATGTCGAGGCGCATGCCTCGTTGCCGGAATCCGTCATAGGTCGAAAACATCGATCGTGGCTCCTGCCGCGTCGCGGCGTCTGGGGGCTGTCCAGGAACTACCGGACCAACCAGTATGCGCGCCGGCCATCCATCAGACAAACGAGTTATATTGACGCTTTCAATCAGTTTTTCTGATGATCATGAAGGCACTGGACCTCGACGTGCTGGCCATGGTGGTGGCCGTGGCGGAAGCGGGCAGCTTCGTGCGCGGCGCGGCCCGCGTGCATCGCTCCCAGTCGGCGCTGAGCATGCAGATCCGCGCGCTGGAGCAGTCGCTCGGCAAGTCGCTGTTCGTGCGCGGCCCGCGCAGCGTGATGCCGACGCCCGACGGCGAGACGCTCGTGGCCTACGCCCGCCGCCTGCTGGCGCTGCGCGACGAGGCCTGGGCCGCGATCGTGCATCCGGAGGTGAAGGGGCGCGTGACGATCGGCGTGCCCGACGAGTACGCGTCCTCGCTGCTGCCGCCGGTGCTGCGCAAGTTCTCGGCACGCTATCCGAAGGTGGAGATCCAGGTGGTGTGCCTGCCGAGCCGGGCGCTCGCGCCGCTCCTGAAGGACAACAAGATCGACCTGGCCTGCGTGACGCGCATGCGCGGGCTGAACGGCGCGTTCGTGCGCACCGAGCCGATGGTCTGGGCCGGCCCGCCGTCGGGCGGCGCGGTGTGGGACGAGCGGCCCCTGCCGGTGGCGCTGTTCGGCACCGGCAGCGTGGCGCGCGCCAACGCGATCCGCGCGCTCGAGGCCGTCGGCATCGCGTCTCGCACCTCATACGAAAGCCCGAGCCTGATGGGCCTCTTCAGCATGGTGGAGGCGGGGCTCGCGGTGGCGCCGCTGGCGCGCTGCGCGGTGCCTGCCCACTTCTCGCAGCAGGGACCGGCGCACGGCCTGCCGCCGCTGCCCGATCTCGACATCGTGCTCGCGCGCAGCGCGCGCTCGAACCGGCCGCCGTGCGACTTCCTGGCCGATCAGCTGCTGTCGGACCTGAGCCTCTGACCGGGCGGCGGTCCCGCTCGCGGGCTAAGGGTCTCGCCCCAGGGCCGATGCTGCAGTGCAGCAACGTAAAACAGTGTGCCGCATGCGCCACGAACTGTGTCGAGCCGATCTGGCCGGGCCGTTTTGCTCCGATAATTGATCCCGTCTGCACGCCGCCGCGGCACGCATGCCACGCGCCGCGACGTCGCCCGATCCGTTCCGCCAGCCACTCAATGCCCGATCGCCAGCCCGATTCGCCGCGTCTTCTTTCGAAGATGCATCCCGCGCGCCTGCTGACGCCGAACGGCGTCCTGATCGCCGGCGCGCTGCTGCTGGCGTTCTTCTGGACCCTGAGCGCGCTCGTGCTCTACCAGTCGCGCTCGGACGCCTACCAGCGCGCGCAGAGCAATGCACGCAACCTGGTGCTGGTGCTGGAACGCGACATCGCGCGCAGCATCGAGCAATACGACCTGTCGCTGCAGGCCGTGACGGACGGCATGCGCCAGCCGCAGGTGATGGCGCTGCCGCCGCATCTGCGCAACCTCGTGCTGTTCGATCGCGCCACCACCGGCCGCCATCTCGGCACCATTTACGTGGTCGACGCGCACGGCAACATCGTGCTCGATTCGCGCTCCGACACGCCGCCGGCCGGCAACCTAGCGATGCGGGAGGACGTCGCGATCCATCGCGACCATCCCGGGCTTGGCCTTTACATCAGCCGGCCGTTCGCCTCGCCGATGCACCGCGGCATGCCGATCATCACGCTCACGCGGCGCATCGACAACGCAGACGGCTCGTTCGGCGGCGTGGTGGTGGGCGCGCTCAGCGTCGACTATTTCCGCTCGCTGCTCGACGGGCTGTCGGTCGGCCCGCACGGCTCGGCGTCGGTGATCGGCACCAACGGCGCGCTGATCACGCGGCTGCCGTTCGACCAGGCCATGGTGGGCCGCGACGTCAGCAACACCATCGTGTATCGCAACGCGATGGTCCATCCGTCGGGCTCGGTGGCCGGCTTCGCCAAGCTCGACGGCACCCGCCGGCTCTATGTGTTCCGGCGGCTGTCGACGCTGCCGATCATCGTCAACGTGGCGCCCGCCGAGGACGACATCTACCTGGAATGGCGGCGCCGCGCCGGGTGGCTCGGCCTGATCGTGACGGTGTTCTCGGTCGTCGTGCTGGCCGGCGCGGTGCTGCTGTCGCACGAGCTGCGCCTGCGCCAGAAGGCCGAGCAGCAGTTGCACCGGCTGGTGCGCACCGACGCGCTGACCGGGCTCGGCAACCGTCGCGCGTTCGATGCCACGCTGCACAGCGAATGGTTGCGGGCGCAACGTACCGGCAAGCCGCTGTCGCTGCTGTTCGTCGACATCGACCAGTTCAAGGCCTACAACGATCGCTACGGGCACCCGGCCGGCGACGAGGTGCTGCGCGAGGTGGGCCGCGTGTTGACGCAATGCGTGCGGCGCCCGTCCGACAGCGTGGCGCGCTACGGCGGCGAGGAGTTCGTGGTGACGCTGCCCGAAACCGACGCGGCCGGCGCCACCCACATCGGCGAGCACATGCGCGACTCGATCTACGAACTGGCGATCCCGCACTCGACGAGCCGCCACGGCCGCGTCACCGTCAGCATCGGCGTCGTCACCTCGGGCGACACGCCGGTGGCGAGCGACCTCGCGTTCGTGAGCCTCGCCGATACCGCGCTCTACCACGCGAAAACGGCGGGCCGCAACCGTATCTGCGATCCGCAAGGCGTCGTGCTCGCCTGAGGGGCCGGCTTGCCGGCGATATGCCGGCACCCCGGGCGGCGGCCCGCGGATGGCGGGCCGGCCGACCGCGCCCGGTGCGAGCGCGCCGTGCCGGCCGGCGCGCGGCCGGCATGACGCAGCGCATGCCCCGGCGACCCGGAGCTCGCCCTCGTGCGAACCGCGCGACGAGATCCGTATACTGTGGGCTGGCTCCACTCCGATCCCGCTCGCCCGATCCCCCGCCATGCGCGTTGGCCGCCCCGTTCCCGCCCTGCCTCAACCCGTCTGCAACTATTGCGGCGCGAAGGCGCAACTCGCGCGCTTCGGCGATGCCGCCTATCCGTATCGCGACGAACACGGCGAGCTGTGGATCTGCCCGCCGTGCGACGCCTGGATCGGCGTATTCCCGCGCAGCCGCCGCCACGTGCCGCTCGGCCGCCTGGCGAACGCCGAATTGCGGCAGGCGAAGTCGGACCTGCACGCGGCGCTCGAGCCGCTCGTCGCCGCCAAGATGCGCCGCGACGGCTGCAATGCGTTCGAGGCCCGCGCGCGCGGCATCCGCTGGCTCGCCACCCGGCTCGGCCTCGATCCGGCCAGCTCGATCCATAGCTTCGACGCCGAATCCTGCCGCGCGGCGATCGCGCTGGTCATGGAATTCCTCGCAAGCCGGCAGCGCGGCGAGGGGCCCGGTCCGGCAGGCTGAGGTGCCGGCGTCCGGGCCGGCAAAAGGCTGCCCATCGCTCCATCTTTCAGGCACGCGGTTTGCTACGCTGCGTGTTCGTACCGTTCGCCCCGCACCGTTTCCCAGGCGCGCGCCCTGCCGTCGTTCGCCCGTCGCCGCTGCGCCAGCCGCCGCCGCGCCCGTGTAATCGCATCTTTGCCGAGCCCGGCCGTTTTTTTGCAAGCCGTTTACGCGCACGCGCGTAACGTGGTGGCGTGTTCGTAACCGCGGCTCGCCGCTCCTGTCATGCCCGTCCATCGCACCGCCAGTCCGTCCGCCCCGTCCTCCTCCGCCGCGCCGGCGCTGCGCGCGCGCCGCCCGGTCGCCGGCGTCGGCCCGACGCGCGCCGTCCGGCCCGCCTCGCCGCCGGCCGCGGCCGCCGCCCGCGACGGCGCAGCCCGCGTGCTGCTGCCCGTCACGCTCGAAGGCACCGCCGACTACCTGGGCTCGCAGCGGCGCGCGCTGCTGCGCTCGCCGATCGGCGTCTACGTCTCGCACATCGACGCGCACCGCGACCGGATGGCCGTCTGGTTCGACCTCGCCCGGGCAGACCTGAATTTCGCGATCCACACGCTGCTGACCACGCTGCCCGATGCGACGCTCGGTTGCTTGCGCAAACGCGCGTCTTATTGATGGTGTACGCTGAGCCTATCCGTCGTCCGCTCGCGGCGCGGCGCGCCTAGCATCACGCCGTGCCCGCCCGACGGCACACCCTGCGGCCGTCTCCGCGTGCCGGCCCCGCGCCGCCGGCCCGCCCCGTCCGACCCGCCTCATCCGGCCCGCCCGCGCGACGTGTTCCGCGGGCCGGTCGCGCCATCATTCGCCATCGCTATCAGGAGGTATCTCTGTGGGCCGTCTCATCGTCGTATCGAACCGTACCGCCGACCCGGACAATGAAGCGCCGGGCGGCCTGGCCGTCGCGCTGAACGAGAGTCTGCAGCAGCGCGGCGGCATCTGGTTCGGCTGGAGCGGCAAGCTCACCGAAGCCGACCCGGCTACCCAGCCAGTGCAGACGCGCGAAGTGGGCAACATGCGGCTCGCCACCATCGACATGTCGCAGCGCGACTACGACGCGTTCTATCTCGGCTACTCCAACAACGTGCTCTGGCCGGTGTTCCATTACCGGCTCGACCTCGCCAACTTCGACGTGCAGTTCAGCGACGGCTATCGCCGCGTGAACCGGCTGTTCGCCCAGAAGCTGCTGCCCCTGCTCGAGCCCGACGACGTGCTCTGGGTCCACGACTATCACCTGATCCCGCTCGCCACCGAACTGCGCGCCCAGGGCTGCCGCAACCGCATCGGCTTCTTCCTGCACATCCCCGTGCCGCCGCCGCAGATCATGGCCGCCATCCCCGAACACGAATGGCTGATGCGCTCGCTGTTCGCCTACGACCTGGTCGGCTTCCAGGCGCATACCGACGTCACCCACTTCGTGCGCTACGCCGAGGCCGAGGCCGAGGCGCAACTGATCGACGGCGAGCGGCTGCGCGCCTTCGGCCGCACCATCCGCGTCGGCGCGTTCCCGATCGGCATCGACGTCGACGGCTTCTCGCAGATGGCCACCGACGACGACGGCCTCAACGTCTACGAACAGATGCGCGACGAATACTCGCGCCGCAAGCTGCTGCTCGGCGTGGACCGGCTCGATTACTCGAAAGGGCTGCCGCAGCGCGTGCAGGCGTTCCGCGAAATGCTCGACCGCTACCCGGAAATGCGCCAGAGCGCCACGCTGATCCAGATCGCCGCGCCCAGCCGCGAGGACGTGGACGCCTATGACCAGTTGCGCCAGGAAATGGATTCGCTGTGCGGCTCCGTGAATGGCGACTACGGCGAACTCGACTGGATGCCGGTACGCTACATCCACCGCAGCCTGGACCGCACCTCGCTGCCGGGCCTCTATCGCGCGAGCCGCGTGGCGCTCGTCACGCCGCTGCGCGACGGCATGAACCTGGTGGCCAAGGAATTCATCGCCGCGCAGGACGCGAAGGACCCGGGCGTGCTGGTGCTCTCGCGCTTCGCCGGCGCCGCCGAGCAGCTGACCGACGCGCTGCTCGTGAATCCCTACGACATCCAGGGCACCGCGCGCGCGATCCACGCCGCGCTGACGATGCCGCTGGAGGAACGCGTGCGGCGCCATGCGGCGCTGCTCGAAGAGATCCGCAAGTACGACGTGCATTGGTGGAGCAACGGCTTCCTCGATGCGCTCGACGACGCGCCGATCCCGCCGACGCGACGGCCCGCCGGGCTGGTTTGAAGGCGTAACGCCGCGATCATGCGCGGCGGCGGGCCGCCGTGCGACCGGCGCGGCCGCGCCGCCGGCCCGCCGCTCCTGGCCCTATCGCCGTCCCGCGCTTCGCATCGCATGCCGCGCGCGGCATGCGCTTGCCCGATCCTGCGCGCGCACCGAGTCTCTTGGTCCCGCCCTGGTTGCGCCTGCCACGCGGGTTCCCGGTCCGCGCCTCGCGGGTGCACCACGCCGTCCGGATCGCGGTGGCGCGCCGGCCATATGATCGCCTCCTCGGCACCTCGGACCGTTACGGCGCCGTCGCGCGTGTTACGTAGCACGGGCCGGGAACATCCGGGCGCTGCCGTTGGCGATCCGGCATCCAAGACGCATCTATCACCGCACATTACGGGTTGGAAAGCAGAAAATTCGGCGTATCGCGCCATCCTTGGCTGATAGACGACATGGCTCGACTTTTGCAGCTGCTCGCTCGGGAACATCATTTCCGTGTGAGGACGCCATGTATACGCTACTCAACAAAACCGCGATCGCAGTCGGCATATCGTCGATGCTCGCCCTGCAAGGCTGCGGCGGCAGCGACGCGCTGACGACGCCTAGCGGCGGCCAGCTCGGCGTGCAATCGACGTCGGGCGGCACCTCGGGCCTGATCTCCGGCACGACGTCGGGTGGAACTTCGGGTGGAACTTCGGGTGGAACTTCGGGTGGAACTTCGGGTGGAACTTCGGGCGGGTCTTCGGGTACTTCGGGTACTTCGGGTACTTCGGGTACTTCGGGTACTTCGGGTACTTCGGGTACTTCGGGTACTTCGGGTACTTCGGGCACCTCGGGCACCTCGGGCACCTCGGGCACCTCGGGCACTTCCGGCACTTCCGGCACTTCCGGCACTTCCGGCACCTCGGGCACCTCGGGCACTTCCGGCACCGCCAGCACTCCACTCGGCACGGTTTTCACCCAGCTCGGCAACGTCGTCACCGCGACCGGCCAGACCGTCGTCGACGGGGGCCAGGCCGTGGAGGCCAGCTCGCTGCCGGTCGCGGCCGGCACCACGGCCAATGTCGGCAGCGCGGTGTCGAGCCTCGGCAGCGGCGTGGTCTCGCTCGGCAACGGGCTCGCGGCCGGCCTCGGCCAAGTCGGCACGGCGTCGAACCCGCTCGGCCCGACGCTGGGCTCGAGCGCCAACCTCGTATCGGATGCGGCCACCGCGGTCCAATCGCTCGGCAACGGGGTGGCCGCGCTCGGCGGCGGCCCGCTCGCGCCGCTCGCCCCGGTCACGCAGGCGCTCGGCTCGCTCGTGGGCACGGTGGGCGGGGTGGTCGGCAGCGCCGGCACGGGCCTCGGCACCACGCTATCGAGCACACCGGTGCAGCAGATCGAGACGCAGGCCGGCTCGCTGATCAACCCGATCACCAACGCCGTGTCCGGCGTGACCCAGACGGTGGGCACGGCCACCGGCCTCGGCGCCCCCGTCAACAGCCTGCTCGGCACCCTCGGCGCGGGCCTCGGCAGCGCCGGCGCGGCGCTGGCCAACGCCAGCGGCAACCCGCTCGGCCAGGATCTCGGCAAGGTGGTCACGCAGCTCGGCAACACCGTCACGAGCACGGGCGGCCTGCTGACGGGCTCGGCCACCAACCCGCTCTCGCCGTTGCTGAACCCGACCGGCTCGCTCGGCCTGAACCTCGGCCTCGGCGCCACGCTCGGCGGCACCAGCGGCGGCAGCTCGCCCGGCTCGGGCTCGGGCACGGTGGCCGGCCTCGGCACGCTGCTCACGCCGGTCACAAACCTGCTCGGCGGCCTGTCGGGCAGCGCCGGCGGCTCGGCCGGCGGCACCGCCTCGACGGGCCTCGGCGGCCTGCTCTCGCCGGTCACGAATCTGGCTGGCTCGCTCACGGGCGGCGTGCAGGGTTCGCTGGGCGGCACCAGCGGCGCGACGGCCGGCGCGGGCGGCACGCTGACAGGCGCCGTCACCGGCGCGGCCGGCATCGTTGCGGGTGCAACCGGTTCGGCCGCCACCACGGCCGCCGGCTCGGTGACGGGCACGGCCGCCGGCGCCACCGGCAAGCTGGCCGGCACCGCCACGGCCTCGGGCAGCACGTCCACTGGCCTGCTCTCGCCGGTGACGAACCTGGTGGGCGGCCTGCTCGGCGGACTCGGCGGCAGGAAATAGCGGGAGCGCCAGTCGCGCGAACGCCGCGCGGCGCGCGGCGGCCGGAGATCCCAAACCCTAGCCCGGCCGCCGCATCGCAAGATGTCATATCACGAGGCATGACATGAACTCCATCACCGACGGCGTCGCCGACGCCCGGGCCCGGCCGCCCCGTTCCGCCACCCCGTTCAGCGTCGGCCTGGCCGGCATCGCCGCCGCGCTGGCCACGCTCTGGCTCTCGCGCGACGGCACGCTGCTGAGCGGCGCCGGCCGCGGCTTCGCCGCCTGCTTCGCGATCATCGCGGTGATCGCCGCCTACGAGCTGTTCGTCGCGCGCGCGTACCTGCGCCCGAGCGCCGGCATCGCCGGCGGCGCCCTGCGCCCGCTCAGCGTCGCGCGCGTCGCGCTGCGGCTGGCGGCACTCGGCTCGATCTATGCGGGCATCGCGTTCATCTACTGGCTGCTGCCCGAGTATCACGGCGATTTCTACCGGCCGTTCTGGCAGCTCTGCGCGATGCTCGCGCCGTATTTCGCGGTGGCCACGCCGCTTTATTTCGCCTGGCTGGACACGCGCCAGCGCGAGATCGACGACGCCTACCTGGCGTGGGCGCGCTGCCTGTTTCGTCAGCAGCGGCCCGACAGCTGGGCACCCGTGCGCGAGCTGCTGGCGGGCTGGGCCGTCAAGGCCTTCTTCCTGCCGCTGATGTTCGTCTACGTCTCGACCAATGCCGATCACCTGAGCGCCTCGCTCGCGGCGATGCAGGCCGCGCCGCACTCGCTCGCCACGTTCCGCTTCCTCTACGAACTGGCGTTCACGATGGACCTGCTGTTCGGCTCGGTGGGCTATCTCTGCACGTTCCGGATACTCGACAGCCACGTGCGCACGGTCGAGCCGACCACGCTGGGCTGGCTCGCCGCGCTGCTCTGCTACCAGCCGTTCTGGTCGCTGGTATCCGACCGCTACATTCGCTACGAGGACGCGCTGTTCTGGGACAACTGGCTCGCGCAGCTGCCGGCGATCCAGTTCGCCTGGGGAGCGGTGATCCTCGCGCTGGTGCTCTGCTACGCGATGTCGACGATCGCGTTCGGGCTGCGCTTCTCGAACCTGACGAACCGCGGCATCATCACGTCCGGCCCGTACCGCTTCACGAAGCACCCGGCCTACCTGACCAAGAACCTCTCGTACTGGATGATCTCGGTGCCGTTCGTCGCTGCACTCGGCTGGCAGGTGGCGGTGGCGCACTGCGCAGCGCTGCTGGCCGTGAACGGCATCTACCTGCTGCGCGCGAAAACCGAGGAACGCCACCTGATGCGCGACCCCGAATACCGTGCCTACGCCGCCTGGATCGCGCAGCACGGGCTGTTCGCGCGTCTGCGGCAGCTGGGCGGCTGAGCGGCCGCCCAGCCGCGGCCCGCCGACGCATCACGCGCTTGCTTCGCGTGGCCGCATTTACCCCACTCGCCCTCGTCATGTATTGATGTACATCAATTTTACCGCAGCCCAATCTCTCAACGCGCCTCGCGTCGCGAAGCATTTCCATCACGGCGTCACGCCTTCGCACATCGAATAAAAAAACTCTCGCGCGCGCCGCCGGTTCGATATGTCTCCATATAAAAAAATACCTATCGGCTCCGCTCTTCGTGTTACGCCGATTTCATGAATTCGTTCATATTCCGTCACAATTCGATGAATTGATCAAACTTTGATATATCTCGGAGCCCGTTGCGGGGCACGACGCCATGCTGCCGGTGCGCGTTATATCTTTGAATTCGCGTCCACCAAGACCAATAAGCGAAGTCTGCAAACGTACCCGCATACGAGGTTTTCATGAGTCATTTCGTCGATCGGTTGCGGTATTTCACCGCGACTCGACAAGCGTTCTCCCAAGGCCACGGCATCTCGACCGACGAGGACCGGAAATGGGAGGACGGATACCGCAAGCGCTGGCAGCACGACCGGATCGTCCGCTCGACGCACGGCGTGAACTGCACGGGCTCCTGCTCGTGGAAGGTCTATGTGAAGGGCGGCATCGTGACCTGGGAAACCCAGCAGACCGACTATCCGCGCACGCGTCCCGACATGCCGAACCACGAGCCGCGCGGCTGCGCGCGCGGCGCCTCCTACTCGTGGTACCTCTACAGCGCGAACCGCCTCAAGTACCCGCTGGTGCGCGGCGCGCTCATGAAGCTGTGGCGCGAGAAGCGCGCGACGCTCGCGCCCGTCGAGGCCTGGCGCGCGATCGTCGAGGATCCGCAGGCGCGCCGCACCTACCAGGCCCGCCGCGGGCTCGGCGGCTTCGTGCGCGCGAGCTGGAGCGAGGTGGAGGAACTGGTGGCGGCCGCCAACGTCGACACGGTGAGCCGCCACGGTCCCGACCGCATCGCCGGCTTCTCGCCGATCCCGGCGATGTCGATGGTCTCCTACGCGGCCGGCTCGCGCTACCTGTCGCTGCTGGGCGGCGTGTGCCTGAGCTTCTACGACTGGTATTGCGACCTGCCGCCCGCCTCGCCGCAGACCTGGGGCGAGCAGACCGACGTGCCCGAATCGGCCGACTGGTACAACTCGACGTTCATCATCATGTGGGGCTCCAACGTCCCGCAAACGCGCACGCCCGACGCGCACTTCCTCGTCGAGGCGCGCTATCGCGGCACCCAGGTCGTGTCGATCTTCCCCGACTACGCGGAAGGCGCGAAATTCGGCGATCTCTGGCTGCATCCGAAGCAGGGCACCGATGCGGCGCTCGCGCTCGCGATGGGCCACGTGATCCTCAAGGAATTCCACCTCGCCGGCCGCAGCGCATATTTCCTCGACTACTGCCGGCGCTTCACCGACATGCCGTGCCTGGTGCGGCTCGTGCCGCATCGCGACGGCGGCTACGTGCCGCAGCGGCTGGTGCGCGCGAGCGACTTCGACGGCGCGCTGGGCGAGGCCGCGCGCGCCGAATGGAAGTGCGTGATGATCGACGAGGCGAGCGGCGATTTCGTCGTGCCGAACGGCTCGATCGGCTTTCGCTGGGCCAGGGACGGCGAGGCCGACCGCGGCAGGTGGAACCTGCGCGAAGAAATCGCCGGCGGCGGCGCGCTCGCGCCGCGGCTGTCCTGCACGCTCGACCATGACGAGGTGGTGGACGTGCTGTTCCCCTACTTCGCGAACCAGCCGCATGCGCATTTCGCGCCCACCTCGCACGGCGCCACGCTGTCGCGCCGAATCGGCGCGCGGCGCGTGGCGACGCCCGACGGCGAGATGCTCGTGACCACCGTCTACGACCTGTTCGTCGCCAACTACGGGCTCGACCAGGGCCTCGGCGGGCGTGACGTGGCAACCAGCTACGACGACGACCTGCCCTATACGCCGGCCTGGCAGGAGGCGATCACGGGCGTGCGGCGCGAGGATGCGATCGCGGTGGCGCGGCAGTTCGCCGAGAACGCGCACCAGACCGAGGGCAAGTCGATGGTGATCGTCGGCGCGGGCCTCAACCACTGGTTCCACATGGACATGTCGTACCGCGCGATCATCAACATGCTGGTGATGTGCGGCTGCATCGGCAAGTCGGGCGGGGGCTGGTCGCACTACGTCGGCCAGGAAAAGCTGCGCCCGCAGACCGGCTGGACCGCGCTCGCGTTCGCGCTGGACTGGTCGCGCCCGCCGCGCCAGATGAACGCCACCTCGTTCTTCTACGCGCACACCGATCAATGGCGCTACGACACCATGGATCCGCGCGCGCTGCTCTCGCCGCTGGCCGAGCGCGACGGCTTCGACGCCACGTCGATCGACTACAACGTGCGGGCCGAGCGAATGGGCTGGCTGCCGTCGGCGCCCCAGCTCGCGGCCAATCCGCTGCGCGTGGGCGCCACGCTCGGCGATACCCCCCAGGCCGGCGCCGAACTCGCGCGCCAGCTCGCAGCGGGCACCCAGCGCCTCGCCTGCGAGGACCCCGACGCGCCCGCCAGCTTCCCGCGCAATCTGTTCGTCTGGCGCTCGAACCTGCTCGGCTCGTCCGGCAAGGGGCACGAGTATTTCCTCAAGCACCTGCTCGGCACCACGCACGGCGTGCAGGGCGAGGACCTCGGCGCGACGAACGGCACGCGCCCGCGCGAGGTGACGTGGCACGACGAGGCGCCGCGCGGCAAGCTCGACCTGCTCGTCACGCTCGACTTCCGGATGTCCACCACCTGCCTCTACTCGGACGTCGTGCTGCCCACCGCGACCTGGTACGAGAAGGACGACATGAACACGTCCGACATGCACCCGTTCATCCATCCGCTGTCGGCGGCCGTCGATCCGGCCTGGCAGGCGAGAAGCGACTGGGAGATCTTCAAGGGCATCGCGCGGCGCTTCTCCGAACTCTGCGAGGGCCATCTGGGCGTGGAGCGCGACGTGGTGCTCGCGCCGATCGCGCACGATTCGCCGGGCGAGCTCGCGCAAGCGCTCGAGGTGCGCGACTGGAAGCGCGGCGAGTGCGAGCCGGTGCCGGGCCGCACGATGCCTGCGGTGACGGTGGTCGAGCGCGACTACCCGGCCACGTTCCGGCGCTTCACCTCGCTCGGCCCGCTGCTGGAGCGGCTCGGCAACGGCGGCAAGGGCATCGGCTGGGACACGCGCGACGAGATCGCGCTGCTCGGCGAACTGAACCGGCGCACCGCGCAGGCCGAGCCGGCGCCTGCCGGCACCGCCGGCGCGCCGGCCGACGCCACGCGCGGCCGCCCGCGCATCGACAGCGCGATTGATGCGGCCGAGGTGATCCTCTCGCTCGCGCCGGAAACCAACGGCGAGGTCGCGATGAAGGCGTGGCGCGCGCTGTCGGCCGTCACCGGCATCGACCACACGCACCTGGCCGCCGCGCGCGCCGACGAGAAGATCCGCTTCCGCGATATCCAGGCGCAGCCGCGCAAGATCATCTCGTCGCCGACCTGGAGCGGCATCGAATCGGAACACGTCTCGTACAACGCCGGCTACACCAACGTCCACGAGCTGATTCCGTGGCGCACGCTGTCGGGCCGCCAGCAGCTCTACCAGGACCACGCATGGATGCGCGCGTTCGGTGAATCGCTCTGCGTCTACAAGCCGCCCATCGATACGCGCAGCTACCAGAGCCTGCTCGGCACGCGCCCGAACGGCCAGCCCGAGCGCGCGCTGAACTTCCTCACCCCGCACCAGAAATGGGGCATCCACAGCACCTATACCGACAACCTGCTGATGCTGACGCTCTCGCGCGGCGGCCCGATCGTCTGGATCTCGGAAGACGACGCGCGCGCGCTCGGCGTGGCCGACAACGACTGGATCGAATGCTTCAACACCAACGGCGCGCTGTGCGCGCGGGCCGTGGTGAGCCAGCGCGTGCCGGCCGGCATGGCGATGATGTACCACGCGCAGGAGAAGATCGTGAACGTGCCGGGCTCGGAGATCACCGGCACGCGCGGCGGCATCCACAACTCGGTCACGCGCGTCGCGCTGAAGCCGACCCACATGATCGGCGGCTACGCCCAGCTCTCGTATGGCTTCAACTACTACGGGACAGTCGGCTCGAACCGCGACGAGTTCCTGATCGTGCGCAAGATGAACCGTATCGACTGGCTCGATGGCGAGACCGCCACGGCCAGCCAGCCTGCCGGAGAAACACGATGAAAATCCGTGCCCAGATCGCGATGGTGCTGAACCTCGACAAATGCATCGGCTGCCACACCTGCTCGGTCACCTGCAAGAACGTCTGGACGAGCCGCGAAGGCGTGGAATACGCCTGGTTCAACAACGTCGAGTCCAAGCCCGGCGTCGGCTATCCGAACGAATGGGAAAACCAGCGGCGCTGGCACGGCGGCTGGCAACGCCACGCCGACGGCCGCCTCACGCCGCGCGGCGGCAACCGGCTGCGCGTGCTCGCGAAACTCTTCGCGAACCCCGACCTGCCCCAGATCGACGACTACTACGAGCCGTTCACCTTCGACTACGCGCATCTGCACGACGCCGGCCCCACCGGCGCGCCGCCGGTGGCAAGGCCGCGCTCGCTGGTCAGCGGCCGGCGGCTCGACAAGATCGTGGGCGGGCCGAACTGGGAGGAGATCCTCGGCGGCGAGTTCGACAAGCGCGCCCGCGATGCGAACTTCGAGGCCGTGCAGAAGGAGATCTACGGCCAGTTCGAAAACACCTTCATGATGTACCTGCCGCGGCTCTGCGAGCACTGCCTGAACCCGGCCTGCGTCGCGTCGTGCCCGTCGGGCTCGATCTACAAGCGCGAGGAGGACGGCGTGGTGCTGATCGACCAGGACAAGTGCCGCGGCTGGCGCATGTGCGTGTCGGGCTGCCCGTACAAGAAGATCTACTACAACTGGAAGAGCGGCAAGGCCGAGAAGTGCATCTTCTGCTATCCGCGCATCGAGGCCGGCGAGCCGACCGTCTGCTCGGAAACCTGCGTGGGCCGCATCCGCTATCTCGGCGTGCTGCTCTACGACGCCGACCGGATCGGCGAGGCCGCCGCCGTCGAGCGCGAGACCGATCTCTACGAGGCGCAGTGCTCGATGTTCCTCGATCCGCACGATCCGCTCGTGATCGCGCAGGCCGAGCGCGACGGCGTGCCGGCCGCCTGGCTCGAGGCGGCGCGCCGCTCGCCCGTCTACAAGATGGCGATCGACTGGAAGATCGCGTTTCCGCTGCACCCGGAATACCGCACGCTGCCGATGGTCTGGTACGTGCCGCCGCTCTCGCCGATCAACGCGGCGGCCAACGCCGGCGCGCTCGGCATGCACGGCCTGCTGCCCGACGTGGGCGCGCTGCGCATCCCGCTGCGCTACCTCGCGAACCTGCTGACGGCAGGCGACGAGGCGCCGGTGAAGCTCGCGCTCGAACGGCTGCTGGCGATGCGCGGCTTCATGCGCTCGCGCCACGTGGACGGCGCCAGCGACGCCGAGGCGCGCGCCGTGCTCGACCAGGCCGGCCTGACGGTCGCGCAGGTCGAGGAGATGTACCGCTACCTCGCGATCGCCAACCACGAGGACCGCTTCGTGATCCCGAGCAGCCACCGCGAATACGCGGAGGACACCTTCGACCTGCGCGCCGCCTGCGGCTTCTCGTTCGGCAACGGCTGCTCGGACGGGCGCTCCGACACCGGCCTGTTCGGCTCGGCGCGGCCGCGCAAGACCATCCCGATCCGCGAGGTGACGCCATGAGCCCGACGCCGTCCGACACGGTGCAGCCGGTCGCCTACGCGGCGCTGTCGATGCTGCTCGACTACCCCGACGCGACGCTGCTCGACGCGCTCGATTCGATCGACGCCTGCCTGCGCGAGCAGTTGGGCGCGCTGCCGGCCAGCGCCGCGAGCCTCGCCGGCCTCGCACGCTTTTACGCCTATCTGCGCGGCCACGATTTGCTGACGCTGCAGGAGAATCATGTCGGCCTGTTCGATCACGGCCGCGCGACCTCGCTGCATCTGTTCGAGCACGTCCATGGCGAATCGCGCGACCGCGGTCAGGCGATGGTGGACCTGCTGCAGACCTACGAGCATCATGGGCTGTCGCTGAACCCCGGCGAGCTGCCCGACTACCTGCCGGTGTTCCTCGAATACCTGTCGCGGCGGCCGGCGCCGGAAGCGGCCGCGCTGCTCGCCGAGACCGCGGCGATCCTGCTGGCGCTCGCGCAACAGCTGACGCGGCGCGGCAGCCATTACGGCTTCGTGCTCGGCGCGCTGCTGCCGCTGGCCGGCGTCGCCGCCGGGCAGATCCCGCCCGCGCCCGCCATGCCCGTGGACGACGCGGCAGCGGTGCCGACGCCGGCCGACCTGCGCGAACTCGATGCGTCCCACGCCGATGCGCCGGTGCGCTTCGGCGGCGCGGGGGCCGCGGCGTGCGAGCCGGCGCCCGACCGCGCAACCGCCCGCGAGCCGGGTGCCGCCGCACCCGACGCGCAGCCGATCCACTTCCACGCCCGGCGCCCGACCGCCGGCCACGACCCGATCCGATCCTCCGCGAGGGGACAATCATGAGCGCCTATTCGACCTACTTCCTGTTCGGCATCTATCCGTATCTCTGCCTCGCGGTGCTGCTCGTCGGCAGCCTGATCCGCTTCGATCGCGACCAGTACACGTGGAAGAGCGACTCGTCGCAACTGCTGCGGCGCGGCGCGCTGCGCCTGGGCAGCAACCTGTTCCACTGGGGCGTGCTGGTGGTGGTGGTCGGGCACTTCGCCGGCTTCCTGATGCCGCACTGGCTCGTCTCGCCGTTCCTGTCGGCCTCGCAGCACCAGTTGATCGCGATGGTGGGCGGCGGCGCGGCCGGCCTCGCCGCGTTCATCGGCATCACGATCCTGATCGCGCGCCGGCTCGGCGACGCGCGGCTGCGCCGCCACAGCCGCCATCGCGACATCCTGATCGTGCTGATGCTGTGGGTGCAGCTTGCGCTCGGGCTCGGCACGGTCGTGCTCTCGACGCGCCACCTGGACGGCGCGATGTTCATCCAGCTGACCGACTACGTGAAGGGCATCGTCACCTTCCGCCCCGACGCCGCGAGCCTGCTCGCGGGCGTGCCGCTCACCTACCGGCTCCACATCCTGCTCGGCTTCACGATCTTCCTGGTCTCGCCGTTCACGCGGATGGTCCACATCTGGAGCGGCATCGCCTCGCTCGGCTACCTGCTGCGTCCGTATCAGCTGGTGCGCAAGCGCTGAACACGCGCCTGCGCGCCCGGCCCCGTTAGCGGCCGGTGCGCGTGCGGTGCGCGGGGCATACCACCGCACCTGGTCTCGCGGCCCGGGCGTGCCCGCCGCCCCGCCCGACTCTGCCCTGCCCGAAATCGAGCCGGCCGCCGCGCCGCGGACGCGGTGCTGCCCCGGCGACTCTCGCCTCAATCACACGGAGTGTCGTGTATGACTCGTCAACTCAACCCCGGCTCGTCGCCGGATGCGCAGAAGATCCCACTGCGCGCATGGTCGGTGCTCTTCGCGAGCACGTTCGCATTCATGGTCTGTTTCGTCGTCTGGATGATGTTCGGCGTGCTGGGGGTGCAACTGCGCACCGATCTCGCGCTCAACAGCTTCGAATTCGGCCTGCTGACCGCCACGCCGGTGCTGACGGGCGCCGTGATGCGCCTGCCGCTCGGCATCTGGACCGACCGCTTCGGCGGGCGCGTGGTGATGACCACGCTGCTGGTCGGCTGCGCGGTGCCGGTGTACGGCATCAGCTATGCGACGCAGTTCTGGCAGTTCCTCGTGATCGGCCTGTTCCTCGGCTGCGTGGGCGCCTCGTTCGCGGTCGGCACGCCCTACGTGGCGCGCTTCTTCCCGCCCAAGCGGCGCGGCTTCGCGATGGGCTTCTTCGGCGCGGGCACGGTGGGGGCGGCCGTCAACCTGTTCGTCACGCCGTCGCTCGAAGTGGCCTACGGCTGGCGCTTCGTGCCGCGCGCGTATGCGGTGGTGCTGCTCGTCACGGCGGCGATCTTCTGGTTCGCCTCGGCGCGCGACCCCGGCGCGGGCGCCAGGCGCGGCTCGATACTCGCCTCGTTCCGCACGCTGCGCGACCCGCGCGTCTGGCGGCTTTGCCAGTATTACTCGGTCACGTTCGGCGGCTTCACGGCGCTCTCGCTCTGGATCCCGCAGTACGTCACGCGCGAATACAGCGTCTCGCTGGTGGCCGCCTCGGCCTTCGCCGCCGGCTTCTCGCTGCCGGGCTCGGTGCTGCGCGCGCTCGGCGGCGCGCTGTCGGACCGCTTCGGCGCCCACGCGGTGACCTGGCACGGCCTGTGGGTCGCCTGGATCTGCCTGTTCCTGCTGTCGTATCCGACCACCGAGTTCGTGATCCGCACCATCGACGGCACGGCGCGGCTGCACATCGCCATGCCGCTCGCCGGCTTCCTCGTGCTGACCTTCGTGCTCGGCGTGGTGTTCGCGTTCGGCATGGCCTCCACCTTCAAGTACGTCGCCGACGATTTCCCCGACCACATGGGCGTGGTGACCGGCATCGTCGGGCTGGCGGGCGGCCTCGGCGGCTTCCTGCTGCCGGTGATGTGGGGCGCGCTGCTCGAATTCATCCCCGTGCGCACCACCTGCTTCATGCTGCTCTACGGCATCGTATGGGTGTCGCTGATCCTGCTCTACGTGTCCGGCGTGCGGCGCACGCCGCTGACCGGCGCGGTGCAGCCCGCGGGCAAGGGCGGTTGAGCGGGCACGCGAGCGCACCGGCGATCGTCCGGCGGCAACGCAGGGCCCCGATCCTCCGGATCTCGACCCTGCCTACGACGATCGCGCATCACGCATCGCGTCGATGAGGGCGCCTGTTTCGAGACGAGGAACGCGAGGCGGGCCACGCGTCACGCCCTCATCAGCCGCTCGACGCAGCCCATCGATCACGCAGCAAGACGGCCGCCGCCGCGAGCCGGCCGCGCCGCCCCCTCCTGCCGTGGCGCTGGCGTAGCCGGCTCGGGCCGGGCCTCAGGCCCAGTCGGCCGTCACCTCGAGCGGGCGCAGGTCGAACACCAGCACCTCGGCATCGCGACCGGCCGAGAACGTCAGCTCCCGCTCGCCGCGAATCCGCGCGCCGTCGCCCTCAGCGAGCGCGACGCCGTTCACCGACACGCTGCCGCGGGCCACGTGAACGTAGCCGAAGCGGCCGTCCGGCAGCGCGAGGCTGGCCGTTTCGGCGCCGTCGAACAGCCCGGCATAGATCCGCGTGTCCTGGCGGATCGCGAGCGAACCGTCGGCGGCATCGGGCGACACCACCAGTTGCAGCCGGCCGCGCTTGCGCGCCGCGTCGACGCTGGCCTGCTGATAGCGCGGCTGCGCGCCCTTCTGCGCCGGTCCGATCCAGATCTGCAGGAAGTGGACGTCGGCATCGCGCGAGTGGTTGAACTCGCTGTGCGCGACGCCCGTGCCGGCGCTCATCAGTTGCACGTCGCCCGGCACGATCACCGAGCCGGTACCCATCGAATCCTTGTGTTCGAGCGCGCCTTCCAGCACGTAGGAGAGGATTTCCATGTCGCGGTGCGGATGGGTGCCGAAGCCGCGGCCCGGCGCGACGCGATCGTCGTTGATCACCAGCAGGTCCGAGAAGCCGACCTGCTGCGGGTCGTAGTAGTTGGCGAACGAGAAGGTGTGGCGGGAGCTGAGCCAGCCGTGCTCGGCGCGGCCGCGATCGCTGGCGTTTCTGACTTCGATCATGACGAATCTCCGGTTGAGCCCGCCGCATCACGATGACAGGGCGTTGCTCGATGGGATGCATCTTAAGTCAACCAACTTGATGAATAAATCGCGCATGAGATAATCATTGTCCTATTTTGGTGGACAATCATGCAACTCGACGATCTCCGCATCTTCATCGCGACGGTGGAAGCCGGCAGCTTCACCGGCGCGGCCGACAAGCTGCTGCTGTCCAAGCAGTTCGTCAGCCGGCGCATGGCCGCGCTCGAGGCGGCGCTGCGCGTACGCCTGCTCAACCGCAACACGCGCAAGCTGGCCGTGACCGAATCGGGGCAGACGTTCTACACGCACGCGCAGCGGATCCTCGCCGAGGTCGCGCAGGCCGAGGAGGCGATGTCGGCGCGCCATACCGAGTTGCACGGCTCGCTGAAGATCAGCGCGCCGATGTCGTTCGGCATCAGTCACCTCTCGCCGCTGATCGCCGAATTCCTGGCCGCGCATCCGGCCGTGCGGCTCGACGTCGAGCTGAGCGACCGGCGCGTGGATTTGATTGGCGAGGGCTTCGATCTCGCGCTGCGAATCGGCGCGCTGGCCGATTCCACGCTGGTGGCGCGCACGCTCGGCACGCTGCGCATGATCGCCTGCTGCAGCCCCGCCTACCGCCGCCTGCACGGCGAGCCGGCCACCCCGGCCGACCTGCACGGCCACGCATGCCTGCTGTACGGACAGGAGCTGCGCGACGGCTGGGAGTTCGACACCGCCGACGGGCGGCGCGCCTATGACGTGCAGGGGCCGCTCCTGGCCAACAACGGCGACGTGGTGCGCGACGCGGCGATCGCCGGGCTCGGCATCGCGCTGCTGCCGCAGTTCATCGTCGGCCCGGCGCTCGCGCGCGGCGAGCTGGTGGCGATCCTCGGCGCGCATGCAAGCCCGCCGCTACGGCTCAGCGCCGTCTACCCGCAGCACCGGCAGGGCTCGACCGCGATCCGCACGCTGCTCGCGTTCCTCGAGACGCGCCTGGCCGACGCGCTCGGCGCACGGCCCGATGCGCAGCATTGAGCGGCGCCCACCCAACCGGCGGCGTATGCCGCGCGCGAAATCGCCATCGCGCGCTTGCAACATCGCATGAGCCTCTCTATAATTCGCGCCTCACGCAGGCTCGTAGCTCAGTTGGTTAGAGCACCACCTTGACATGGTGGGGGTCGTTGGTTCGAATCCAATCGAGCCTACCAACGCATCCGGACATGGACGGCAGGCGCCGCGCGCCACCCAAAGCGCGCGATCCGCTGTCCGTCCATTGTCTTTTCAGGCAGCACCGCCGCGCCCCGCGCGCGGCACTCCAGGCTCGTAGCTCAGTTGGTTAGAGCACCACCTTGACATGGTGGGGGTCGTTGGTTCGAATCCAATCGAGCCTACCAACGCATCAGGCAGGACCGGCCGGCGCCGCGCGCCACGAAACGCGCGGCGCCGGCCGACCCGTGCCGTTCGCCTCTGTCCTCGCCCCCCTGGTTCATGCGCCGCTTTCGCGGCCGCGCCGGCGCCGCGCCGCGTGCCCGAACGCGACGAATCGGCATCTCCCTCCCCATTCCGCAAGCGCGCGCGAACTCATCTACACTTGCCGTCTTGCAAACTGCGGCGTGCCGCCGCAGTTCGTTCCACGTCCGGTTTCGCGTCACTCGCCTTCGTCCATGCCCGAATCCACCGACCTGCCCGGCCCCGCCGCCCACGCGCTTCGGCAAGCCACGTTCCAGCGCTTCTGGAGCGCGCGCGTGCTGTCCTCGATCTCGTTTCAGATGCTGTCGGTCGCGATCGGCTGGCATATCTATGCACTGACGGAAAGCGCCTACGCGCTCGGCCTGGTCGGGCTCGCGCAGTTCCTGCCGATGTTCGTGCTGACGCTGGTGGTCGGCCACGTCGCCGACCGCTACGACCGGCGCCGCATCGTCGCCACCTGCCAGACGCTGCTCGCGCTCGCCTCGGCGGTGTTCCTCGCCGGCACGCTCGGCGGCTGGCTCAACGCGCCGCTGATCTATGCGCTCGCCGCCTGCCTCGGCGCGGCGCGCGCGTTCGAGAACCCGACCGTCGCCTCGCTGCTGCCGGCCGTCGTGCCGCGCGCGCAGCTGCCGCGCGCCACCGCGCTGTCCACTTCCGCCACGCAGACCGCGCTGATCATCGGTCCGGCCGCCGGCGGCCTGCTGTATGGCGTCGGGCCGAACCTGGTCTATCTGCTCGGCATCCTCTGCTTCGGCTGCGCCGCGTACCTGATGGGCTCGCTGAAGCTGACCAGCAAGCCGGTGCCGCGTGCGCCCGTCACGCTCGAATCGGTGTTCTCGGGCATCGCCTTCATCCGCCGCGAGCCGGCGATCCTCGGCGCGCTGTCGCTCGACCTGTTCGCCGTGCTGTTCGGCGGCGCCGTATCGCTGATGCCGATCTACGCGCGCGACATCCTGCATGCCGGCCCGTGGGGGCTCGGGCTGCTGCGCTCGGCACCCGCCATCGGCGCGCTGGCCGGCACGCTCTGGTTCGCGCGGCACCCGATGCGCAAGCGCCCGGGGCTCGCGATGTTCGGCGGCGTGCTGGTGTTCGGCCTCGCCACGCTGGTGTTCGGCCTGTCGACCTGGCTGCCGCTGTCGATCGTCTCGCTCGCCGCGCTCGGCGCGGCCGACGTGATCAGCGTGGTGGTGCGCTCCTCGCTCGTGCAGTTGCGCACGCCCGACGAGATGCTCGGCCGCGTCAGCGCGGTCAACGCGCTGTTCATCGGCACCTCGAACCAGCTCGGCGAATTCGAATCGGGCATCACCGCGGGCTGGTGGGGCGCACGGCCGGCCGTGCTGATCGGCGGCGCCTGCACGATCGCGATCGCGCTGCTGTGGATGCGCCTGTTTCCGGCGCTGCGCACCATGCGCTCGCTCGAAGCGGAAAGGTAGACGGCGCGCGGCAGGGCAGCAGCGCCGCTGCAGCGTCGATCAAAACCCCGGCAAGCAAGGGGGTTTCCGCGATTTTTCCGAGCCGACGCGCGACACTGCCGGTCCGGCCGGCGAATTCCGCGGCGCGGTATTCCAGGCCATCCGTCGTTTCGTTCTGCTTTCCGTTTCAGGAGTTCTCATGACCGACCCTTCGCGCGCGAGTGACGCCGACGATGCCCGCACGCTGTTCCGCCACGCGATGGCGCATCTGGGCGCCGCCGTCAACGTGATCACGACGGCCGGCCCGCGCGGCCGCTGCGGCGTGACCGCGAGCGCCGTCTGCTCGGTCACCGACTCGCCGCCGACGCTGCTCGTCTGCCTGAACCGCAGCAGCAGCACGCACGCGGCGTTCACGGCCCACCGCTCGCTCTGCGTGAACGTGCTGCCGGCCGAGCACGAGCCGCTCGCGCGCCACTTCGCGGGCCTGACCAACCTGCCGATGGACGCGCGCTTCGGCCAGACCGGCTGGGACGAGGGCCCCGGCGGCCTGCCGGTGCTGCGCGACGCGCTGGCGAGCGTGCAGGGCACCATCGTCGAGATGAAGGAGGTGGGCTCGCACACGGTGCTGTTCGTCGAGGCGACGGCCATCCGCGTGCGCGGCGAAGGCGACGCGCTGATCTACTTCGGGCGCGCGTTCCATCGCGTCGGCAGGGCCGTGGCCAGGCAGGACTGAACCCAGGGGCATGGCCCGCTGCGTTTCGATCCGGGTCTCGCCCAGCCGTGCCGTCAGGGCGCGAACTTCCCGAACCTCGGCGCCCGCGCGGCCGGCACCATCGAGGCCGTGGGCGCCGCGCTCGGGCAGCGATTGCAGCCGCACGCCGACGTGCCGGCGGGCGCGGCCGGCGCACGATTGGTCCACTGCCCGTTCCAGCCGCCCTGGGCCGCGCACACGGCCGGGCAGGCCGCCTGCGCGGCGCGGTAGTCGGCGATCGGCCGGGTGGTGTCGACATCGCAGCCGCATGCGTAATTGGCCTGTGCGCTTTGCTGGATCGGCGGGCTCATGGTCGCGAGCCAGTCGCGGGCCTGCGCGTCGAGCTTGAACATGGCCGGCTGGCCGGCGTCGAGCAACGCGTTCATCTTCGCGTACAGCGGATAGCGGGCCGCCAGCGTGTCGAGCACGCTGCGCCGCGTGGCGAACAGGTATTGCGGCACCCCGCTCGCATCGGGGCCGATGCTCTCGAGCATGGTCGCCGAGGCGGCGATCAGGTTGGCGAGTTGCACCGCCAGCGCGCGCGTGCCGCGCAGCTGGGTGGTGGTGTTCACGCCGATCACGTCGGCATAGAAGAGCGGCTGCTCGGCATGGTCGGACAGCGGCATGATCTTGAAGGCGATATCCTGGCGCGTCGCCTCGCTCATCGCCGACATCGATTCGGAATAGCCGATCACCGCGCGCCCCTCGCCGTTGCTGAACCAGACGGAGCGGTCGTACTGGCCCGGCAGGCTCGCCGTGGCGTTCGGGAAGCTGGCCATCGCCAGCAGCGTGCGCAGGCTCGCCACCGCGTGCGGATCGAGTTGCGCGGCGCTCCACGGCAGCGGCAGCGGATACGCGCCGTTCTGGCTGTGGGCCGCGTCGAGGTAGAGCGCGCTGCTGGTGGTGCCGCCCGACATGTCGAGCATCAGGCCGCGCCGGTCCGGCGGTATCTCGCTCGTGTAGGTGCATTGCTGCAGCGCCGCGTGGACCTGCGTGAGCGTGGTGGCGGCCGCCAGTGCCGCATCGTCCTTGTGATAGAACAGCAGGTTCGCGCAGCCCAGCTGCGGCAGGCTGTAGTAGCGGTCCCCCACCCTCAGGCCGTCGATCGCGTAGGGCAGGTAGTCGCCGATGTTCTGCACCTCGCTGGCCGCAAGCGGTTCGAGCCAGTTCCTGCCGCGAAAGTAGTCGAAGAAGATCGCGTCGTAGATGTAGACATCCGCGCGCGCGGGCGGATCGCCCGAGTAGCCGCCGTCCCATTCGCTGTCGGCCACGAACTGCAGCGCGACCTCGGGGTGCACCTTCTTCCATTCCGTTTCGATCGCCTGCCGGAACTGCCCGACGCGGGGCACCCAGGGATAGAGCGCGACCGTCAGTTGCTGGGGCGCGCCGGCGAAGGCGTAAGGCAGGATCGCGAGCCAGCACCCGAGGGCCAGCATGAGGCGGCAAACCATTCGACGCATGTTTTTTCCTTGGACTTTGATGCGCCGGTCCCCCCGGCGGGGTCGTCCGGCGCGCTAGCGCCAGAGCGCGTGAAAATGGTGGGTCGGCCCGCGGCCGTGGCCGACTTCGAGCCGCCACGACTCGGCGAGCGCGCGATTCAGATAGGCCTTCGCGCGCCGCACGCTCTCCTCCATCGGGTGATGCGGCAGCAGCGCGGCCACCGCCGCCGACAGCGTGCAGCCGGTGCCGTGATCGTTGCGCGTCGCGATGCGCGGCGCGGCCAGCTCGGTGGTGCCGCTCGCGCCGAACAGCAGGTCGGTGCTGTCCGCGCCCCGCAGATGGCCGCCCTTGAGTAGCACCCAGCGCGGGCCGAGCCCATGCAGCGCCTGCAGGGCATCGTGCATTTCCGCCAGCGAGGCAGGCGCCGGCCGGTCGAGCAGGACGCCCGCCTCGGGCAGGTTCGGCGTGATCAGCGTGGCGAGCGGCACCAGCCGCTCGCGGATCGCCGCCACCGCGTCGGGCGCGAGCAGCCGGTCGCCGCTCTTGGCCACCATCACGGGATCGAGTACCACGGTCGTTGCCCGATGGCGCACCAGCGCCTCGGCCACCGCCTCCGCAATCGCGGCGGTGGCGAGCATGCCGAGCTTCACGGCATGCACGGTCACGTCGTCGAACACGGCGTCGATCTGCTCGACGATGAAGGCCGGCTCGAGCGTATGAAAGCCGCGCACGCCGCGCGTGTTCTGCGCGACCACCGCCGTGATGGCCGACATGCCGTAGGCGCCGAGCGCCGAGAACGTCTTCAGGTCGGCCTGGATGCCGGCGCCGCCGGTCGGATCGGTGCCGGCGATGCTGAGCACGTTGGCGATCATGGGGCCCGCCCCCGGTGCGGCCGCGCGCGCCGCGTTCCGGTTGCGCGCGCAACCAGGCGGGCCGAAGCGGCCGCGCCGGCGGCGTGCCGCCCGCGCGGCCGGCCGGCGCGCTGCGGCAGCCGGTCCAGGATTCGCATCCGCGCCTCAGCCATGCGGCTTGGTGGCCTGGAACAACACGAACGGCGCATAGCCGCCCAGGTCGTCCACGGCCGGCTCACCGTCGAGCGCCGGCACCGTGTCCGCCACGCCGAGCGCCTTCACCGATTCGATCGCGAAGCCCGCCGAGCTCAGCATCTCGCGGTAGGTGGCGGTGTCCCAGTGGGTATCGATGATTTCGAACACGCCGTGCCCCGGAATGTCGAGGAACACCGGGCGCTCGTCGCCGTCGTGGTAGACGACGCCCGGGTGGCCGTTGCGGAACGTCGGGTAGCTGACGCCGGTGGTGCGGGGGTTCGTATCGAGGATGTAGAACCGGCCGCCCGGCTTCAGCACGCGGAATACCTCGGCGGCGATGCGCCCCAGTTCCTCGCGCTCGGGCACGTTGATGAACAGGAAGCAGGACACCGCCGCGTCGAAGCTGGCATCGGGGAACGGCGTGCTGCCGCTGCGGATCAGCGCGTAGTCGAGCCCGTCGCCGTCGGCACCGCCCGCGGCGCGGGCCTTCTCGATCATGGTGGGCGCGATGTCCACGCCCGTCACGTGCGCCACGCCCGCGGCCTTGAGCCGGCGCGAAACCTTGCCGCCGCCGCAACCGTAGTCGAGCACGCGAATCGCGGTGCCCTGCATGCCGGTGAGCGTGGCGATCAGCGGCCGGTAGCCGAAGTGCGCTTCCACGCGATCGTCGTAGGCGTCGAACAGGCGCGAGACCTGATCCTCGGTCCAATCGGTTTTCATCGTGTATGCCCTGTCAGTGCAGCAATGCCAGCGTCTCGCCCCAGCGGTTGACCAGATAGTCGCGATGGAACGGATGGAGGAAGCTCAGTGAACGATCGGGAACGGGCGCGCCGGAGCGGATCTGCCGGTACACCCAGAAGAGTCCGAGAATGTCGCGCCAGTACGGGTCGAGGTCGATGTCCTGCAGCGCCGCGAACGAGACCCGCCCCGCGCGGATGCGCGCCTCCTCCTCCAGCACGCGGCGGATCGTGGCGCTCCCGCAGCCGGGGGGCATGCGCGGCGGCGCCACTGCCGTGACGGCCGTGCCGGGCGGCCCGAGCAGCGCCTCGGCCTGCAGCAGATTCTGGTCGTAGATGTGGACCGAGCCGACGTGGTGCGTATAGGTGCCGAGCTCGCAGCCGATCGCCGAGGCGAGGTATTCCTGCAGGAACGTAAACGAGAACACGTCGTTGAGCAGGCCGACGTAGGCATCGTTGGCGCGCATGAAGGCCACCATGTTGAGGCGCCCGTCGCGCAGCAGCAGTTGCAGGCCGAGCGTGCACGACACGTCGATGTTGCGCTTGTAAAGGTCCTCGCGAGCGTCGAAGATCTGCAGCACGACGCGTTTGCTCTCGGCATCGTCACGCTTGAGGATGTCGATCGCACGTTCGATCTGGTCGATGCCGTCGTCGCCGAAATGCAGCAGCCGCGCGCCGTAGCCGGTGCCCGGCAGCGTCTTGCCATCGGGGCTGTAGCGCGCCATCGACGGCGCGTAGTACTCGATGAACGCGAGGTCGTTGCGCCCCGACAGATACCAGAGCGCCTCGGCATAGTTGAACACCACGTTCTGCTTGCGCGAGGCATGGCGGCAGAAGCGCGCGCGCGGATCCTCGATCCGCGCGCTGTAGCCGATGATTTCGCGCTCGGCCTGCCCGCGCGGCGCGTTGCGGTATTCGTAGGCGGTGCAGACGTCGCGCAGCGTGGCGAGGTAGAGCTCGTCGAGATTCGCGAAGCGGGCGCGCATGATCAGCGCCCGCCCTCGAGGCGCGCGATGGCCGCCTCGATCGCGCCCGGATCGAGATCGCCGGCCCGATACTCCACGCGCTCGAGGCGCGTGACCTGATGCAGGCCGCGCACCAGGTAGGCGTATTCGCGGCCGGCCTCGAGCAGCAGCACGATCGGCTTGCCGAGCGCCGAGGCCCAGCCCAGCTCGATGTGCGTGCCCGGCGAGGCCGGCGCGCCGGGAAACGCCACGAAGTAGTCGCACTGGCTGATCTGCTCGTAATCGATGCGCGTGCATTGCTCCGGCGTCATGAATTCGCGGCCCCATTGCTCGCGCCGATGCGCGCAATGCACATCCCAGCCGCGCCCCTCGAAATGCTCGATCACGCGGCCGAACTGGCTGATGTGCTCGGCGGACATCGTGCCGGTGGCGGGATCCACCAGGGACTTGAACGGACCACCCAGGAACATTCGTTTCATCGCTGTCGTCTCTCTCGATCGGAATGATTGATCTCGTGGGCACGCAGGCCGACCCGGCCGACGTGCTCCGCCAGAACGCCGGGAAACGCCTGAATGCCGTCCGGCATCCGCACCCACCGGCAATCGACCGCGTCGTCGCCGGGCCGTGGTTCGCCGCTCAGGTGGCGGCACAGCAACGCGATCAGCACGTAGTGGTGATGCCGGCCGCTCGCATCGAACTCGCGCACCTCGACCACGTCGACCAGTTCGCCGACCTCGGCCTGCACGCCCGTCTCCTCCATCAGTTCGCGCCGCGCCGCGTCGTGCAGGCTCTCCCCCGGCTCGACCGAGCCGCCGGGAAAGCCCCAGCTGCCCTTCTGCGGCTCCTTCCCGCGCTGCACGAGAATCAGCTCGTCGCCGCGAAACACCACGGCGATCACCGCGACACGCGGCCAGGCGGCCGCTGCCTGCGGGCCATCGCCCGATTGCTCGCCCATCAAGGTTCGCTCTCCTTCGGATTGCCGGCGGCGTCCGCTGCGCTTCGGTGGTGCCCGGCGAGCGCGCCGCCCGCCGCCGAAAAACCGCCCGCCGCCGAAAAACCGCCCGCCCGATTCACTGGCTTTCAAAAATAACACATCGATTACAGTCGCGTCGTATCAAAAAGATATTAAATCAGTTTTCGCGGCCAATTAATTTCCGATCGCACCACGCATCATTCAATTGACACGCCATCGCACTGGTGATTCCATATCCGTCACCCGCGAAAAGCCGGAATCGAAACTTACCTGACAAATATTCCAGCTTTTAATCGGAATGGCCTGTCGAAAATGTTGCAGTGCCACTCGATTCGGCCAAAAACCTTACCAGCAAGGATTTTTCGGTGCGCTGAACGAATTGATGGAGACATCCAGGTGAAATGATCGGGGCTTTTCGGACGGCACCCGGCATGAATCAATTCATTCCTGCATCGAATTCCTGGCGCGCAACCGAGGTATGCCAATACGAGAGGTGAATAATGCATGCAGCCACGACCGGATTTTCCAGAGACTACGAGGTGCAACGGTATACGGAGCCTCGCAATATTCTCCGTTCCGAAATTATCTACGGCGAAGGCTTTCAGAGTCCCGGCGGCCTGGCCGGCTTCCAGGCCACGCTGGGGGACCGCATGGCGCTCGCACCGGGCATGCGGCTGCTCGACATCGGCTCGGGACTCGGCGGCGCGGCGTTCTACCTGTCGGATCGCTACGACGTGGAAGTGGTCGGCCTCGACACCGCGCCACGCATGACGGAACTGTCGGTGATCCGCCAGACCACGCGCGACCCGCGCCGGCGCGTGCGCTTCGTCAATGGCGACGTGCACGACGCACAGCTCGACCCAGGCAGCTTCGACCTGATCTACTCGCGCGACGTGCTGATGTACGAGCATGCCAAGCCCGCGCTGTTCGCGCGCTGCCATGCGCTGCTCAAGCCGGGCGGCCGGCTGTTGGTCACGGACTTCTGCCGGCACCGCAGCTCGGCGGAGTTCGACGACTACATGGCCGTGTCGGGTTACGACCTGAAATCGATCGACGACTACGCGCGCCTCATCGCCGAGGCCGGCTTCGCCCGTGTCGAGCAGCACGACCTGAGCGCGCTCGCGCAAGCGCAGCTCACGGACGACCTGCGCCGCTATCGCGCGCGGCAGGCCTCGGGCGATCCGGCAATCGACGAAGCCGACGCCGGGCACATCGTCGAGCGCTGGCAGCGCAAGATCCGCTTCATGAAGGCCGGCTGGCTGACGCAGGGCCTGTTCATGGCGGACAAGGCATGAGCGCGCTCGCTTGGCAGTCCTACTGGAGATCCCTCACATGCTGACCTCGCATCGCGAGCATCTGGAAGTCGCCTGGCCCGACGGCAGCACGAGCCGCTACCACTGGGTATGGCTGCGCCAGGCGTGCCAATGCGCCAGCTGCTTCAACCGCCATTGCCGCCAGCGGCACTTCGATCCGGGCGTGGTGCCGGCCGACCTGCGGCCGGCCGCCCTCAGCGCCGACGCCACGGGCCTGCGCATCGTCTGGCCGGATGGCCATCCGAGCCATTACGGCTTCGACCGCCTGCGCGACGAGGACTACGACCAGCCACGACGCGCCGCACCGGCCGACGCCCGCCCCGCCTGGCGCCGCTGGCCGGACGGCGCCCCGCCGGCGCTGCGCTTCGAGCTCGCCGCGGCGCTCGACGACGGCGCGCTGCTGCATCGGGCGCTGCAGCATCTGTTCGAATACGGGCTGGTGGTGCTGAAGGCGGAGCCGACGCGCACCGTCGAGTTCGGGGCGGTATGCCGGCAGCTGGCGGGGTTTCTCGATCGCTCCTACTTCGGGGAGTTCTTCGATCTGGAAGTGAAGGCCGACGAGGAGACCGACAGCGTGTCGTTCAGCACCAAGGCGCTGCCGCTGCACACCGACATCCCGTACTGCTCGCCGCCGCCCGACTACCAGTTCCTGTATGGCCTCGACGTGAGTTCGCAATGCGCGCGAGACGGCATCGGCAGCACGCGTTTCGTGGACGGCTTCACGATCGCCTGCGAGCTGCGCGAGGCCCAGCCCGATGCGTTCGCGCTGCTCGCCCGCACGCCGGTGCTCTATCGCGCCGACTATCCACAGGCACGCAAGCGCTACGAGCATCGCACGCCGATCGTGCGGCTCGCGCCGGACGGCTCGATCGAACGCCTGATCAACAATCCGACGAAGATGTTCTTCGACGGCATCGGCTTCGACGAGATGCTGCCCCTCTTCCGTGCCTACCAGTCGCTCAAGTCGCGGCTGGCGGCGACCGAACGGTCGTACCTGCATGCGTGGTCGCAGGGCGACATGGTGGTCTGGGACAATCGCCGGATCTTCCATGGCCGCGGCGACTTCGGTGGGTCCGGCTTCACGCGCACGCTGCGCGGCGGGTATTTCCGCGAAGGCGAACTGCTGGCGCGCGCACGCTTCCTGGCGTCGCGCGCGGCCGACCGGCGCGCTGCGGTCGCTTCGTGAGCGCCGCGCCCGGCCTGCCTCAGGCGCGATACGCGAGGCACGCGGCACCGGCCACGACCGCCGCGGCAGCCGCGATCCGCTGCCCGGTCGGGCGCTCGCCCAGGCAGGCCCAGCCGAGGATCAGCGAAAACACGATGCTGGTCTCGCGCAGCGCCGAGACCGGCCCGATCGGCCCGAGCGAGAGCGCCGCGACCGTGGCCGTGTAGCCGATCATCGAGATCACGCCGCCCGCCGCCGCCTTGGCGGTCTCGCGCCACGCATGGCCGCTGCCGAGCCGGCGCCCGTGCAGCACGAAGGCGGCCGGCATCAGCACGCCGTAGACCACGAAGATCCAGACCGCGTAGGCGCGCGAGTCGCCGGCCAGCCTCGCTCCCACGCCGTCGGTGGTGACGTAGCCGGCAACGAACAGGCTGGTGGCGAGCGCGGCCACCAGCGGCCGCCGCGCAATCCGGCGGCGCCCCAGCACCAGGCTCGCGATGCCGCCGGAGATCAGCAGCACGCCGGCCAGCGCCCCCGCGTCGAGGCGCTGGCCGGCCCACAGATAGCCGCCGAGCGCCACCAGCACCGGTATCGCGCCCCGCACCATCGGATACACCTGGCCGAGTTCCGCGCCCTTGTACGCGTGGGCCAGAAACACGCTGTAACCCACCTGCAGCAGCGCCGAGAGCGCGAGGCAGGGCCAGCTCGCGCGCGCCGGCAAGGGCAGCCACGGCGCACAGGCGAGCGCCGCCGCGGTGGTCGCGAAGCTCATGACGGTGATGGTCCAGAGGCGATCGGCGCCGCTGCGCAGCACGGCGTTCCAGGTCGCGTGCAGGACCGCGGCGAACAGCACCAGGGCAATGACGGGCGGCGTCATCGGCACCGGCTGCGAACGCGCGAACGCGGCGGGAGCGATGAGGCGGCCGGCGCGGGCGCGGCCGTGATAACGGCAATCGACACGTGGATGACCTCATTCCTACGCCGGCATGATCCGGATCAGGTTCCGGGGTCGTTCCGTGAGCGGAACCTCTCAGCCGGCACGCCGGCTCCCCCTGATGGCCGCTCCATTATGGGGACCATCCCGCAGGCGGGCAAGCAGGAACGCGCCGGTTCGAACGGTCGTGATCGGAGGCTCGCCCCGCGCCGGGAGCCGGCGCCGCGGGCTGGCGGACCGCCAGGCTGCGGGTCGTGCGGCAGGACGGGCGGGCAGGCGTTCAGGCCGGCGGGCGGCGCAGCTTGCCGGCAAGCGGATGATGCTCGCCGCGCCGCGAGCGGATCGCGTAGATCTCGTCGACCACGCCCTGCGCCCGCCCGAGCCGGCGCAGGCCGCGCAGCAGCGCCGCGTCGCCGGCCCCGGCCTCGGCCAGCGGAAACACGCCGAGCCCGCGCGCCCCGAACACGGCCATCAGCGCACTGTCCTCGAATTCGCCGACGATCCTCGGCCGCACGCCGAGCGCCTCGAAGCTGCGCTCGAGCTGCGCGCGCAGCGGCGACTGCGCGGTGGGCAGCAGCACCGGCAGCGTCGCGAGGTTGCCGGGAAAGCGCTCGCGCGCCGCCGCGGTGACGATCGCGGCCGGCCCGTACCAGTCCACCGCCGAGGCCGCGAGCCGCTCGCTCGTGAGCCGCAGCGTCGGATGCGGCGGCGCCGGCTGGCTGGCCAGCACGAGGTCGAGCCGGTGCAGCGCCAGTTCCGCGAGCAGCGCCTCGAGTTCGCCCTCGTGGCAGAGCAGCCGCAGCGACGGCGTGTCGAGCGCCGGCGCGAGCACCGCGTGCGCGGCCAGTTTCGACACGCCGTCGGTCAGGCCGATCGCGAAGCGGGCCAGCTCGCCGCCGGCCGCCGCGCGCACGTCGTCGGCGATCCGCGCGCCGATCCGGAACATCTCGTCGGCGCGCGCGAACGCGGCCTGTCCCGCTTCGGTCATCGTCACGCCGCGCCCGGCCGGCTTCAGCAGCGCGTGGCCGAGCGCGCGCTCGAGTTCGCGCACCTGCGCGCTGATGGTCTGCACGGCCATCCCGAGCCGCCCGGCCGCGCGCGCGAAGCCGCCCTCCTGCACGACGACCCAGTAGTAGTACAAATGGCGGAAATTCAGCATGATGGACCCGGCATCAACGCGAGACGGCCTGCAAAGGCGATACGAAAACTTCGTAAAAACCGATTGTTCATTCAGCTTGAAACTGGTTTTTCCGAAGTCCAAGATCGCCGATCATAACAAGCCCGATCATCTTCCACCGGATTCCGGAACCCGCCCGCCATGGACCACCTGCTGACACTCGCCGCCGACCCGGCCGTCTGGGCCGCCCTCGTCACGCTGGTCACGATGGAAATCGTGCTCGGCATCGACAACCTGATCTTCATCTCGATCCTCAGCAACAAGCTGCCCGAGGCGCAACGCATGCGCACCCAGCGCATCGGCATCGGGCTCGCGCTGGTGATGCGGCTGGCCCTGCTCGGCACCGTGGCCTGGATCGCGCGCCTGACGCAGCCGGCCTTCACGCTGTTCGATCACGCGTTCTCGTGGCGCGACATCATCCTGCTCGCGGGCGGCCTGTTCCTGGTCTGGAAGGCGACCCGCGAGATCCACCACCACGTCTCGCCGAGCGGCGGCGAGCCCGGCTCGAGCGGCGCGGGCACCGCGCTGCTCACGCCGTTCGCGGCCATCGGGCAGATTCTCGTGCTCGACCTGGTGTTCTCGGTCGACAGCATCGTGACCGCGATCGGCATGACCGAGCACGTCGCGATCATGTTCGTGGCGGTAATCGCGGCCGTCGCCGTGATGATGTTCGCGGCCGGCCCGCTGTCGCGCTTCATCGACCGCAACCCGACGATCGTGATGCTCGCGCTGAGCTTCCTGGTGGTGATCGGCATGACGCTGATCGCCGAAGGCTTCGGCAGCCATGTGCCGAAGGGCTATATCTACGCGGCGATGGCGTTCTCGGCGTTCGTGGAGGGGATGAACATGCTGTCGCGGCGCGCGAAGGCGAAGCGCGCGACGGGCGGCGGACACTGAGCGCCGCGCAGCGCGGCACCGCCGCGGCTCAGCGCTCGGCCGTCTGCAGGCCGCGTATCCGGCCCAGACGCTGCGCGGCGAGCCGCTGCGCCTCGCGGCGCGCGCCGGCCGCCTGCACCGCGCGCTCGATCGCGAGCGCGGCATGGGAGCCGGCCGCCTCGCCGGCCGCCAGCTCAGCATAATTGCGCGCATCGGCGGCCCACTGCGAGGCCAGCGTCGCGTAGCGGCGCGCGCGCCGCGCGCGATCCTGCAGGCGCAGCGCAAGCGCCTCGGAGCCCGGCACGTTCGGCTGCGCATTGCGCACCGCCTGCGCGGCGCGCTGTTCGAGGTCGACCGCGTCGGCATCGGCGTCGCGTGCGTCACGGATCGCGGCGCGGGCGGCCGCCTGTGCGTCGCGCAAGGCGGCGCTGGCCGCACCGGCGACGACCACGCGCATCGCCGGCGCGGCGAGCTCGTCGTTCGCCCCGGCCGCGTGCGAAACGGCGCCCTCGGCGGCGGCGGCCGATACCGCTGCGCCGGAGTGCGCGGCACGCAGCGCGTCAGAGGCGGCGTCGCCGCGCGAATCGCGGCCGTCGAGCGGCACCGTCTGGCGCACGAGCGCGTGGCGCGAGTAGGGATTGCGTCGAGCCTGCCGGCCGGCAAACCAGAGGCCGGCGGTGAGCGCGGCGATCGCAAAGCCGATCGACGCGGCGATGAGCAACAGAATGTCTTGCATCGTCCGGGGTGAAATCGCGGAGGTCGGTCCAATACACCGACGGTTTCGCCGGCGTGGGGACTGGCGCCGGCAAGCGCGCTACTATACCGTCAATGTTGGCAATTGTAGGTGTTCTCCCTGATGTCGCCGATTATTTTTTTCAAGAAGACATGCTCCAAAACGCGGGGGCACGCCGTCGGCAGTCGGGGTTTGCGCGTCGCAATACGGTGCGTTACCAACAGAGATCGGCACAATTATCGAAATTGTTGCAATCATTTGCTGCGTTGCAAATGCGCGCCGCGAAACCTGGCCCCAATCCATCCCGTCTGCGCCGCATCGCGCGTTTACGGCACGCCGCTCAGCTCGCCGCGATGTTTCGGATCGCCAACGGCCGGCTCGCGCGCGCCTATCGCGATACGAAGCGAAAACCGATTCCGGGTAGACTTTGGGAATGGAACCATGCCGCTACTGCGAACGCCTGCGCGACGAATGGGAATGCCACGGCCCGGCCTGCCGGCGTGCGATCGCGCGCGCACTGAAACGGCAGCGCGCCGGGCTGCCGGCCGTGCCGAAAGTCATTCGCAATGAAATCCCCGCCAACGCGAGCACCGGAGAAGTGATCTCGGTGCTCGCGCGCCAGCGACTGCGCGCCCGGCGCGGCAACGAGGAACGTCGCGAACGCAAGGAAATCGACGACGCCGATCTCGGCTGACTCGCCGGCACGCGGCCACCGGCCTCCCCTGGCACCACCGGCAACCGGCCGAGATGCCGGCGCTGCCGGTTCAACTGGCTCCGACCCCGCTTACAAGTCGTCACAACCGCGCCAGCGCTGGCGGCGAACGAAATCGGGCCAGCCTTGCCTCATGGAAATCGACGTTTATCACGAGGCCACTCGATGCGAGACTTCGTCGTTCCCTCCTTGCGGCGGCCCATCGGCGCGCTCGCCGTAGCTGCGGCCGTCGTGTTCGGCATGCCCAGCGCGAGCGCATCGGCGCTGGCGCCCGGACAGCCCGCCGCCGAGGCACCGGCCAGCGCCACGGCGGCGGCGTCCTCGGCGGCGGCATCCTCGTCGGCGGCCGCCGCCTCCGGTGCCGCCTCCGCTGCGGCCACGCACACCGCGTCCGCCGCGCCCGCGTCCGCTGCTTCGGCAGCCGCGCCCGCCTCGGGCGCCTCGGCCGCGTCCTCGGCCGAAGCGCCGGAAGTCCCGGCAGAACTGCCGCCGCCGGTGTTCCATGCGCCGCCGGCCGATGCCGACCAGGCCGCCATCATCACGCGCCGCGCGCTCGCGATGCGCGACGCCTATGCACGCGAGGTGACGCGCCGCCTCGCGGTGCCCGAGGCCGCGCAGCACGAATACGCGGAGCGCCTGCAGCAGGCACTGGCCGCCAAGGGCCGCGGCGACCTGGCCGGCGAATACGTCGTGCTCGTCGACCGCGCGCCCAACGTGCAGGCGCTGTTCGTCTATTTCCGCACCACCGCGCACAACGCCTGGCAGTGGATCGGGGCCTCACCGGTGAGTACCGGCTGGCCCGGCCGGTACGATCACTTCCTCACGCCGACCGGCGTGTTCGAGCATTCGCCCGTCAACATGGATTTCCGCGCCGAGGGCACCGAGAACGACAACCGGATTCGCGGCTACGGCGCGCGCGGCCGGCGCATCTTCGACTTCGGCTGGGTGGACGGTCAGCGCGGCTGGGGCAAGGGCGGCACGTCGCCGATGCGGTTCCAGATGCACTCGACCGACCCCGACAAGCTCGAGCCGCTGCTCGGCATCCGCCACTCGAAGGGCTGCGTGCGGATCCCGGGCTCGTTGAACGCGTTCCTCGATCACCGCGGCATCCTCGATGCCGACTACGAGACACGTGCCGCGCAAGGCGAGCTACCGCGCATCCTGCGCGACGCGCCGCGCGAGCCGACGCCCGATGCGGGACGCTACCTCGTCGTGATCGACACGGCAACGGCGAAGCGCCCGGCGTGGTCGCCGCTGCCGGGGCACGCCGCGTGGTCGAAGGTGCCGAAGGGCGGCGACACGGCCGATTGAGGGCGAACGGCAGCACGGCGCAGCCGGCGGCAGGCGGATCGGCGCACTTGCGCACGCCGTCCGCTTCGGCTCACGGCCGGCGTGACCGCGCCGCGCCCCCTTCCATCGCGTGGGCGCCCTTGCCCACGGCCCTTTCCCATGCCGTGCCCGCGCCGGCCTCGTCCGCCGCGCGGCGGGGGCGCGTTGCCACTGCCCGGCCGCGGGGACGGACGCACAAGCCCGGCGAAATCCATGGCACCATGCACGGCTTGATCCGTTCGATCAGATTTGGAGCCACGATGGATTACCGTGTCCTGCTCGCGGCGTTCTCGCGCGAGGCCGGCGGCGAGGGTGCCGGCCCGGGCCGGCTCAGCCAGCAGCACCGCCTGTACGCCAGTCTGCGCGAAGCGATCCTGCGGCGCGCGCTCGACGCGGACACGGCGCTGCCCTCGTCGCGCGCGCTCGCCGAGACGCTGCGGATCGCACGCAATTCGGTGCTCTACGCCTACGAGCGGCTCGCCGCCGAGGGTTTCGTGGTGGCGGACCGGCAAGGCACGCGCGTGGCCCGTATGGTGCTGCCGGCCGAGCCCGACGCCGACGCCCCGCTCGCGCCGCCGCCGCTGTCACGGCGCGCCACCAGCCTCGGCCACTTCTCGGATCGCGCCGGCGAAACCGGGGCGTTCGTGCCCGGCGTGCCGGCGCTCGATGCGTTCCCGCTCGCGGCGTGGCGGCGCGCGGTCGAACGCGCATGGCGCCGCGTCGGCCCGGCGCAGCTCGACTATCAGCCGTCGGCCGGCAACCTGCCGCTGCGCCATGCGATCGTCGACTACCTGCGCGTTTCGCGCGGCGTGGCCTGCGACGCGGATCAGGTGCTGATCACCGACGGCACGCAGCATGGCCTCGATCTCTGCGCCCGCGCGCTTGCCGACGCCGGCGACGTCGCCTGGATCGAGAATCCCGGCTACGGCGGCGCACGCGTCGCGCTACGCGCGGCCGGCTTGCGCCTCGTCCCGGTGCCGGTGGACGCGCACGGCCTCGCACCGGCACCCGACCTCTGGCGCAGCGCGCCGCCGCGGCTCGTCTACGTCACGCCCTCGCACCAATATCCGCTCGGCGCCGTGATGTCGCCCGAGCGGCGCGTCGCGCTGGTGCGGGCCGCGCGCGACGCCGGCGCCTGGATCGTCGAGGACGACTACGACAGCGAATTCCGCCATCACGGCACGCCGCTCGCGGCGCTGCAAAGCAGCGTGCGCGATGCGCCGGTGATCTATCTCGGCACGTTTTCGAAGGTGATGTTCCCGGCGCTGCGGATCGGCTTCGTGGTGGTGCCGGCCGCCATCGCAACCGAGCTCGAACGCGTCTCGGCGGCGCTCGCGCCGCGCGGACGCCTGGCCGACCAGCTCGCGCTCGCCGAATTCATCGAGGCCGGCCAGTTCACGCGTCACCTGCGCCGCATGCGCCGGCTCTACGCGGAGCGCCGCGACGCGCTGCACGACACGCTTTCGCGGCGTCTCGGCGGCATGCTGACGGTGTCGGCCGGCGACGGCGGCATGCACCTGTCGGCACGGCTCGACGCCGGCGTGTCCGACCTCGATGTCTACCGCGCCGGCCGCGCGCACGGCCTGGTGATCCGGCCGCTCTCGCCGTTCTGCGCGCCGGGCACCGATCCGTCGGCCTACAACGGCCTCGTGCTCGGCTACGGCAGCGTCGCCGTCGAGTCGATGGACGATGCCGTGATCCGGCTCGAGCGCGCGATCGGGGATGCACATCGCGCGCGGCGCGCATCCTGAAGCCGCCACCGCACCGTCGGCCGAATTCGGAGGCACCGGCTTTGCTAGGTCCATCGAGGCGGCGCCGCTGCAAGCTGTCATCGCCTCCCCCGGTCTCGCGCTCGCGCGCGCAAGCTCGGTAGCCGTGCCGCGCGAAGCGCCGGGCGCGGGACGGCGGAGCCCGCCGTCCGGCCCCGCCGGTCCATCGCTCGCGCCACGCGGTGCTGGTCCGGTGATTCGTCTAAGCTGATCCGTCCCATTGTCGAGCGTGCCGCGCCGGTCGCGTCACGTCTCGTGTTCTCGCTCCCTTTCCGGAACCCGACACTCATGCAGATCAACCTCACTGGCAGGATCGCCCTCGTGACCGCATCCACCGGCGGCATCGGCTATGCCATCGCGGCGGGCCTAGCGCGCGCGGGCGCGACGCTGATCCTCAACGGCCGTAGCGACACCTCGGTCAACGCGGCGCTGGCCACGCTGCGCTCGTCGGTACCTGGCGTGAACGCCTCCGGCATCGCGGCCGACCTGTCCGGCGCAGCCGGCGTCGGGGAGCTGACCGAGGCGGCACCGACCGTGGACATCCTCGTCAACAACGCCGGCATCTACGGACCGAAGCCGTTCTTCGACATCGACGACGAGGAATGGGAGCGTTACTTCCAGACCAACGTGATGTCGGGCGTGCGGCTCTCGCGCCACTACCTGCCGCGAATGATGGAGCGCGACTGGGGCCGGGTGGTATTCATCTCGTCGGAATCGGCGCTGAACATCCCGGCCGACATGATCCAGTACGGCTTCTCGAAGACGGCCCAGCTGTCGATCGCACGCGGCCTCGCGAAACTCGCGGCCGGCACCGGCGTGACGGTCAACTCGGTGCTGCCGGGGCCGACCATGTCGGACGGCGTGAAGGCGATGCTGAAGGACAGCGCCGACCGGCAGGGCAAGACGGTGGACGAGGTGGCGGTGGAATTCGTGCGCACCCAGCGCCCCAGCTCGATCCTGCAGCGTCCGGCGACCACCGAGGAAGTGGCGAATCTGGTGGTGTACGTGTGCTCGGCGCAGGCCTCGGCAACCACCGGCGCCGCGCTGCGCGTGGACGGCGGGGTGGTCGACACGCTGGCCTAGTGCGGGCCGCCGCGCCGGTGGTTCGCGCATGCGGCGCGAGCCGCGCGGTCATGAATGCGCGGCCGCGAGTTCGCCGCAACCGGCGTGCTGGCAAGGTGTTCGAAAGGAAAGCGCCGCGGCTGGCAGCGCGCCGCCAGCCGCGTCAGCGCAGATCGCCGTGGCGATCGGCTTCCATGCAGGACGAGAAGCCGTGATGCGTGACCACGCCGTGGGCATCGAACACGACGTAGTAGAGACGATGCTCGCTGCCGTGCGTGAGCAGGTAGTTGTAGCAAACGCCGCTCCCGTTGCGCACCATCCAGACACTGGACGGGTTGCCGCCGGCACGCACCACCTTCTGCTGCGTGGCGCCCGGCTGGGAGGCCGCCCTCGGCACCGGCAGCCGCGCATACGAGAACGACGGCTGATGCGCCCAGCCGAACCACGAGCAGCCCGACAGCAGCAGGCTCGCGGCGAAGGGCAGCGCGGCGATGGAAGAACGCTGGGGCGAGGCAAACATGCCGGTCAGTCTCCGTGCAACACGATCGGTCGTCATTTGCGCATCCTAATCCACCTCGCCCCGATCCATGTGGAATTCTGTAAAGTTATCTGCGCCCGCACCGGTCGGCGCGGTACGACGCATGCGCGCGCAACCATCGGCGCGCCGCCTATTCGACCCACTCGCTCCACAGCACGGTGAGCACCGTCATCAGCGCCGGCCCGATGAAGAGGCCGAGCAGGCCGAACGTCTCGGCGCCGCCGAGGATGCCGAACAGCACCAGCAGGAACGGCAGCCGCGCGGAGCCGCCAATCAGCACCGGCCGCACGAAATGCTCGGCCACGAACACCACCACCGCGCCGAACACGGCCAGGCCGATCGCCCAGGCCGCGGCTCCCTTGACGAGGAACAGCCACAGCGCGGCACCGCAGAACACCACCGGCGCGCAGAACGGCAGCATCGCCGCCACCGCGGTCACGAGCCCGAGCAGCGCCGCATGCGACACGCCCGCCACCGCGTAGGCGACGCCGAGCAGCGCGCCCTCGCCGAGCCCGACCACCACCAGGCCCGTCACGGTGCCGTAGACTGCCGACACCATGCGCTGCGTCAGCGACGCGCCGTTCGCGCCGAACGCGCGCTGCACGCCGCGCATCAGCGACTCGGACATGCGCGGGCCGGCCCGGAAGATCACGAACAGCGTGACCAGCATGAAGCCGAACAACACGGCCGCATGCAACACGTGCGAGCCGAACGCCTTGCCGTACGAGACGAACGCCTCGCCGTTCATGCCCTTGACGCCGGCCGGCGCATGCAGCGGCTGAGCCAGATTGGCCTGCCACCAGGCGGCCACCTGCCTCGAACCGAACGGCAGGTGATAAACCGCATCGGGCAGCGGAATGCCGTTGGCCCGCGCGTCGTGAACCCAGGCGAACACGTCGTGGATCTGCCCGGCGGCCTGCGCCACCGCGATCGCCACCGGCGCCACCAGCAGCAGGCCGACCGCCGAGGTCAGCAGGATCGCAACCAAGGTGCGGCGCCCGCTCAGCCAGCGAATCGCGTCGATCCGGCGCAGCGCGGGCCATAGCGCGATCGCGATCACGCCGGCCCAGGCGATGGCCGGCAGGAACGCGCGAATGATCCACAGCGCGAGCGCGACGAGTACCGTGTAGAGCACGCCGAGCGCGATCGCCTGCGCTTTCGGGCGGCCGGAGTCCGGCATGGAACGGGAAGACTGGATCATCGGAACACTCTCGTCAGGACGTAAGGAACGGGGCTGCCGCTGCCGCCATCTTAAAGGACGTTCCCGATCGGCTTGAAGGCGGCTTGAGCGATGACGCCAAATAAAGGCGCGGCGCCAGCGGCCGGCGGGCCGCCCGAACGGTATCGACGGCGCCGCAGCGGGGCGATACCGGTGCGAACCCATGCGATACCGCAGCGCGCCGTCGAAGACGGCAAAAAGGCGACCGGGCGGCGGCCTGCCACCGCGACGTGCCGCTTCAGAACTCCGCCAGCACGAAGTCCGCCTTGCCGACATCGCAGAGCGGGCAGCGCCAGTCGTCGGGCACCTGCTCCCAGCGCGTGCCGGGCGCGACGCCGTGCTCGACGTCGCCGCTTGCCTCGTCGTAGATCCAGCCGCAGATCAGGCAGACGAACTGCCGGAATTCGCCGGGCGGCGGCACGTCTGGCGCCTGCGGCGCGATGGCGGGCGCGGCGGCGCCGTCTGCTGACGGCGCCGCGTCGAGGCTCACCACCAACGGGCCGGCGCCCGGTGTGCGGCCGGCGGCCAGACAGGCATCGAGCCCACGATAGAGGCGCTCGACGTCGTCGGCCGTCAGTTCGATGCGCCAGGCTTCTGCGCCATCGTTCACGAGCCGGCGCGGGGCAAACTGCAGTTCGAGCGCGGTTCCTTTCTGGTACATGAGACAGGTGGTTCGATTGTCGGACACCGAATGGTATCGGCAGGCTGCCGGGCATTCAACCCGCGGCCGAAGGCGGACGCGCGCCTGGCGAGGCCGGCGCGCGAGCTGGGCCGGACGCCCCCCCCCTCCGGCTCCGGCGGCTGGCCGCGGCGGCCCGGGGTACACGGTCGGCAGCGCGCCGCCGACCTCGGCGGACCTGCTGAGGGCCGCGCTCGGCGGCCCCCCTTAGCCGTCCCGGTTCGCCGGCCGATCGACCTCTTACCGTTGCATACGCAACCAACTTCATGCAGTCGACGACATCGATTGGCGCCACCGGCGGCGCAGCGCTGCATGGGGCCACGCGCCGATATCGGGCACGGCGCGGAACCAGTCCGCCACCTGGCCGTTGCGCCGGTGAGGACGGCCGCAGCAGCCGATCGGCGGCGGTCGCGATCCGGACACGCTGCGCCGCCACGTCGGCGCGCTCGACGTGAACGAGACGAGCCGCAGTAACACCGACGCGATCGGCACGGCGGCCGGCCATCGGCTCGCCCTGCGGCTGATCGCCCATATCGGCGGCCGCACCGCCGGCTTCCGCACGCGGACGAGCCACCTCGACAAGCTCGAGACGACGCCGGCCGCGGGCGCCGCCTACCGCTTCACGCGCGAGGGCCGGTGCCGAAATCGCCGAATCGCCGACGCCTGCCCGTCGGCGCGCGGAGCGTCTCCCAGCCGCTTCGCCATGTGTGTCCGGCAAGTCCGTCCGGCGCCGAGCCGGACCATCGCGAGCGCACCCGCCGCGAGATCGGGGCACGCGTGATGGGCCATCACCGCCCCGTTTCCGCGTTCAACATCGGCATGCAGGGGAATTCGCCGAACGCTTGTTCCTCGTCCAGCCGCGCTGACGATAGTCATTGAGCTGGCGCATGCTCCGAAGCTCGGCGGCGTCGTACCGTTCTCGACGTGCGACTGCCCGGATCGGCTCGACTGCGTGGTTCGTCTCGGGCTGCCCGTGGCGCTGCCATGACCGTCCAACCCGCATCCGCAAACGCGTCATGGATGGGCTTCGACTTCAGGGCCGCGTTCGCGGCCCGCCGGCGAGGTTCACCGCCCTGCACGAGTCCCCCGGCACGGCGCCGACGAAGCCAAGGCGCCGCCAATGAAGCCGGGCGCGCCTTCGCGTGCCCGGCGCAGCACCGATCCGGCAGCCTCGGGCGCGCCGGCCACCGTCACGATCGACCAGGAATGCCATGCCCGAACTGAAGATCCCCGAACTCGTCTGCCCCGCCGGCAATCTGCCCGCGCTGCGCGCGGCAGTGGACGGCGGCGCCGATTGCGTCTATGTCGGGCTGAAGGGCGACACCAACGCGCGCGCGTTCCCGGGGCTGAACTTCGACCGCAACACGCTGGCCGACGGCGTGCGGCATGCCCATGCGGCCGGCAGCCGGGTGCTGCTCGCGATCAACACCTACGCGAGCGGCGCCGACCTCTCGCCCTGGACCCGCGCGATCGATCTGGCAGCCGGCATCGGCATCGACGCGATCATCGTCGCCGACCCCGCGCTGATGGCCTACGCGGCGCGCGTCCATCCGTCGTTGCGGCTGCATCTGTCGGTGCAGGGCTCCGTCACGAGCCATGCCGGCATCAATTTCCTGCGCGACGAATTCGGCATCCAGCGCGCCGTGCTGCCGCGCGTGCTCTCGCTCGAACAAATCGCCAACACCGTGGCCAACACCTCGGTGGAAATCGAGGTATTCGGCTTCGGCAGCCTGTGCGTGATGGTCGAGGGCCGCTGCGCGCTGTCGGCCCATGCGAGCGGCGCCGCGCCGAACCTCGACGGCGTCTGCTCGCCGGCCCGCCACGTCCATTGGATCGAGCGCGAGGAAGCGGGCCAGACCTGGCTCGACGCGCGCCTCGCCTCGGTGCTCGTCGACAGCTATCGCGCGGGCGAGCCGTCGAGCTATCCCACCATTTGCAAGGGGCGCTTCGAGGTCGGCGGCCAGCGCTATCACGCGCTCGAGGCGCCCACCAGCCTGAACGCGCTGTCGCTGCTGCCCGAACTCGCGCGCATCGGCGTGCGCGCCGTCAAGATCGAGGGCCGGCAGCGCGGCCCGGCCTACACCGCCGCCGTCACGCGCGTCTGGCGCGCGGCGCTCGACCGGCTCGCGCAGGAGGGCGACGCGATGAGCTTCGATCCCGCCTGGTCCTGCTCGCTCGGCGCGCTGTCCGAAGGGCAGGCCGACACGCTCGGCGCCTATTCGCGCCCATGGAAATGATCCCCGCGATGAAACTCTCCCTTGGTCCGATCCAGTACTACTGGAGCCGCGACGACATCATGAAGTTCTACGACGAGGTGGCGCGCACGCGCGTCGACATCGTCTATCTCGGTGAAGTGGTCTGCTCGAAGCGGCACCGGATGCGCACGGCCGACTGGCTCGAGGTGGCACGCATGCTGCGCGCGCACGGCAAGGAGGCCGTGCTCTCCACGCTGGCCATGCCCGAGACCGAAGCCGACCTGCGCCGCCTGCGCACGCTGGTGGAAGCGGACGCGTTCCCGATCGAGGCCAACGACCTGTCGGCAATCGGGCTGCTGGCGCGCCGCAAGCCGTTCGTGGCCGGACCGCACGTGAACTGCTACAGCGCACCGACGCTCGACTGGCTGGCCGGGCTCGGCACATGCCGCTGGGTCGCGCCGATCGAATGCACGCGCGACACGCTCGACGCGATCCGCCGCCAGCGCCGCTCGGCGAGCGAGATCGAATGCCTCGCGTTCGGCCATGCCCCGCTGTCGTTCTCGGCGCGCTGCTTCACGGCGCGGCACCATCAGTTGCAGAAGGATCAATGCGGGCACCGCTGCGCGGACTACGCGAGCGGCCTCGAAGCGGCGACGCTCGACGGGCAGCCGTTCATCCGCCTGAACGGCGTGCAGACCCAGACCTCGCAGGTGGTCAACCTCGCGCGCGCGATCGAGAGCATGGCCGAGGCCGGCGTGTCGATCCTGCGCATCAGCCCGCAGGCCGAGCACACGGCCGCGATCATCGAGACCTTCGCCGATCGGCTGCACGGCGCGATCGGGCCCGACGACGCCTATCGCGCGCTGTGCGGCTGGCAGGACGCCGCGCCCTGCGACGGCTTCTGGTTCGGCCAGCCGGGCGTGGCGGCCACCGCCGGCGTGGAGGCACGATGACGCGGTTCGCCGGAGCCTTCCTGCTGCCGCCGCTGCGCCGCGGCCTGGCCCTGCTGCCCGTCAGGCCGCCCGCCACGGTGCTGTGCCTGCTGCTCGACCGGCACCTGCTGCCGCAACTCGACGACGAGGCGCGCACGCGCATCGCGGGCCGCCGCTACGTGATCGAGGTGACCGATCTCGGCATCGCGATCGGCCTCACGCTCGGCGACGACGGCTTTCGGGTCGCGTCGGACATTCCGGGGACGGCTTCGGCCACCGGTCGGGCCGCCAACCCGGCTGCCGGCACGGCGCCCGCGATCCGCATCGCCGCCGGCAGCGGCGACTTCATCCGGCTCGCCGCGCGCGAGGTCGACGCCGATACGCTGTTCTTCAACCGGCGCCTGGTCATCCAGGGAGAAACGGAGCTCGCGCTGATCGTGCGCAACGCGATCGACGCGATCGATTTCAGCGCCACCCGCAGCGGCACCGTGCTGCACGACCTGCTGCGCCGCGTGGCGCGGCGGCTCGCGCCGCCCCCTCGGCCCTGATGGCGACAGCCGGCGGCACGGCAGGTCGGGCACGCCGCGCCGCCACGCCGCCGCTCGAAGCCGGCGGCACCTCGCGCAGCGTGCTCGCGAGCCGGCCCGCGCGCCTCTCAGCTGCCGGTCACGGGCGCCATCGCCACGCCAGCGGCACGCTCAACGCGCGGGGCTCGCCAGCCAGTGCAGGCTGAACAGCCGCGCCTCGTCGGTCCATACCGCCGCCGGCACGAAGCCGGCGCGGGTGGCGAGCTCGCGGAATCCGTCGATGGTGAACTTGCGCGAGTTCTCGGTATGGAGCGTCTCGCCCTCGGCGAACCGGAACCCGCGGCCACCCACGTGGACGGTCTGCTCGCGGCGGCTCACCAGATGCATCTCGATGCGCTGCAGGCGGCTGTCGTAGAACGCACGGTGCGCCCAGTGCTCGAGTTCGAAATCGGCGCCGAGTTCGGCGTTGGCGCGCGCGAGCAGGTTCAGGTTGAACGCGGCCGTGACGCCGGCCGAATCGTTGTAGGCCGCGTTGAGGATCGCCTCGTCCTTCACCAGATCGACGCCGATCAGCATCCCGCCGCCCGCCAGCAGCGCGGCCGAACGGCTCAGGAACGTCTCGGCCTCCTCGTTCGAGAAATTGCCGATCGTCGAGCCGAAGAAGATGCCGACGCGCCGCGCCGGCACGCGCGCGAGTTCGCGCATCGATTCGGCCTGCAGGTAGTCGGCCGCCACCGGCTGCACGTCGAGGCCCGGGTACTGCCGGCGCAGCGTCTCGGCCGACTGGCGCAGATGGGCGGCCGAGATGTCCACCGGCACGTAGCTCGCGGGCGGCACGCTCGCGATGCAGGCATCGAGCACGAAACGGATCTTCGACAGCGAACCGGCGCCGAACTCGATCAGGTTCGCGCCGGCGCCGAACGCGGCGGCGATGTCGGCCGCGTGGCGTTCGAGAATCGCGTGCTCGGTGCGGGTCGGATAGTACTCGGGCAGTTCGCAGATCCGGTCGAACAGCGCCGAGCCGGCCGCGTCGTAGAAATACTTCGGCGAAATGCTGCGAGGCGTCGTGCTCAGCCCTTCGATCAGGTCGCGGCCGAACGGGCTCGGCTTGCGGGCACGGGCAGCGGTGCCCGCGTCGGGTCGGAACAGGTCAGAGGTCTCGTACAAGGCGCACTCCTGTGAATTGCCAGCGCGCGGCCGGCGGGAAGAAGTTGCGGTAGGTCGGCCGCGCGTGGCCGCGCGGCGTGGCGAGGCTGCTGCCGCGCAACACCTGCTGTCCCACCATGAACTTGCCGTTGTATTCCGAGGCAATGCCGGGCAGCGGCCGGAAGCCCGGATACGGATCGTAGGACGAACGCGTCCATTGCCAGACGTGGCCGAGCATCTGCGCGATGCCGGGCAGCGCGCAGGCCGCCTCCCATTCGAACTCGGTCGGCAGCCGCGCGCCGGCCCATTCCGCATAGGCCGCGGCCTCGAAGAAACTCAGATGCTGCACCGGCGCGTCGGGATCGAGCGCCTGCAGGCCGCCTAGGCCGAACGCCTGCCAGCCGGCCGCGTCCGGCGGCTCGGCGCCGGCCTCGCGCGCATGCCAGTAGGCCGGCGCACGCCAGCCTTCGCGCTGTACCGCCGCCCAGCCGTCGGACAGCCACAGCGCCGCGCTCTTGTAGCCGCCGTCGGCGATGAAGGCCGCGTAGTCGCGGTTGCTCACCAGCCGGTCCGCGATCTCGAACGGCCGCACCAGCGCCTGGTGGCGCGGGCCTTCGTTGTCGAACGCGAAACCGTTGCCGTCGTGGCCGATCTCGACGATGCCGCCCGCATGCGCGAGCCAGCGCGGTGCGCCCGCCGGCGGGCCGGCGGGCAGGCTCGGCGCGGCGCCGTCGGCGCGGTAGGCAGGCAGCAGCGGATTGAGCGAGAACGCGTGCAGGATGTCGGTCAGCAGCAGTTCCTGATGCTGCTGCTCATGGTTCAGGCCGAGCGTGATCTCGGGCGCGATCTCGACGAGCAGCGGCAGGTCGGCGCCCGCCACCAGTTCCAGCAGCCGCGCGTCGACGTGGCGCCGGTAGGCATGGACCTCGTCGAGCGACGGCCGCGACAGCATCCCGCGCTGCGGCCGCGCGTGGCGCGGGCCGAGCGCCTCGTAGTACGAATTGAACAGGTAGGCGAAGCGTTCGTCGAACGGCACGTAGCCGGGCACATGGCGCGCGAGGATCACCGTCTCGAAGAACCAGGTGGTGTGGCCGAGGTGCCATTTGGTCGGACTCGCGTCCGGCATCGACTGTAGCGCCTGATCCTCGGCGCTGAGCGGGCTCGCCAGTTCGAGGCTGTGAGCCCGAACGTCGGCGATCTCCCGTTCCAGGGTTGACGCGAGGGTGCGCGCCGAGAGTTCGTTCTTGGTCATCTTGTGAGGTCTCGGGGGTGATGGCCGCCTGCGGCGGCGGGCCGGCCTTGAATCACGAGGCGTCCCGCGTTGCACGCGGCCGGCGCGCGGACGGCGGGGCCGGCGCGGCCCGCGGCGCCGGGCACGCAAGTCGCTCCACGCGCGGCGCGGCAGCGGTGACAGCGGCGTGCCTCGGCGGCGGCGAAAATTAAGGTGCAATCTCGATGGCGTCGACCCGATCCGGATAGAACGCGAAATGGCCGGCGATCGGCGCCACCGCGTCGTAGGGCGTCTCATACGACCAGATCGCATTCTCGCCGCGTTTGCCCAGTTCGGGAATCGAGTAGTAGACAGCCTCGCCCTTGTAGGGGCAGTAGCTGGTATGCGCGCTGCGCTCGACGCGCGTGAGGTCGACGTCGGCGCGCGGCACGTACTGGACCGGCCCGTAACTGGCCTCGCGCAGTGTCAGCGCGCGATGCGTGTCGGCGAGCGGCGCGGCGCCGGCCGTGACGCGCACCTGAGCGAGCGTCGGCGCGATCGAAATCGGATGATCCGGGCCGGGAGCCCGGACGGGGCGATCGGATGAGGACATGGACTCGCTCCTTCGGCGGACATCGCGATTGACATGACTCACGCATCCTACGTTGAATTCGTGAATGGCGTGCGGCACCGGCACGGCCTCACGGCGGCCAGCACCGTGGCGGCCCTCCGTCCTTCCCGCGGCTGCCATGCCGCGCGCCGTGGCCCGGCCGGCGCCGGTCACCCGCGCCGCGCATGCCGCCGCCGCCCGCTGCCCGGCCGGCCTCCGACACCTTCGGCACGACCCGCCGCGTGCGCCAGGCGCGCCCCGCGCCCATCCCGTGCCAATCCGCAGTTTCCATGCCCGGAGCGCGCGGCGAATGCTGCCGCTAGGCCGGTATTCGATGCCGGTTCGGCGGCGTTGGGCGCGCTTCGCAAGACGTGTCGGGCCGAAACAAACAGGCGATTCTTACCAAAAAATGGACAAATACATTAAATAAAACTGCTTTAAAGCCAATATGATGGCCGCCGAACCCAACTTTTCTCAATAATACGCGATCGACAGCCGGCCGGCCGCGAGGCCGCCCGGCCTGTGCCGCCCACGACATCGTCCGAGACAGCCATGCCCCGTCCCATCGTCGCCCAGATCCGCCCCGCCGCCGTTCGCCACAATCTCGCCATCATCCGGCGCAAGGCCGCCGGCACGCGCATCTGGGCCGTCGTGAAGGCCAACGCCTACGGCCACGGCATCGAGCGGATCTATCCGGCGCTCGCCGACGCGGACGGCATCGCGCTGCTCGACCTCGACGAAGCCGTGCGGGTGCGTGAGCTCGGCTGGACCCGGCCGGTGCTGCTGCTCGAGGGGCTGTTCGACGCGTCCGACGTCGCGGTCGCGGACCGCTACCGGCTCACCGTGGCGGTCCACGGCGAGGAGCAGCTCGACATGCTCGCGAGCGCGCGCCCCAGCCGGCCGATCGACATCCAGCTCAAGATGAATTCCGGGATGAACCGCCTCGGCTTCCGGCCGAGCGCGTTTCGCGCCGCCTGGGAGCGCGCCTCGGCCACGCCGGCAGTGGGCCGGATTGCGCTGATGACGCATTTCGCCAACGCCGACGAAGGCGAGGTGGCATGGCAGACCCAGCAGTTCGACGCCGCCACCGAGGGCCTGCCCGGCGAGCGCTCGCTGTCGAACTCGGCCGCGGTGCTCTGGCATCCGGACGCGCACCGCGACTGGGTGCGCCCCGGCACGATCCTGTACGGTGCCTCGCCCACCGGTGCCACGCGACATATCGCCGACACCGGCCTGGTGCCGGCCATGACGCTGACGAGCCGGCTGATCGGCGTGCAGACGATCGAGGAGAACGAGACGGTGGGTTATGGCCGGCGCTTCGCCGCCAAGCGCACGATGCGCATCGGCGTGGTGGCGTGCGGCTACGCCGACGGCTACCCGCGCCACGCGCAGACCGGCACGCCAATCGCCGTGGACGGTATCGTGACGCGCGTGGTCGGCCGCGTGTCGATGGACATGCTGACGGTGGACCTGACGCCATGCCCGAACGCGCGGGTGGGCTCGTCGGTCGAGCTGTGGGGCGAACAGGTGCGCGTGGACGACGTGGCCGAGGCCTCCGGTACGATCGGTTACGAGCTGATGTGCGCGATCGCGCGGCGCGTGCCGGTGGTGGTCGAGCCGCTGGTGGACGCGCCTGCGCTCGACATGCCGGTATTGCGCACCGGCAGCTACGGGCGCTGAACGGCGCAGGCGGCGGCCGCTCCGGCCAGCCGCCGCGGCACGGCCTGCGCCGGCCCGCTGCCGGCCGACACGCGCCCTCCATTCGCGGGCTTGCCGCCGCGCCCCACCTCGCGCCGCAACACGCATGCCGCACGCGCCGGCGCGCAGCCGGGCCGGCTGAACCCGCGCCGCGCCTGGCGCCGCCCGGTGCCTACGCCTTCCTGCCGGGCCGAAAATACTGTATATTCGTACAGCACTCATACCTATCCCGGCCGATGAAAATCGCTGTCGGGCAGGTGGTCCATGCGACAATCACGTGTTGGCCCGATCATCAGGCGCGGCGGAAAAATGCGCGACATCGGCCGACGAGGGACCGGACGGCGCGGCAGTCGCGCCCCGTTCCGGCGCGATACGGAGAATACATAGTGAAACTGGTTGGATGCGGGTTGCTGCTGCTGGCGTGTACGTCGCCGGCATTCGCGGGCGACCATTACGTCGAGATCTGGAATCCGCCCGAAGCGCGCGGCGGCGTGCATCATGATCCGGCAGCGGCGAAGGCCGCGAAGCACAAGCACGTGGCCCCCCGCCTCGTTGACGCAGGGGTGCGCCCGCCCGCCCTCGAGGCCGCGCCGAAGGCCGGCCAGAGCAGGCCGCACGCGCTCGACCGCGACCTGCACCGCGCGGCACCGGGCACGCCGGAGATCCCGCGCTTGTTTACGCCCGACGGCAACGTGCTGCGCGTCGGCACGCACGGCGCGCACGGCGTCGAGGTGGTGCGCTGATGGAAGCCGAAAGCTACAAGGGCTATCAAATCTGGGGGCATGCGATCCTGCAGCAAGACGAGATCATGCGGCCCGATCGTTATGCGGCGAGCGGAACGATCACGCGCAACAATCGGCTCGTCGAGGCATCGAGCGTGCTCGGCGTGTTCGACACCGATGAGGAAGCGCGCCTGGCAGGGCTCGAATGGGCGCGCGCCTGGGTCGACAGCCACGGCTGAGCGCGCCGGCTGCCTGTTGCTTGCGCTTGCCGCGCTGCCGCTACGCAGCCGCCATTCGCGATGCCGAGGGTGCCCCTGCCCCTCACGAACCACCCCGCCTCGCCGCCGGCTTCACGCGGCTGGGCCACGCGGCCGCCCGCGCCGCGCCTGCGCGCCGTCAGGCGCCCCGCCTTCCATCGCCCGCCCGCCTTCCCCTGCGATCCCCGCTTGCCATCGTTCCCGGCCGCCCTGCGATCGTGCAGACGCCGCCCGCTAGGCATGCGCACTCCGGCGCAACACGGGCGGCCGCGCTACCGCGCGAAACGGCTCGCTCAGAAGCGATGCACCATGCCGACGCCGATCGCGAGCTGACTGCTGGTGGTGGAGGGCGTGAGATTGAAGCCGTCGCCGATCGACGCCGTGGCCGCGATCACCTTGCCGTTCAGCAAGGTCTCGCCGCCCGCGTGCTGGTAGGCCTCGATCGCGTAGAGGCCGGTGCGCTTCGATAGGCTATAGACCTGCGCCAGCGTGAACTGATGGTAGCGCGCCGCCTTGCCGACGGCGTTGGCGAGCGCCGCGCGCGTGTAGCTGTAGCCCATCGCAAGATCCCACGCGGCCACCGGCCTGAAGTGCAGCACCGCGCCGGCCGTGTTGAAGATCGCCGTGTCGCGAAACGCCGAGCCGGAGCCAGGGATGTACTGGACGTTCGAGTACGACGCCGTCACGTCCCAGCGCGAGGTGAGCCGATAGCCGGCCGTCACCGCCACGCGCTGCTGCGCCTGGGCCGACGCGTAGCCGTTGTTGATCGCCGACACCGATGTCTGCGCGCCGCCGTTGGCGGTCGTCGATGCCGCCCCCCACTCGCCTCCGCCCGGCGTCGAATTGTTGATGCGCAGAAAGCCGGCGGCGATGCCGAGCGGGCCGTTCATGTACTGCAGCCCAGCGCTCCAGGTGGCGCCGGCGTTCACGCTGCCCGGCACCCCGCCGAACGAGTACGAGCCGCCGACCGTGAACCCGTGGTATCGGGGCGAGAGGTAGACGATCGAGTTGTTGGCGCGATAGCTGGTGTCGAGCGCATCGATGTCGCCAGGATGCGCGCCGAAATAGCCGGTCAGCCAGGTGGTCGGACTCCACGGCGCGAGCAGCGTGTAGTAAGCGGTGTACTGGCGGCCTGCCGTCAGCGTGCCGTACTTCGCGTCGGACAGCCCGACGAAGGCCTGCCGCGTGAAGATGCCGCCCGGGAACTGCGGACTGCCGTTCGCGGTATTGATGCCGGCCTCGAGCGTGAACACGGCCTTGGTGCCACCGCCCAGGTCCTCCACGCCGCGCAGGCCGACGCGGCTGCCCTCCGTGACGCCCGTCGACATCTTCAGCGACGCGTGGCCCCCCGAGGTCTGGCCAAGCGTGCCGCTGCTGTTCTGATAGGCGAGCCCCGTGTCGATGATGCCGTACAGCGTGACGCTGCTCTGCGCCTGCGCGGCCGTGGCCGCCACCAGTCCGGCTGCCGTCACGACAACCGCCACGTATGTCTTCATTGTTTCCCCGTCCTAAGATTGCTTGGTCTCTGGCTTGCGGCATGGACGAGTTCCATGCCGGCGCCATTCTGGACGATCGCCTGACGTTTACCTATCGACGCGTAACGCGTGATGCGGCGCAGCCCAGCGCGGCCGCGCATCGGACGGCGAGCGTCGGCGGTGCGCCGCACAACGCACTTTCGCCGGTGGCAAGGCCGAGCTGCAAGCGCGTGTTTGCGGTGCGTCGCTTCACTTCCCCCACCCCGCAGCAGGCGTGTTGAGGCCGAAATTGCTGCAACGCGCCAGACAGGTCGACGGGCGGATTCCGGTGAAATGCGTCCCGATGTCTCGCGTCAAAAACCTGCGGCTTCCTTGTTGTATTCGAGCATCGCAATATCGGCGAGCGAACGACGGCCGCAGGCACGCACATCGGCTCGGTGCATGGTTCGGACTGCTTGGCGAGCGGGCAGTTATCGTGAGCAAACGCAGGCGGCGAGCTGCGCGCCGTTCGCGCCGGCCCGCCGAACTCGCTCAGATCACGTGAAAATGATGCGTGCCGTCGCGGCCGAGTTGCGCGACCAGGCCGAACTCCCAATCGAGATACGCCTGCATCGCCGCCGCCGCGTTCTGCGTGCCTTCGTAGGGACGCCGGTAGCGGTCGTCACGTTGCGAAGCGAGGCGCGTCTCGCCCTGCTCGAGCGGCAGGCCCGCGTCGATCCAGGCCTGCGTGCCGCCGTCCAGCACGAATACGCCCACCTCGGCCGGCAGCAGCGCGCGCAGGTCGGCCGCCGCGAACGCGGCCAGCTGCGAGGTGCCGCAGGTCAGCACGTAGCGCCGCGCGGCCGGAATCGCGGCCAGCGCCTCGCGCAGCCGCGCGCGGATCACATACCACGCACCGGGTATGTGCCGCTTCACGTAGTTCGCGCCAGCGCTCACGTCGATCACGGCCGGCACGTCGCCGTCCGCGGCATCGAGCCACGCCGCGAGCGTGGCCGGCGTGACGCGCGCCACCGGTGCCGCCTCGGGCGCGCGCGCCGGCGGCATGCCGGCCTCGCCGCCCGAGGCGGCCTGCGCCGGCTCGACTACGTAGACGTCCCAGCCCATCTGGGCGAGCCACGAGGCGCTCATGTCGGCACGCACGCCGTCGTCGTCGGCCAATACGATGCGCGCGCCGCGCACCGGCGCGTGATGATCGGTTTCCTGCACGAGCTGGCCACCCGGCGCGCTGGTGAAGCCGGGCAGATGGCCGGCCGCATATTCGCCGGGCGTGCGCACGTCGAACCGGTAGACGGTGCGGCGCCCGCCCTCGCCGAGCGCGTCCACCTCGGCCGGCGCAACGCGCTTGACGCCCGCCCTGGCGGCCACCGCGCGCGCGCCGTCTCGCGCGGCGGCGCGATGCGCATCGGCCACCGCCTCGGGAAAGCGCCGCGTGGCGCCATGCTCGAGCGCCTGCCCGGCCAGCGTCCAGCCGATCGTGCCGTTGCGCAGCGCGGCCACCGGATTCGGCAGCCCCGCGTTCACGAGCGACTGCGTGCCGATGATGCTGCGCGTGCGCCCCGCGCAGTTGACGATCACGCGCGTGGCCGGATCGGGCGCGAGCTCGCGCACGCGCAGCACGAGTTCGGCGCCGGGCACGCTGGTCGCGGTTGGAATGCTCATGGTCTGGTATTCATCGAAGCGGCGCGCATCGACGATCACCACGTCGGCCCTCGATTCGATCAGCGCCTGCACCTCCTGCGCCGACAGCGACGGCGTGTGGCGCTTCGCTTCCACGTATTCGCCGAACGCCTTGCTCGGCACGTTGACGTCGATGAACAGCTCGCCGCCCGCGCGGCTCCATGCCGCGAGACCGCCGTCGAGCAGGTGCACGCGCGTGTAGCCGAGACCGGCGAGCACGGACGCCGCGCGCGGCGCGAGATCCTCGTCGCCGTATTCGCCGTACAGCGCGATCGCGGTATCGCGGCGCGGGATGCGCGTCCAGGCCTCCAGCTCGAGCGTCGACAGCGGCAGGTTCGCGGCCCACAGCGGATGGCCGGCCGCATAGGGCGCCTCCTCGCGCACGTCGACGAGCGCGATCTCCTCGCGCGCGAGCAGCGCCGCGCGCACCTCGGCGACGGACAGGCGGGGAAACGCCGCATCGGACACGGCGGCGGCGGAACGAGCGGAGAAGGTGGCGGAATCGGACACGGCGTTCATCGGCAGGGAAAGAAAAGGGAAGGCCAGGCCGGGCGGCGTGCCGCGGCAAGCCCTACGATCGCGCGCTTCAGGCAGCGCGGCACCCGTGCTGAACATGCGGCGGACGGCCCGGGCGGGCCGCCGGGCGCGACCGGCAGCGCGCTCACGCGACGCCGGCCGGCAGCGTATAGCCGGAGACGAACGGCTTGCGCGTGCCGTCCTCGCGATAGACCGAGCGCTCGATCGCGCCGATGTCGGCGCCATAGACGTGGATGCTGATCGACACGCGGTCGTGGTAGACGTTGCCGACGCGGTGAACGTCGCCGAGCGTCGGCGACACCGCCTCGACCTGGCCCGGAGCAAGCCGCAGCGGCGCGCCGGCCGGCACCGGCAAGCCGGCGCCGTCGAACGCGTAGGGCTGCGAATATTCGGCGCCGCGCAGCATGCCGATCAGCCCCCAGACGGTGTGATCGTGGATCGGCGTGACCTGCCCCGGCCCCCAGACGAAGCTGACGATCGAGAATCGCGCGTCGGGATCGCGATGCAGCAGGAACTGCTGGTAGCGCTCGGGATCGGGCCGTGCGAACGATTCGGGCAGCCAGTCGTCACGCGCGACCAGATCGGCCAGCAGCGCGCCGCCGTCGCGCAGCACGCGTGCCTCGTCGGGCTGCGTGTCGATCAGACGCGAAAACGCGGCAACGAACCCGGCCAGCGGCGGCGCGGCGCGCTGCGCCTCGGCCGCGCGCGTCTGGTGCGTCTGGTGCAAGCCATGCGAATTCATCGGGAGCCCCTTCGAATACGATGCAGGTTCGTAACATCAAATCTGTTAGCTGCAAAACTAGCATGAAAATCGCTGATATCGATGCCTTCGCGGTGATGATTCGCTGCCAGCCGCTGAGCCAGGCCGCGCACGAACTCGGCGTCACGCAGCCGGCCATCGCGCGCCGCGCGTAGCACCTGGAGGAAGCCGCCCGGGGGGGGCATGCGCGACGCTGCCGCCCGCCGGGGCGTTCCGGCTCGGCATCACACATGGCATCGGGGAACGGACGCTGCCGGGACTGGTGGCGATGCTGCGCGCGCTGGCCGGCGCTCGCGCCCGGCATCGAGACCGGCCGGGCCGGCACGCTGCTCGACCGGCTCGCGCGCGACGAAACTCGACGCGGTGCTGGTGTTCGCCGCGCGTGACGGGCGAGCGGCTCGTGGTGGTGGCCGCGCGCGGCAGTTGCCCGCGGCGCGCCTACCGACTCGCCGATCTGCAGATGCGCGGCCGGATCCCGAATCCGAACGGCTGAGGCTTTCGCGCGAGCCTGAAGCGCGCGCTCGACGCCTATGGTCACGACGTGCGGTTGCAAGGCGTGGCGGGACGGCTTCGGGCTCGGCCTAGTGCCGTTGCCGCTGGTCGGCGCGAGCCCATTTACGACATGGTCGAGATCGTCAACGTCAGCGACTGCCGCCCGCCGGTCGCTCTCTGGCCTGGATGGCTCAGAGGCCGACCGCCTCGATCAGCGCAACCAGTTGGGTGACGTCGTTACGATTGGCGCCGCTCAGGATTACCGCGATCGGCATTCGGTTGGAGACGGTGGCGATGTGGCGCTTCGAACCGGGTCGCGCTCGATCGGTAGGGTGCGGGCCGGTTTTTCGCCCGCCCCAACCGCCCCAACCGCACGAATCGACGATGCGTCGACGACCGCGCGGGAGAAGTCGAGCTTCTCGGCGGCTCGCAGCTTCGCCGGCAGCACTGCATGCAGTCGATCCCGCACGCCGGCTTGCTGCCAATCGCGCCGCCGGCGCCAACCACTCAGGCCCGAGTCGCATCCCATTGCGGACGGTAAGTCGCGCCAGCGAATGCCCGTCATCAAGGCCCATAGGATGCCTGCCAAAGCCGCACGGTCCGCTACTGGCTTGCGGCCGGGATACCCGAAGCGGTGCGGCTTTGGCGGAGGTAGCAGTGGTGCGATCCGTGCCCGCCGTTGGTCATCAAGGATTGGCTTACCCATCTCCTTGGCCCGTCTGTCACGACGGCCGAGCTTAACAGGATGCTGAAACAGCCAACAGCCGCCGGGCTCTTTTTGCAAACCTCACTTAGTCGGTGCCGTACTTGGGCGAACGCGGCCCATACAGCAGGCCGTTGGGCGACCCGGCCGACAGCAGCTTGGCATTGGTCAGTCCGGCCACATCGACGCTCTCGTCGGTCACCGTCTTCGCGATCTGCTTGACGGCCGCCTGGGCCAGGTTGACGAACAGGCCGACCATGCCGCCGCCCTGCACGCCGCCTTGCATGCCGCCTAGTTCCTTGTCGGTGGCGCTCTGCGAACCGGTCCAGAGCACGTCGCCGGTACGCAGGTCGACCAGCTTGGCGCTCACCGAGACGGCGGTCACGCTGTCGATCACCTGGTAGGTCGTGCCGTAACGGGTGACTGTCATGTAGAGCGCCGAGTCGGCGCCAAAGATTTCACGCAGCTTGGCGGGCGACACCTCGGCGATGTCGTTGGGGCTTGTCAGGCCGTTGTACTTGAAGGTCTCCTCCATGGGGCCGACCGGCACCACGTAGTAGCCCGATTCCGCCAACGGCTGGGTAACCTGCGACAGCACGCCGAAGCTGGCCTTCACGTCATTAGTGTTGTTGACGGGCGGCAGCACCAGGATCGACTTCGGCTGGCTGCGCTTGAAAGCCGTGTAGTCGAGGCGCTGAACGGGGCCCGCGCAAGCAGCCAGCATGGCAAGCAGCGCGACGGCCGACAGTAGTTTGATCGAAATGCGTTGCAACATGAGGACCTCCGGTCAGTGATTCGCGGTCGGCGCAGTGGTGTCGGGGCGGGCTGCCGAAGCGGCGGCAGGCTGGGCGGCGGCGGGAGCCGTCACGGGCTGGTCGGCCGGTTTGAGCCCCGGCTTGGCGTCCTTGGCGTCGGCCTTCTTCTTCATCAGGAAATCCATGTATGGCGCGGATTCCGGGAATGAGTCCTTCTCGGCCTGGAAGGCCTGCATCGCCTGCTCGTCGTTGCCGACCGTGGCATAGAGCATGCCCAGTTGCGCCTCGAAACCCGGCGGCGGCCGATGGCCCTGCGCGCGGATCTTCTGCAGCGCCTTCTCGAGCACGTCGATCTGCTCCTGCGGCGACTTCTCCGCCGTGAAGTAGTCGTAGACGCTGCGCTGGTAGCCGTCCCATTGATAGAGCTGCGGGGTGCTCGGGGCCGCGCAGCCGGTCAGCAGCGCGCTGGCGGCAGCGAGCGACAGCCCGGCGCCGCGGATGAACGTGGCGGTCTTCATCGTGGTCGTGTGGTCGAGAGTGAAACGAGGGATGACGATTGATGTACGGCTCACTTGGCGGCGCCGAGAGCCCCGGCGTCGACCTGCGCGACGAGGCGCTCGACGGCCTCCTGGATCGCCAGGTCGAGCACCTTGCCGTTGAGCGTCGAATCGTAGCTGGCGGTGCCGCCGAAACCGATCACCTGGCGGCTTGACAGGCTGAACTCGCCGGCACCCTGGCTGGACAGCACGACCTCGGAGGTGGCGGCATCGACGATATTGAGGTTGACCTTGGCATAGGCCACCTGCTGCTTGCTGCTACCGAGGATGCCGAACAGTTCGTGATCGCCGACCTCCTTGCGGCCGAACTCGGTGACGTCGCCGGTCACCACGTAGCGCGCGCCCTTCACCGCCTGCTGCTGTTTCAGAAAGGCCGATTCCTGGCGGATCTCATCGAGGTTGTCGCGGTCGAGCACGCTGAAGCGGCGGCTCTGCTGCAGGTGCGTGATCAGGATCGTCTTGGCCTGGCCGCCGAGGCGGTCGATGCCGTCGGAGAAGATGCCGCGCATGTAGCTCGAGCGGTTGTCGAACTTGCCGACCGAGATCGTCACCGGCTTGCCGGCGAACGGCACCTGGGCACTGGGGGTCGGCGCCACCGGCAGGCTGCGCGAGGATTCGGTTGCGCAGGCGCCCAGGCCGAGCGCGAGCGCGGCGGACATTGCCGCCACGCAGGTGCGAGAACCAGCAGATTGGTTCATAGAGGGAACCTCATTAGTAAAAGGTAAAAGCTTCGATTTTTAAAACATGCGTTCCGGATCAGCCGATCCTGTCAGATGCCTCGTCCGGCACGTCCATGGGGCCTTGCTGACCGGCTACGCAGACCGGGATAAGGTGTGTGTTTTCATGGATTAAGAGCCGCTAACATAACCTAGACATGACGTAGCAGAAGTCGTATCGTCTGCGATATGGCAAGACGCAAAATCAGCAACGAGTTGTGGGTGGAGCTGGAACCGCTGATTCCGGAATTCACCCCATCGCCCAAGGGCGGACGGCGGCGCACGGTCGATGACCGAGCTGCGCTCAACGGCATCCTATATGTGCTGCAAACCGGTATCCCGTGGGAAGACCTCCCGCAAGAACTGGGCTTCGGCAGTGGCATGACGTGTTGGCGACGTCTGCGAGACTGGCAAGCGGCCGGTGTATGGCGCCGGCTGCATCTGGCGATGCTGCGTCGGCTGCGTGAGCACGACCAGATCGATTGGGAACGCGCCAGCCTCGATGGAGCCAGCGTCTCCAGCCCCCGGGGGGCCAGGAAACCGGCCCCAACCCGACCGACCGCGGCAAGCTCGGATCGAAGCGACACATCGTCGTAGATGCACGCGGCATTCCTCTGGCCGTCACGATCACGGGAGCCAACCGCCACGATTCGATGGCATTCGAGTCCACGCTCGATGCCATTCCTGCGGTACCCGGGCTGAACGGTCCGCCACGCAAGCGCCCGAGCAAACTGCACGCTGACAAAGGGTATGACTTCGGGCGTTGTCGACGTTATCTGAGACAGCGCGGCATCAAGGCTCGTATTGCACGCCGCGGTATCGAAAGCAGCGAACGGCTGGGCAGGCATCGTTGGGTCGTCGAGCGTACGCATGCCTGGTTCGCCGGATTCGGCAAGCTTCGAATTCGCTTCGAACGACGCCTCGATATTCATACCGCTCTGCTTGTCCTGGCTGCCGCCGTCATCTGCTCCAGATTCGTGGATGACTTGTGTTAGCGACTCTAAAACGCTATCCTGATTTGCCTAGTACCATCAGGCACCCTGCGTTATGTATGCTCGGAGATAATCTGCAGTCGCCCGTTGCGATCCATCAACTCGCGTCGCATCGAGAACAGCCGACCGCAGCCCGTGCATGACCTGCTCCGGCGGCCGACCTGCTGCGCGCTGCCGACACGACCGCAAAACGCGCACGGCGTCGCTGCCATCGGTTCGACTCCCAGCCGAATCCGGGCTGAAAGACTGCCACTCGGCTCCAACTGATCCGCAAATGCGGTGAACCATCGCCGGGCTCGTCCCGACGATGTCGGCTACCTACCTAATCGACAGGGGCAGCGAGAGATGGCGGATGAACAAGCGCCTACGCTCGAGCGAGGTCACCTTGGTGTTGATGACCGGCGTGCCGCGGCGCCGGGTGAACTTGGTTTTGCAGTTCGCGCAGCGAAAGTGCGGCAAGGCACCGTTCGGAGATGCGCCGAAACGCGTCCGGCCCCTACCACAGTCAGGGCGCCGCGGCGCTCGACGACTGCACGGATTCAATGCGTCGAATTCACGCGTCAAGCGGGCCTAAGCCTCAGGTCTTCCGGTGCACCGATCTCGTCAAATGCCAATGGCAGCGACACAAACAGATCAAGCTTCTTGACGTGCCTTTCGCCGAGCGGTGTGCCGACCGTGCGGCTGAAGTCGCGCGGGCAGCGTAGTCGCGGCTCGTGGCTAACGAACAAGATCGCCTCAATCCGCGCACGCAGAAATGCCGTCAGCGCCGAACCTTCATCGACTCAGCCGAGACGGCGTGACCCGGCACGAAGGGAGACTTTGCCATCAGAACTGCGCCATCGCCTGGAATCCGACCGTGACCCGCGCGGTCGGAAACCCGGACGGCTTGTAGACCGGCGTGCCGGCGAACAGGTCGTAGCCGTAGGCACCGAAGTGTGTGGCGACGCTGCCCTTGACGCCGATCACTGCGCCCGCGAGTTGCGTGCCCAACAGGGCAATCGGCTGTGCACCCCACACGCGGCCGTAATCGAGGCCCACATAGATCACCTGTCCGGTCTGTCCGATCGACGCCTGCAGTTCGTTGCGCCAATAAAAGCCGCGCGATGCCGCCAGCATCGTTTCGCCGTCGAATCCTCGCACCGTGTAGCGGCTGCCAATCGTCAGGTCGTCGATGTAGTACAGCGTGTTGCCGGTGTATTGGCCGTGGAACGTCGTCACGTACCGGAACGGCTGCTGCGCGATCGCGAACGGCGCCGACAGGTTGGCGTCGAGCACGGCCATCTGATAGCGGTAGGTCGGGCCGCCATCGGCGGCGAGCCTGTCGTCCTGCGCGCCGAATGCGCCCATACCCTGCCGGTATGCGAGCGTGCCGTCGAACTGCGCATTGCCGAAGTAGTGGCGATCGGTCAGGCCAAACTCGATGAACGTGTTGTTTCGGCGCTGCTGCGGGATTTCCGTATCTTCGATAAAGCTCTGCCCGAACCGGCGCGACAGCCTGAACTGCGCACCGAACACGTCGTTCTGGCTGCGCGACAGCACGCGGTTCAGCTTGAAATCGATCGTCTTCGAATTGCCGCTCGCAATGAACGTCTGGTTCACGCCGGCGATCTGCTGGTAATAGGTGTTCGTGTAAGCGGACAGCGTCGCGGTCCAGTAGCCCCACGGGATCGAATAAAAGCCGTTCCAGCCGTGCGAGCCCAGGCGCTTGTCGCCAAACTGCAGGTCCTGGTTCACGCCGATGTTGAAGATGTCGTTCAGGCCGAAGAGATTGTCGATGCCGAGCGACAGGCTGCCCTGCAGGCGGCCGGTCGCCCGCGTCCCCGAGTTGTCGATCGAGGCGACGACGGTCCACGGCTTGCCGCGCCTGACGTCGAGCACGACGTCGCTTTCGCCGGGTAGGTCAGCTGGCACGATTTTCATCGACACGTCCTGGCTCGACACGCGCTTCATCTGCTCGAGGCCCTGTTCCAGATCGCGCAGGTTCAGCAGGTCCCCGTCGCGGGTCGAAAAGGCCGTCTTCCAGGTGCCGCGCAGTTTCTCGTCGGCGAAGCGCACGTGGCGGATTACGCCGGGAATCAGCGAAAACTTGAGGGCACCGGTCGACAGATCCTGTTCGGGCACGAGCACGCGCGTCGTGACGTACCCGCGTGACAGGATCGCCTGCGACAGGCCTTTGACCAGCACGTCAATGCCTTGCTTGCCGACGCACTGGCCGGCGTAATGCGCGAGCCATTCGCGCGCGAAGGCGAAGCGATCGAGCAGCAATGCCGACGCGCCTTGCGATTTCAGGGAAGCGGACAGTGCATCGGGAACGTCGAGGGAGAAACGATCGATGCGAAAGCACGGCGTTTCCGGTGGCAGCATTGGAAACCGGGTGCTCGCCGTTGCGGTCGAGCGTACTCCCGGCGCGGAGACGGTGCGTTCGCGCTCACGCGCCTCTTCCTGCTGTCGGGTTTGCTGGTCGTTGCCCGGAATGATCAGGCGCGGCGCTTCTTGCGCCGACACGCTGGCCGCAACGAATAGCAGCGCCGCCACTGCGGAATTTCCCCGGCGAATGGTTTTCATGTATTTTTTAGATATGTACTCGTGGACTACGATTCGGTCGCGCATGCGGTCGGCGTGTCACTTTCGATCGAGTGCAGGCCATTCCACAAAAGCGAAAATCCAAATGGCGACAAGGTTCACGCCGGGAATCAACAACGCAAGCACCCACCAGCCTGAATGTCCGGTTCGACGCAAAATCCGGATATATGGATAAAGAAACAGACCATAAAAAATGAGCAACGTCATCAGAGCGACCGGCCCCCAACTTAAAAACGTCGTCATTGCATGGTTCATAGCTGCACCTTCATTGGTAGATCGATATTAGAGTTCAGATTTGTTTAAACAATCGGAAGATCAGGCCGCGTTTCTCGCGACTAGCGGGTGGAGATGACTGGCGCAAGCTACCCAGATCCGGCGTTTCCTCGCGGCGAAGGCGCTCCAACGCGGCCTCCAACGCCGAATCGGTATAGAACGGCACCGCGGGCCGGAGTCGGACGTAGGCGGGTGGCATCAGCGAATGATCGATCGGCTGATTCTCGAGTCCTCGAATTTCCCGGAGCCGCTGCCATGCCAGTATCAGTGCTGGAAACCGCGTAAGAAGGTGGCTGTTACTGAACTCGTACCAGTCTTTTCTGCGCGTCCGGTGCGGATAGTAATCACTTAACCAGATGATGTGATCCCGCATTGGCGTTAGATTAGCATCGCACCAATGCTCAAACAACTCATTCAACATGGGCTGAGTCAATGCTTGGGGTTTCTCTTCATTAGAACGCCCCATACGTAAAATTGAATGTTCCAGCGACTGAAGCAAACCCGTAGCAGCCAATGATAAAGCGGATAATGATCAGCATCAAAGAACCACCTCCGCTCGTATAGAGTTCCAATTTCTTCCGCCAGCATTCGTGCCTGACCAATCCATCTCGTGCATAGGCAGGTCGACAGAGTTTCGATGGCGCGATTCAGCGATATCAGATAGTCGGTGCGCGTAGAATTGATTTTTTATATTGGTCAATTCGCACCTTCCAATACTCGCAAACTGGAGTTTCGGCATGATAGAGACGTAATCACGCTTCATGGTCTTCACGAAGCTTTCAGTTTGGCCTGACCATCGCGAAGCGAATCCACTCAACGGCACCGGCCCGCGGCGACAAATGGCGCCTCGACGAAATGGTGGTCGTGATCCGCGGCCTGAAGCACTGGCGCTAGCGTGCCGGGAACCAACACGGCACAGTGCTCGACGTCCTGGTGCAGCGCCAGCGCAACGCTGCCGCGGCCAAGCGTCCAATGCGCAAGCTGCTCAGGCGCCACGGCCACCCGCGCGTGATGGTAGCCGACAAGCTTCGCAGCTACGCGGCGGCAAACATCGCCCTGCGTCTGGGCGTCGAGCATCGGCAGCACAAGGGGCTGAACAACCGAGCCGAGAATTCGCACCAGCCCAATCACATCCGCGAGAAGGTCATGCGCAGGTTCAAATCGGCACGTCAGCTGCAGCGATTCGCCTCGGTCCACGCTCAGGTTTCGAGCTTGTTGACGGGCTGCCGCTACCATTGCGAAGCCCAACAGAAACGAGCGGCCCGAGCCCAAGCGACGGAGCTATGGGAAAGGGCATCCGGCGCCCGCTTGGCGGCGCAAATCGATCGATAACCGGCTCCCACTGTCTCGGCTCGCCCGTCATCCGAACAATCTGACAATACCGTGTTGTTAGCTCGACTTTATGGTTTGGGTGCCAAGTGCCCCGGAACCCAAACCCATTCGGTACCGCCCCATCTCCAAAATCCCATGACCCAGATCGAGCTCGACCACGACGGCAACACCGGCTCCATTTCCGGCTTCGGCGGAGGACGCGGAGGCGCGTCTGGCGGCACGGTCTCGCATGCCGCGAGAAGCGCTGACATAGCAAACGCCAGAGCCGCCGACCGTTTGGTTTTCTTCATCATTACCTCAGCGTCACCGGACGTCGATCGATCATGTCTTAAACCACCGGGAAACGCGGCCGATCAGTCCTTGAGGAGGAGGCACCCAACCGGGTTTCAGAAAGTCGTAGACGTCATCGTAGTGATCGAGAGGCTTCACTGGCATCAGCTCCATTGGCACCAGCGGATGATCGATTTCGACAAAAACACCTCGGCGCCAGCACAGTTTCGCCTCCAGTACAGCCAAGAATGAAAAATAATCCTCTGTATACACGTGCTCCGACTTGCGTGAAGCGTCAGTGCGAATGATTTGCTCAAGCCCTTCTTTATCACCACGAATCAACGTCGAGAAAAAATCCTCACCACGCTCGCATTCAATTCTCAGCGGCTTCCGCCCGTTCTTCGCCATTCGGCGAATCTTGTCAGCTAGAGAAACATCGTCGCCCATCATAGCCAACTGAAGCATGTGAACATAGAACTGGTTATTTAATGGATCTTCTCTTGCACTTACGAACCCATGAGGTGAGGCGACCGAGAACGCCTGGACCATCGCATTGGAGTCGGATATCATCGAGTACAATAGGTAATCTGGTGTTTGCAGCTCGAAGCGATCCTCGCTTATGGCGAGGGAAGTCAACTTGAGAACACACGAGACGTATAAATTATTTTTGAGCGATGGCATATCGCCATTGACAAAATAATCATAAAGTCCGACCACAAAATGATCACTCGAAAGTCCATCATAACAGCGCTTCAAATCAATGGGCTTGATTCGATTGCGGATCTTGTCTGAAACCTCCGGAATATGCCGCATGGCCGCATCAAACCCAAAATATTTCCGCTTAATCGCCTCTGCATCCATTTCGACACCTTATTTTATCTTCACAAGCGTTGCGCCATTAGAATTAACACCCGTAACGATCTTTACAAGTTTTCCACTATCAATTGCCTTCTGGATCAGGTCGGCAGTTGCCCTTTGATTTGCATCTCCACTTCGAAGGCGGGCAACTGCGCTATCAACCCATCCATCAGTCATTTGCGTCGGCAAGCTACCGGATGGGCCATTAAGCTGGACCGACCCGTTCGCGTTCAACGGCTTGACTTCGTTGATATATACTGTGTCCCCCTTGATGTAGACGCCGTCGAAGCAATTGACGCCACACTTACCATCCAATGGAGTAAAGCCGTTGCGTACGAAGTAGTTGTTCGCCACATATTCGCGGGCCTGCCCCTGCAAATCCTTCGACGGAAGCTGGTCGAGTTGTGACAGCACGCCTTGTTCTGCGGTATTCAACTTCAACGGCATGCTCTCCATCGTCACCTTGCCGGTGCTGATGAACCCTTTGCCCGTCGGATTCACCGACCCAGCCAACCAAACGTCAATCGACTCACCTGCGCGCGCTACTGCCGACGCGATCTTGTTGGTCAGGATACCGCCGATGACCGTTTCCTCGATCGTGTAATCGGGCTTCACTGAACCATTTTGCGTGGCGAATTTACTCAACCGATCCTGATCACGCTGGCTCGCGCCTGGCGCAATCGAGCCGGGGAGCGAACCCAGTACAGAGTTTAAATACTGGTCAGAACGCTGTTCGGGTGTCGCACTGAAATACGTCTGAGCCGAACCATCGGAGATCAGCGGGGAGCCGCGTACCAAAATCGGCTTGCCCATATACTGCGACAGCATGTCTTGCGCCGTCTGAAGGTTCGTCAGGTAAGAGCTCAGCCCCCCCATCGCGCCTTCGCTGGTCGGATTGTCCGCCGTCTGGATCAGCGTCTGAAGGTACGCCATGTTTTCCTTGTTGGCGGTGTCGTCGACCATGCCCTTCGCTGCGCGCTCCAACAGGTCGGTCCAGTAGGTCGTCGCGCTCGCGACGCAACCCGCATCACCATGACAGACAGCTTGCGCTTTCTCCTTCGCGAGCTTTTCGACTACCTTCACCTCTTCCACGTGAAGTTGCCGATTGTAAAGCTCGTTGTTGATGGCCGACCCTGCGCCGGCCAGCGCACCGGATGAACCGCCACCGGCAACGGCGCCAGCCGCCGCACCGCCGGCCGTCGCCACGATCTCGTTCAGCGCATTGCGCACGGACGCTTGCGCGCTCAGCGGCAACTGGCTCACCGTCTGATCAATGATCGGCTGCGCCAACGACTGCAACACGTCTCCGGCCAGCGAGCCGGCTAACGCGCCGCCGATGTTCCCGCCCGACAGCGCTGCACCGATCGCCGCCACGGCTGCATGCAGCGCGTCGCGACCCGCACCGCCTTCGCCGAACAGGGCTTTCATCTGCGGGCTACTGTTTTCCAACTGCGTCGCCGCTTCCGCTACCGCGAACGTCGCGACCTTGCCGAACGCCTGCGCAAACGCCAGGTTGTTCTGGACCTTCTGCAGGTTGAACGTGTTTTCCACCGTTTGGTTCGCGTTCGCGGTGTCGCGAGACAGCCCGGCCGTGCTGTCTGTGCCGGTCTGTTCATCCGACTTCACAACGATCTGTGCCGGACTTACCGCCGCGTGGGTGACGCCGCTCGCGCTGTCACCCGTCTGTGCGAAAGTCGGCCCTCCCGAGATCGAAAACCCCTCCGATGATCCGGAATACGACATCTTGTTCTGGATGTCGGTAAATCCGAGACTGCCGGTCGTCAGCGTGTTGCTATCGGCTGGCGCGGCGCTCGCGATCTGCGCGCCGTTGAGTTGCGTGTGGCCCGCCACGTTGACGTCGAACCCTCCGTTGCCTGCCACGATGCCGGATTGCTGGTTCGCCGACGCATAGTTCGCGCCGATACCGGTATGGCCGATCGACGCGTCAACACCACCACCGGAGCCGAACGTAAAACTACCGCTCGCCCCCGTGTTGTGTTGGTTGCTGCTGTAGTTCGACGTATCCTGAAGACTCGTCATCGTCAAATCGCCGCCGACGTCGACCTTGACCTTATCACCCGATACCCGTGCGCCGATAAGCGTGGTGTCACCGCCCGAGGTCATCGTCAGGTTGTTGCCGGCCGCCACTGTCGTGTTGGTTTGCGTGACGCTATCGCCATCACCTTGGCCATGTGCGTTGGAGCCATTCGCGAAGACGCTGATGCCGGTGTGCTTACCCACACCGATCGCCACGCCCGCATTCCAGCCGGTCGAACTACTCGAGCTGGTGCTCTGCTCGGTACTCTGCGCGCTCTGCAACGTAATCCTGTTGTTGGCATCAAGTCCGACGTTCTTGCCGAGGACCGACGTTCCGGTCATCGCAATGTTGCCGGTACCTGCTTGGGCATTTCCGTTCGCGTCCGGGATGCCGGTCGCGACAATGGAGACGTTGCCATTGCCGATGATCGACGACCCCTTTGCATCCGAAATCGATGTCGTCGCATTACTGCTGCTATGGTTCGACCCGATGCTGAGTTGTACCTGAACGCCCTTGACGGCATCGCCGACGTTACCGTTCGATAGGGCATTGGCGGTATTCTTGATCCCGCCGCGGTTCTGGTATGCCTGCTCGGCTGCCGCCAAGCCTTGTACCGCCGCGAGGCGCGAATCGCCCGACCGCAGACCCTGGCGGACCGTGCTCTCCATCGACTGCCCGAGTCCGACCAGCCCGCCTCCCAATCCGACACTCAGTCCGGACTGGCCGAACTGCTGCGACTGCGCATCCTTGTATGTATCGTATGCGGCATTCACGGTCACGTTCTGTGCGGCAACTCCGACATCCTGGCCCGCGACAATCGTGCTCCCAGTCATCATCACGTCCTTTCCAGCCTGGATCTTGACATTGCCCTGCGATGACCCGATCACACTCCCGTTATTCGTCACCGAGCTGGTTTGGCCTTGCTGCGCTGTCGAGCGCGAACCAGCCGTGACCGACAGACCGCCGTTCGTGAGCAGGCCCGACTCCTTCTTCTCGTAGTAGCTGGACGATTGAGTCGTATCTTGCGATGTCTTGATATTGACGTCGCGCTTGGCTTGCAACGTGACGTCATTCGTGCCCACGACGTTGCTGCCGGTTACGTTGATGTCTCGATTGCTGACGATGTTGACGCCATCGGCAGATACCGTGCTGCCCGCGCTATAAATCGCCGTCTGGTCGACCCCGCTCGCAGCCTTCATGCCGCTCAGCACATTGCTGTGGCTATGCGTTTCGTGAAAGTTCAGTTCGTGTTTCTCGGTTGCCGCGCCGACGTTTACGTCGCCGGCGGCCAGCAGGTTCGCGTTGCCTTGGTCGAGGCCGATTGCGCTGCCGGACAGCGTGATGTCCTTGCCCGACACGATATTGACCGTATCGCCTCCCTTCAGCGTCGTGCCGGTCAGGGTCTCGTCGGACGTGTGCAGCGTCTCGGCATAGCTGCCGTGTCTGTCGCTGCCCGAACTGCTGCTGTTCACGGTCGAGGTCGCACTTGCGGTGCCGAGCGTCACGTTGCCCTTGGCCGCAAGCGAGCCGCCCTGGCCCAGGTCGATCTGCGCACCCTGTGCCGTCAGATCGCCATCCAAGACGACATTCGATTGCCCACCAACCGTCACCGAGCTGCCAGTGACCGTGTTGATGTCGGTGTTCGACACGCCGTTGGCCCGCTGCACGATCTTGTGCTCGCCGGTCTGCACGGCGCCGAGATCCCAGTTGCCGCCGACCTTCATGCCAAGATTACCGCCGACGGATAGGTCGCCCGCGTTCTGCCGGAAGTTGCCGCCGGTCGTGATCGACGCGTCGCCCGAGACGTCCAGCTTCGCGGTCGGCCCAAGCGTCGTCACCACGCTCGTCGCGCCGTCCCGGCTCACGCGCGTATTCGTTTTCGTCACCGTGTCGAGAATCAGGTCCTTGCCGGCGTCCAATTTCAGGCTGCCAGCCTTTACGTTCGCCGACGTCAGATCGATGTTGTTCTCGGTCGAAAGCGACATCAGTCCGCCGCTTTGCAGCGTGCCGAACGCGTTGTCGATCTGCTTGCCCTGGATCGCCAGCGTATTGTCCGCTTCGACGCTGCCGCTGTTCGTGAACGACTGCGCGTTCTGGAGATCGATATCCGTGGCCGCGATCAGCGGGCCGTTCGCGTTCTGCTGGCTGACCCGTGCGAGATACACGACCGGCACCAGCACCGACTGGCCGTCGACCACGCGCGTTTCCATCAGGATCACGTTGCTGGTCAGCTTGGCTACCTGGTCGGCCGACAGGCTCGCGCCAATCGGCAGATCGAGCGACTTCGACAAATCGGCGCCGGCCTCCATCAGCGATTCATACATCGTCTGCAGGTCCGCGTACGGTCCGAGCACCGCCTTGCCCGTCAGCGATGTGACCTGATTGCGTACCAGTTGTTGCTCGTAGAAGCCGTCGCCCAGACGCTTCGGGACATGCGTCAGGTCGACACCGATCTGACTGAAGAAGTAGTCGCTCGAGATGAAATTTTTCTGGTTCGTGAACGCCGGATTCGTCTCGATCACGTAGCGGGCATTCGGCGCGGCAGTCGCCTTGAATAGCCCGCCCTGCGCAATGGTGAGGTTGTTCAGGACGTCCAGCGCCGTCGCGCCGGCGACGATCGGATCGACCGGCGCGGCCGGTCCGCCGTGCACCGACGACGCTACCGATTTCGCGCCGCTCGCGTTACCGCTCAAGTGGGCCGGTGTGACACCTGGCACCGATTGCCCGGGCAGCAGGCCGAGCGGCGGAATCGACGCGTTACTGGCCGTGTTGTTGACGCTCACACCCGTGCCCGAAATCTTGCCGTTGGAACTCAGCGTCGAAAAGTAGCCCGGCAGCGTGTAATCCTTGATCGATGCCGGCGCCACCTGTGTGTAGCCACCCGGCCGCCCGGTCACGAACGGCGCGCTGCCGAACGGCAATTGCCAGTCGTATTCGGTATTGTCGTAGTTGTTGTAGTGATACTGCCCGGAATAGGAGACCGTCACGCCCGGCAGGTTCTGGCCCGACGCCGCCCAGCCGTCCGCATCGTAGTGGGCCGGCATCTTGATTTCGCCGACGGCCGCGATGTTGCTCCAGTAGTTTTGCAGGGTGCCGACCGACGATGCCTCGATCCCGCCGCCCGAGATGATCTGGGCGGCCGGGCTAATCCCCGTTACCGTCGTCGCCGTCGCGCCGTCGGCATAGTAGGTCGTGAACTGATAGCTGCTGTTCCATTGGCCGCCATGAGGCGGCGAAATGAACATGCCGCCCGGCTGTTTGATCAGTTCGGCCGCTTGGTCCGGTGTGGGGTCCTGGATGCCGTAACTCGTCTGACCGGTGCAATTCCCCACGAAATACGCCGCGCACCCGGACATGCTGATGCCGAACTGCGCGAGCGCTGCCGGATCGATCGAACCGGTCGAGGTCGTCATCACGCGGCGCCTGCTCGTCACCTTGTCGGCGTGCAGTTCCATGTCGCCGCCGGACTGGGTCAGCGCCGAGACGTTATTGAACTGCGCCGCGTTCGTGTAGTTGCCGCTCGGGTCCTTGCCGCCCGCCAGCACGACCTTGCCCATGCCGAAGATGGCGGTCGTCGCCATCGAATCGGCCGAGGTCGTGTCGTCGCGGTTTTCGATGTCGTGCGCGAGGATTTCAAGCGTGCCATTGCTGTCCGAACCGCCAATCAGTGCGGTGGGGCCGAGATTCGAGATCGTGCCCGTTGCATCGAGCGACGTGCTGGCGCCCACCAGCGCGCCGGTATTGGTCAGATTGGCCGATTGCGTATTCAGCAGGCCACCGGCCGTCAACGCGCCTGCGTTGACGATGTTCCCCGCGCTGACGCTCAGCTCGTTGGCCGCTTGCAGGTTCGCGTTGTTGGTGAAGGTGCCGGGCAGCTTGAAGACAAGATCGTGACCGACGTTGAACTGCGTATCGGATGTCGCCGTATAGTCGCCCTGCAGGTTCACGTCGGCGTCGTGCGTCGCGCGATACGTGCCGCCTTGCAGCGTGGCCGCCGCCATCGAAAGGTCGTGCGTCGAGCTGATCTGGCCGTTGGTGTTCGTGATCGCGCCAGTCGTCGTGACGTTCACATCGCCGCTCGTGTTCGCGACGTTCCCAATGCTACCGCCGCTGTTGTCGAGCGTATTCGCGTTGACGTGCAGGGATCCGCCGCTGAGCTGACCGCCTTGCGTGTTGCTGATCGACGTGGCGCCGATCGTCACGTCGCCGTTGCCGGTGATGGCGCCCATGCCCGATGCGCCGCCAGCCTGGCTGTTCACGATCTGGCGGCCGCCTTGCACCGACATCTTGCCCGCGCCGAGTTCGACAATGGCGCCGCCCGCGTTGTCAATCGAGGTCGATTGAAGGTCGAGCGTGCTGGTGTCGCCCGCAACCGATTGGCCAGCCTGGACGTGCCCGCCTTGGTTTGATAGAGCACCACCGTTCGTCAACGACAGCGACGCGTCCGATCGCAGCAGGCCGAGCGCGTTGTTCACGTCGCCTGCGACGATGGCGTTGAGGCCAAGTTGCGCGGCCAGGCTACCACCCGCGTTGTTCCAACTGCTCGCGTTGACGATCGCTTGGCCCTTGGTCACGATGGTACCCGAGGCATTGTTCAGCGCACTGGCTCCATTGCCCGGCGCGATCGTCAGCCTGCCGGTGCCGGCATGCGTGATGGTGCCGCCCGCGTTGTTCAGCTCGGCCGGCTCAAGCGTCAGGTCCGTGGCGTTGGTCTGGATCACGCCGGCCGCCGAGTTGTCGAGCCTGCCACTGACGCCGAGGCCCATTGCCGACGAACCGTACTGCGTGATCGTGCCGCCGTGGTTGACGAGGTTTTCCGCCGTCAGCGAAAGCCGATTGGCGTCGAGCTTGCCATCACTGTTATCGAGCGTCGAATCGGCGCTGACCGACAGATTCGGCGCGACGATCGAGCCGCCCTGATTCGTCATCGAACCCGCGTGGATCGTCGCATTCGTACTTGCGCCGATCTGGCCTCCGTCGTTCGAGAGTGTGCCGCTCGTGACGTTCAGATCCGTGTTCGACAACAGCTTGCCGTTCGCGTTGGTCAGCGTGCTGCCGACGGTTGCCGCCAGTCCATCCTGCGCATTGATCGATCCCGACGTGTTGTTCAGCGTCTCGGCCTGCGCGACAACGCGCCCGTTGCTGGCGATCACGCCGCCGAGGTTCGACACCGAGCCGGTGCCGGTGCCAACCGTCAGCGTGCCGGTGCCGGCGTGAGTAATCGTGCCGCCATCGTTGACGATCACCGTCGGGGCGAGCGTCAGCTCGGTGCTGTTGCTTTGCAGCGTGCCGCCACTGGCATTGTCGAGGGTGCCCGACACATTGACGGCCATCTCGTCCGTCCCGGTCTGGGTGATCGTGCCGCCGTGGTTCACGAGGTCGGTCGCGTTCAGCGACACATGGTCGGCCTGCACGGTCCCGGCGCTGTTGTCGAGCGTCGTTGCGCTGACCCTGGCCGTCTGCCCGACGATCGAGCCGCCGTTGTTCGCCAGGTGCGCGCCGGCCTCCACCTCGACGTTTTGCGCGGCCTGCAGCGTGCCGCCGCCGTTGTCGACCGACTGGCCCGCAACGTTGAGATCGGCATTCGAAGTGATCGCACCGCGGTTGACAATGTTTGCCCCCTGCACCGAAACATCACCGTTGCCGCCGATGACACCGCCCTGCGCGCCATTCGCCGTGGTACCCGCGGCGTTGGTCAATTGGCCGCTCGTCGACACCGACAGGCCGTCACCGTTGAGCGACGTGATCCGCCCTGCCGTGTTATCCAGCGACGCGCCGGCCACCGTCATGCCGTTCGCGCTTTGAAGGGTCCCCTGGTCATTCGCGATAGCACCGCCTCGCACCTGCGCCGTACTCTCGGACACCAGTTCGCCGGACTGGTTTGCGATCTTTCCGGCCACCTCGACCGACAGCGGCCCCTGCGATGAAACCTTGCCACTCTGGTTCGACAGACTGCCGCTGGTCAGCGTCGTGCCGCCGCCGCTCGACAGATTGCCGTGATCGTTGATCACACTGCCCGACGCATTCGCCTGAATGGCGCCTTGCGTGCTCGTCGTCGCGTTAGACAGGTTCACGTCGCCGGCGGTCGCGTTCAGCGACAGATTGCCGTTCGCCGCCGTCTGGCTGCCGGCGAGATTCACGCTGCCGCCCGTCAGCGATGCGTTGCCGCCCGCTACGTTCTGGCCAGTCGCAGTCAACTGGCTCGACGCCGTCAGGTTCAGGTCGCCGCCGTGCGTGACGGAACCGTCGTTGTCCACGCCCGCGCCGAGCGTGCCTGTCGAGTTGATGCCCGCGGCGTCGACCGTCGTATTTTGCTGCGCCGCGAGCGTCCCGCTGTTTGTCAGAGCGGCCGCCGTGTCGGCCGTCAGCGACTGCTGCGCGTAGGTCGTGCCGCTATTCTGTATCCCATCCGCGGCCGACAGCGCGAGGTGGCCGCTCGTCGTCGTATTGCCGCTGAGCACGAGCCGGCCGTTCGACTGCAGCGTCAGGTCGCCTGCCTGCGCGGTGATGGTGCCGGCGTTGGCAACCCCCACACCGAACTCGTTCGAGGCGAGGAAGATCCTGTTGCTATACATGCCGCCCAGTTGGCTCACGTCGATCGCAACCGCCGGAGCAGGGCCCTCGCCGGCAATCGACGTCGCGTCAAGCGTGTCGCGCTTGACCTGGGCCGCCCCGGCGACCACGTTCAGGTTCTTCGCATAGATGGCGGAATTGACCTGGACGGCGCGGGCGATGAGGTCCACCTGGTCGGTGCCGGTTGCGTTCAGGCCGGCGCCCGACACGGTCACGAGCCCGTGGTTGACGTTGTAGCCGACGAGCGAACCGTCGGGTCCGTAGAACGGTACGCCCGTGGTCAGGGTCGCGCGGCTGGTATTGATAAAGCCCGCGCCATCCAGATAAATGCCCGAGGGATTGGCAAGGACGAGCTCCGCGCGAGCGCCCGCGATCTCCAGTGCGCCGCGAATTTGCGAGGGGCTCGGGCTGTTGACCTGGTTGACGATGATGCGTGCCGCATCGTTCGGCCCAAAGTTCGGATTACCGTTGATCCATCCGCCAAGCTGGGTCTGAACCATCTTGGCCGAGTTGTTCAGGATCGCGCCAGCCTTCCGGACGTCGAACTGGTTGTAGGTGTTGACCGACACACCGCCGCCACCGGGCTTGTTGATATTGACTTGAGGGAGCCCGTTCGGCGTCTGGATCACCGCCGGCGCGTTCGGCCCCGCACCGACGATTTGCGCATCCGCAGGCATCGACATGGCCCCGGCCATGGCCGAGCCGGCGAGTACGACAGCGACGCATGTGCTGGCCGATCGCCGCCGCGTGCGTGCCTCACCGCTTGCGGATTTCCCCCCGGCCGTCGCAGTCTCCGCGACGGCCACCGCCATTTTCCGAAGCCTGGAATACACCAGGCGGTGCGCATTCTTGTTCATCCTGGTCGACGCGGCCCGCGCCCATTTGCTGATTAGTTGGCGCGAGCTTACCGAGACATAACAAATAACTGTCAATAACCAAAATGATTGTTGACAAAAACACAAATTTACTTTTGGCCTTGTCCGATATCAGTGTCTTTCGTCAAAGGGATATTGATGGACATCACGGACGAGCGTTCGTCCGGCGCCGTCACGTCAGCGGAGTATGTTCACAAGGGGCGCAAGCGTGACCGGCATGTTTCATGCCGAAGGCGGACTACGGGTGACCTCGGTCAGTTCATGCCACGTCGAGAAGCGTATGACGGGGTGTTTGCGATAAAGCGAGGCACGCAGCAAATGCGGCTTCAGGGCGAAGTGCCGACGGATCGGCCCGAAGCTCGAGCGGCTCGCCGGCGCGTTCCGGATCTTCGCGCAGCACGGCTTCGCGCACGGTTTCGCGGATCACATCACCGCGCGCGATCCCGAACTGCCCGACCACGTCTGGGTCAATCCGCTCGGCGTGCATTTCTCGCGCCTCCAGGTGTCCGACCTGCTGCTCGCAAACAGCCACGGCGAAACGGTAGCTCGATACCACCGCCCCCTCCGGATCATCGATCTGGCAGAATCCGGATTCCCCGCACCTCGCGCGCCCCGCACGCCCACCGTCATGCCGATCCTCAGTGAACTGTTCCTCTATCCGATCAAGTCCTGTGCCGGCATATCGGTCACGCGCGCGCGGCTGCTGGAAAGCGGCCTGGAACACGACCGCGGCTGGATGGTGGCGGAGCCGTCCGGCGCGATGGTCACGCAGCGCGAGCACGCCAGGCTCGCGCTGGTGCGCGTCGCGATCGGCGAAACCGAGCTGCTGGTCGACGCGCCCGGCATGCCCACACTGTGCACACCGCTCGACCCACGCGCCCACCAGGGCGCGCCGACGCTGCGCGTCACGGTCTGGGGCAGCAGCTTCGACGCGCTCGACACCGGCGCGGCCACGGCGCAGTGGTTCAGCGACTATCTGGGCATCACGGTGCGGCTGATGCGCTTCTCGCCAGAGGTGCGTCGCGAGGTGAGCCGCGAGTGGACCGGCCGGCTCAGCACCCACACTCAGTTCGCCGACGGCTTCCCGGTGATGGTGGTCGGCCAGTCCTCGCTCGACGATCTGAACGCGCGGCTCGCACGGCGCGGCGTGCCGGCGGTGGGCATGGACCGCTTCCGCCCGAACCTGGTGATCGCGGGGCTCGCGGCCTACGAGGAGGATTTCGTCGAGCAGCTGGACGTGCAGACCGCCTCGGGTCCGATCCGGCTCAGGCTCGTCAAGCTCTGCACGCGCTGCCCGATCCCCGACATCGACCAGACGCTCGGCGGCCCGCATCCGCAGTGGCCGCACGAGCCGCTCGACACACTGAGCACCTATCGCGCGAGCGCACGCTTCGGCGGCGCGCTGACGTTCGGCAAGCATGCGGTGCTCGCGAGCGCCGGAGCCGGCGTACTCGAAACCGGCCTGCCGCTCGAGGCCGAGATCGGCTTCGACGATTGAGCCCGCGCGCGGCGCTTCCCACCATCTGACATTGTCAGTAATCCTCTTTTTCCGGCTGCGCCGGCCGGATGCGCCGGCTCGCGCGGCGGCGCCACCAGGGTTTTCCCGAACTGTCACGCCACGCCGGACGGCACTCGCGCCCCCGCGCGGCCGAGGTTCGCCGGCCGCTGGCGGACGCCGCGCCTTTGCCGTATCGACAACGAACGACATCGGAACGAAGCGGAAATTGCTGCGTCGATTTCCGTCGAAATGCTTAATTCATTCACAAATTCAAGCGTATCGACATACGAATTTCATCGAAACAGGACGAGTCGAAAACATTTCGTCCTGTTAAGATTGTTACCTTGCTCGCAATACCAACACCGAACCGATTTACATGAATCGCACGATTGACCATCGCAATCTAACGATGTTGCTGCTGGAAGCTCGCGAGGCGCTGGTCGGCCGCTTCCGTCCGATCCTCAAGGAAGCGTCGCTGACCGAGCAGCAATGGCGGATCATCCGCTTACTCGATGGCGAACCGCGTGGCGAACTCGAAGCCGGCCAGATCGCCAAGCGCTGCTGCATCCTCAGCCCCAGCCTGACGGGCGTGCTCGAACGGCTCGAGCGCGACGGCCTGATCACGCGCATGCGTTCGACCGAGGACCAGCGCCGGCTGCTCGTGGCACTGACCGAGCGCAGCCGCCAGCTGGCGCGCAAGATCGGCCAGCGCATCGACGACCAGGATCGCCAGCTCGAACAACAACTCGGCGCGGACGGCCTGCGCGCGATCTATACCGCGCTCGACCGCCTGCTCGAAGTCGCCTCGGTTCACTAGCCGGTACATTTGTACGCGGCGCGAAGTCAGCCCGTCGCGCCGCTTCGGCACCGAGTCAGGACCACGGCCTGGCGACTCGCCCTCCGTCCGTCAGGACAGCCGATCAACCGCCTCCCGATAGACCGACACGTCTGTCCACCATCGAGTGCCGGCGTGCATCGGTATCAATTCCACGCATGCCGGGCCGGCCTCGCGCCGTTCAGGTAGTAATTGCCGACCAGATGGTATTTCCAGCGCACCGGATCGTGCAGCGTGTGCGTGCGCGCGTTGCGCCAGTGCCGGTCGAGGCCGTACACGGCGAGCGTGGCCTGCGTGCCCGCCAGTTCCAGCAGCTTCTGGCTCGCGAGCAGCGCGGCCTCGGTGGTCAGCACCTTGGCCTCGCCCACCTCGACCGATGCGCGCGCAACATCCTCGTCGCTCAGCTCGCCGCGCGCGGCCAGCGCGTCGAGCGTGCGCGCCGCGCGGTCGAGCAGCGCGTCGGCGGCGTGCAGCGAGATCACCAGCTTGCCGGTCTCGCTCAGCGTCAACGGATCGTCGGCCGCGCGCGCCACGCCGCTGTCCACCCACGGCCGCGAGCGCTCGCGCACGAAGCGCAGCGTATCGTCGAGCGCCGCCCGCGCGATGCCGGCGTCGATCGCGGCCTGGAGGATCTGCGAAAGCGGGCCGTTCAGGGTCGGCTGGTCCGACACGCGCTGCGCCGGAAACACGTGCGAGTCGGGCACCACCACCTGCTCCAGCCGCACCGTGCCGCTCGCCGTGGTGCGCTGGCCGAAGCCCGACCAGTCGTCGATCACGGTCAGCCCGGGCGTGCCGCTCGGAACGTAGGCGAGCCACGCCTGGCGGTCGGCGTCGAGGCCGAGCACCGGCACGTAGTGCGCGAACAGCGCGCCCGTGGAATAGAACTTGGTGCCGTTTACGCGCCAGTGGTCGCCGTCGCGCACGATCGTCGTCTTCAGGTCGAGCACATGCTTCGTACCCTTCTCCGAGAAGCCGTTGCCGAAGCGCCGGCCGGCCAGCACCTCGGCGAAGAACGCGCGCTTCTGCGCCTCGCTGCCGGTCAGCGCGATCACGTCCACCAGCCCGAAGTGGTTCTGCGGCAACTGGCCGAGCGACGGGTCGGCCGCCGAGATCAGCCGGATCACCTCGACCAGGGTGACGAACGACACGCCCGCACCGCCGTAGGCCTTCGGCACCGTGATCGCCCACAGCCCCGAGCGCGAGAACCATTCGATCTCCTCGCGCGGCAGCCGGCGCTCGCGGTCGCGCTCGATCGCGCCGGCCGCCAGGCGCTCGGCCAGTTCGCGGGCCACCTCGATCGCCTCCTGGTCGGACGTGATTCGGTGCGCGGGCGCGGCATCAAACGCGGGGGCGGACGCGGCAGCGCCGGCCGGTGCGTCGACGGCCGGAGCACGGGGCGTGATGAGGTCGGGCGTGGACATCGGCATCTCCGTATGGGGAACGAAACGCCAATCTATCAACGGCCCGCGGCGCGCCAAAACGATCGATTCGGGAATCGATATTCCGGCGGCGCGGTGCCGATGCCGCGAAGCCAGGGCCTACGCTCGAGCGACGCGGCAATTTCATTGCGCGCGAGCCTTGAGTTTAGCGGGAGGGCTTCTAGACTGTTTATTCGACCTTTTTCCCATGTCCCGCTTCAGGAGTTCTCATGCGCCTCACGATTCGGATCAATGGAACCAGTCAGACCGCACGCCAGCCGTCCTACGCCGTCCTGTGGGTCGATACCGATGAACAGCTCTGGTCGCGCGAGGCGCATCAGGGCATCGATCTGCCCTGCTGGGGCAAGGTGAAACACGTCGAGGGCGCGGTGGCGCTGTGCGCCGCCGACGGCGACGAGGCGTTGTGCCGGCTGCAGGGGCTGTCGATCGAACGCGCCTCGGCCGCCTCGCGCGCCGACGGCCACGGCACCGCCGTGCTCGGCAGCGGCACGCCGAGCGGCGCATGGCGGCTGCAGGCCGTCGATCGCTGCGCGACCACGCCCGAAACGCAGGGCTTCACGATCGTCGAGCGCTGAGCGGCCCGCGCGTCGCTCAGGCCTCATGCGGCGACGAGCGCGCGAGCGGCTCCGCACCGCCTGCGCCAGCCCGCGCGTAGGCGCCGACGTCGCTCCCCGTGGTTCACTCACCGAGGTTCGCAGCTTCCGCGTTCTGCTTCCAGCCCGCTCCCGGCCCCCCGCCTTTGCCCGCGCCCTGTGGCTCACCACGGCGATCCCCGGTCGAATCCAGACTCGCGCCGCCGCATCGCGCAGCGGCGCGCTGCGCCCGTCCGATAGCGCCGCCCTCGCCTTGCGCTGCCGCCCGGCCCGCAGCCGCCCTGCAGGCCATCTCGCCTCACGAATCGAACGTCCCGACCGTTTCGCCGTAAGCAACACGCCCGGCCCGCGTGCCGTCGCTGCAACGTAACGCGTTCGTAACGCGCGCCCGGGTGCTACGTAACACTTCGTCACGTTCTGACCAACTCATCCCCTCGGCGAGCGCCCCCACCCGCAGCTCCCGATCAATATTTTCTTTCAAATCATGCCACTAGCGATTCAGACCGACGACGATGCGCGGTCCCGCTCGGCATGGCCCGGATATTGCGTGGTATTAAGCGTTCCGCTTCGGGGCCACCAGACAATTGCGAGGACCATCATGGATTGCAAGTATCTGTACATCGACAACATAAAAATCAACTTCGTCCGCCGTTCGATCGACATCGACGGCGCACCGATCGACATCACGCCGCGCGAATTCGACGTCGTCGAATTCCTGCTCGACAACATGAACAAGGTCGTGCCGCGCCACGCGATTCAGGAAGCCGTGTGGGGCCGCGAGCTCGGCGTGTCGTCGCGCACGCTCGACACGCACATCTCGCGGATCCGCTCGAAGCTCAAGCTCGACAACGACAAGAACATGCGCATCATCCCGATCTATTCGATCGGCTATCGCCTGGTGCTGTTCGGCGCGGCTACCACGCACGTCGAGCCGCACGACCAGCCGAGCTCGCGCCGCATGCCGCAACCGGGCGCGCAGGTATCGCACGCGTTCCTCTGAGCGCCGCTGCGCGCGAGCGGCCCGTCGCCGGAATCCGGCGGCGGGCCGGTTTCATTACTGTCCGTAGCGGTCGAGCAGCTTCGCGGTCACGCCGTTGGTCCAGCCGAAGCCGTCCTGCAGCGGGTACTCCCCGCCGCCGCCGCCCACGCCGGCCCCCTCCACCACGTACTTCTCGACGAGCTTGCCCTCGCGCGCGTACACGCCCTTCACGTCGGCCAGGAAACGCTTGCCGATCTCGTCGGCGAGCGGGCGTTCGCCGTAGCGCGTGAGCCCCTGGATCGCGATCCATTGCAGCGGAGCCCAGCCGTTCGGCGCATCCCACTGCTGGCCGGTGTTGCGGGTGGTGGTGGCGAGGCCGCCCGGCTGCAGCAGCGTGTCGCGCACGTGCTGGGCGGTGGAGATCGCGTGCTCGGGGGTGGCCGCGCCGGCGTAGAGCGGGTAGAGCGCGGCCGCGCTGAGTCCGTCACGCGGCTTGCCGAGCTGCCAGTCATAGTCGCCGTAATAGCCGGCCGGATTCCACAGATAGCGGTTGATCGCGGCGTCGCGGCGCGCGGCGCGCGCGGAAAAATCGGCCACGCAGGCGACATCGTGCGTGACGCCGCAGCCCTTCACGATGGTCTTCTCCAGGTGGTACATCAGGCTGTTCAGGTCGACCGGCACGATCGCGGTGGTGCGGATGGTGGCGAGCGTGCGGCCGTCGCCGAGCCAGCGCGAGCTGTAGTCCCAGCCGCTCTCGGCACCGGCGCGCAGGTCGCGCCACACCTCGGCCGCGGGCCGGCCCGTGGCCGCGCGCGCAGTCTGCACGTCCTCGAGGTAGGATTCGTCGCGCGGCGTCGCGCTCGCATCCCAGTAGCGGTTCAGGATCGCGCCGTCGGGCATCGCCACCACGTGCGCCGACGCGCTGCCGCGCGGCGTGCTCGCTTCACCCTGCATCCAGTAAGCATATTCCTTGCGCAGCGCCGGCAGATACTTCTGGTAGACGCCGTTGCCCTCCTTCTTCGCGGCCAGCTCGACCATGTAGGCGAAGAACGGCGGCTGCGAGCGGCTCGCGTAGTAGGTGCGATTGCCGTTCGGCACGTGGCCGACCGTATCGATCAGGTAGGCGAAGTTGTCGAGCATCGCGTCGACCAGATCCTCGCGCCCGGCGTCCTGCAGGCCGAGCATCGTGAAGTAGCTGTCCCAGTAGTAGCCTTCGCGGAAGCGGCCGCCCGGCACCACGTATGGCTTGGGCAGCGCGATCAGCGAGCCGTAGCGCGGCGCGCCGTCGGTGTTGCGCGTCAGGCGCGGCCACAGCCAGTCGATGTGGGCGCGCAGCGTCTGGTTCGCGGGCGGCGTGACCACGCTGTCCACCGGCGGCGTGAAGTGCTTGGCGACGAACTCGCGCAGCGAAAAGCCCGGCGCATCCTTCTGCTGCGCGTAGAACTGCACGATCGTGGACGGATCGGCGTCGGGCGTCGAATCGACGAAGGTCTTCTGATCCGGAAACAGCTGCGCGGTCTGCACGGCCACGAACAGGTCGCCATAGAGCTGGCTCGGCGGCGGCAGCAGGCCGGCAGGCTGCGCGGCGGCCGCCGCGGCGTCGGTACCGGCGGCACGCGCGGCCGCCGGCGTGGCCGACTGCGCCGTGTTCATGTCGGAGCAGGCGGGCAACGACACGAACGCGGCCGCGAGCACGAGCATGGAGCCCGCGCGATGGCCGAGGGCGTGCCGTGCACGGCGCCGTGCCGCCACGGCCACGGTTTTCGTAGAGCTGACGCGCAACGCGCGGCGGGCTTGGGCCGCCGCTTCCGGCGCGGGGTTCGACATGGGCTGCTCGGGTAAGATCGCCATCTTCGTTCCTTTTTCTCGACTATCCGAAGGCTCGATGATGCCTGAGCTAGCCCGATGCCTGGGTTGCGCAGCGCACCACCGCTTCCGTCGGGCAGGCCGGAAGCGGCGCCCGCGCGCGCATTCGGGCGGCTGGCCGGTGCCCGGCCGGGCCGGCCGGCATGCGGTACGGGCGCCGTCATGACCGCGCCCGGCACGCGCGCGAGCCGGCCCCGGCCGCGCCGCGCATGGCCGTAGCACGTGGCGTGCCGTGCCTTTGTCCGCCCGAGGCCGGGCGCGCGGGCCTGGCCCGCCGCCGCCGTGGCTCGCGCGGCGCGCCGGGGCTGCCGAAGCGAACGCGCCGGCTCCGGCACCCGATGCCGCCAGCCGTCGCGAGCCTCCGCTGCGAAAAGCGCGCGGCTCGCCCACGGCGCCTGGCCGTTCGTCCAGGTCACTGGCGGCGGCGGTCGCGCCGACGCCGGGGCGGGATCGATGCAATAATGGCGCCTTTGCCGCGCGTCGATCGCCATGCCGCCCGTCGTCCATCCCTTCATCGCACCGCTGATCGTCGCCTGCGCGTTGTTCATGGAGACGGTGGACGCCAACATCATCGTCACCGCCTTGCCCGCGATGGCCCGGGCCTTCGGCCACAGCCCCGTCACGCTCAACATCGCGATCACCGCCTACGTCGTGGGGCTCGGCGTGTTCATCCCGATCTGCGGCTGGCTGGCCGACCGCTACGGCGCGCGCACCGTGTTCCGCACCGCGATCGGCATCTTCGTGGCCGGCTCGCTGATGTGCGCGGCCTCCACCAACCTCGCGCTGTTCACGTTCGCGCGCTTCGTGCAGGGCGTGGGCGGCGCGATGATGGTGCCGGTCGGGCGCATCATCATTTTTCGCGCGGTGCCGCGCTCGGACCTGATCCGCGCGATGAACTACCTGAGCCTGCCCGCCCTCTTCGGCCCCGCGTTCGGGCCGCTGCTCGGCGGCTTCCTCACCACCTACCTGCACTGGCGCCTGATCTTCTTCATCAACGTGCCGGTGGGCATCTACGGCATCTATCTCGCCAACAAGTACATCGCCAACACGCACGAGCCGAACCCGGGGCCGCTCGACTGGTTCGGCTTCCTGCTGTCGGCCGCGGGCGCCTCGCTGCTGCTGATGGGGCTCACCATGCTGGACGGCGCGCTCGTCAGCCAGCGCGCCGCGTTCCTGATGTGCGTGGCGGGCGGCCTGCTGCTGAGCGGCTACGTGCTCTATGCGCGGCGCGCCGCGCAGCCGGTGCTCGACCTGCGGTTCCTGAAGATTCCCACCTTCCATGCGAGCGTGGCGGGCGGCTCGCTGTTTCGCATCGGACTCGGCGCAGTGCCGTTCCTGCTGCCGCTGACGCTGCAGGAGGGGCTCGGCATGAGCGCGTTCACCTCCGGGCTCGTGACCTGCGCATCGGCGGTGGGCGGCACGCTCTCGCGGCTGCTGTCGCAGAAGCTGCTGCGCCGCTACGGCTTTCGCCGCGTGCTGATGGTGAACGCCGCGCTCGCCGGCCTTGCCATCGCGATGTACGGCACCTTCTATCCGGGCATGCCGACCTGGGCGATCTGGGTAATCGTGCTGGTGGGCGGCGTGTTCCCCGCGCTGCAGTTCACCAGCCTCAACTCGGTGATCTACGCCGAGATCGCGCCGCGCGACATCGGCCGCGCCACCAGCCTCGGCAGCGTGGTCCAGCAGATGTCGCTGGGCCTCGGCGTGACGGTGGCCGGCATCGTGCTGCATCTGTCGGTGGCGCTGCGCGGCCATCCCTCGGTGCAGTGGTCCGATTTCTGGCCGGCATTCCTGGTGGTGGGGCTCTGCTCGTTCGCATCGATTCCAATCACGCGCCGGCTCGCGCCGAATGCGGGCGACGAGATCGCGCGCGGCAAGCGCGGCTGACGCGCGACGCCGGCCCGCCGCGCCGGCGAGGCACGGGTGAGAGGCGAAACGGGAAAACGGCGCAAAGCCGGCCGGAAGAACGCCGTGGCGGCCGCGCCGCCGTGCGTCCGCACCGAAGCGCATCGGCCGCGCAAAAGAAATCGGCGGACATCCGGGTCCGGTCGAAGACCGTTCGGATGTCCGCGCCAATGAGTCCGGGCCGGCAACAGCGTCGCCACGCCCGGATTCGCGCCCTGCGTGCCATTGACATATGTGCGTCGGGAGCGAACCGTTGACGATGAACCGTCAAGGCATGCTCGACACTATAGGGAAACTCGCGGCGCCCATCTGTCAACGATTGTCAGATATGTGGCACGAGCGTGGCGGGCCCGGCATGGCGTCCACCCGAGCGTGCCGCCGATTCGCGCTACAGTGATGTCCCGTTTCCACTCCCCGCCCTGGCCGCCATGACCGCGTCTGCCCCGCTCTCGCTCAACGCCGCCCGCTCGCTGCATCTGGCCGCCCAGGGCCTGCTCGGTGCGCCGCGCCGCAAGGCCGTCAAGGCCGACGTGCTCGATGCGATCCGCCGCATGGCGCAACTGCAGATCGACACGATCCATGTGGTCGCGCGCAGCCCCTACCTGGTGCTGTTCAGCCGGCTCAGCCCCTACCCGCCGCAATGGCTCGACGAGCATCTGGCCGAGGCGAGCCTGTTCGAGTACTGGTCGCACGAGGCCTGCTTCCTGCCGATCGAGGCGTTCGGGCTGATGCGCCACCGCATGCTCGACCCGCAGCGGATGGGCTGGAAATACGCGGCCGGCTGGCACGGCCAGCATCGCGACGCGATCGACGCACTGCTCGAACGGGTGCGCGCGACCGGGCCGGTGCGCTCGGCCGATTTCGCGCGCGCGGCCGGCGAGAAGGGCAGCGGCTGGTGGGACTGGAAACCGGAGAAGCGCCATCTGGAGGTGCTGTTCTCGACCGGGCAGCTGATGGTGGCCGCGCGCCACAATTTCCAGCGCATCTACGACGTCCGGGAGCGCGTGCTGCCGCACTGGGACGACGCGCGCGACCTGCCGAAGCCTGACGAGGTGATGCCGCAACTGCTGCGCAATACCTGCCGCGCGCTCGGCATCGCGCGCGCGGACTGGGTGGCCGATTACTACCGGCTGCCCAAGCGCAGCTATCGTGACGAACTGCACGCGCTGGCCGATGCGGGCGAGCTGCTGCCGGTGGCCGTGGAGGGCTGGAAGCAGGACGCCTTCGTGCATCGCGATCTCGCGCCGCTGCTCGCGCGCGCGGCCGACGACACGCTGCGCTCGTCGGTGACCACCCTGCTCTCGCCGTTCGACCCGGTGGTCTGGGATCGGCGGCGCGCCTCGCAGCTGTTCGGCTTCGACTATACGATCGAGTGCTATACGCCCGCGCACAAGCGCCGCTACGGCTACTTCTGCCTGCCGGTGCTGCATCGCGGCAAGCTGGTCGGCCGCGTGGACGCCAAGGCGCATCGCGCGCAGGGCGTGTTCGAACTGAAGGCCGTGCACGTCGAGCCGGGCGTGAGGCTCGGCAGCGGGCTCACCGCCGACGTCGCGCGTGCGATCCGCCGGCTGGCCGACTGGCACGCCACGCCCGAGGTGGCCGTGGGTGACGCGCCGCGAGAGCTGAGGGCCGCACTCGCCGGAGGCTGAGCGCGGCGGCCCGGCAGCGATTCGGCCGCAGCCGCGGCTAGTCGCCCAGCGCGAGGAAACGCGGACGGCCGCCGGCCAGCGTGTCGTGGAAGAGCGAGACGGGGCGCACCCACAGGCCGCGCTCGTGCGGCCAGAGGTGTTCGTACACGACGTGCGGCTCGTCCGTCTCCGAGTGGCGCGCGGTGCCGATCACGCGATAGAGGCCGCCCTTGTAATGACGGTGGGTGGCGATCCGTTCGGCTTCCTGCTCGGTCATGCTGGTCGATGCTCCATCGAATGCGAGGACCGCATTGTAGCGGCAGGCGCGCCGCACTAGCCCTGCAACGCCGCCCGGCCCACTAGTCCCCGGCTGCGCCGCTCAGCGCGTGGCGGCGATCACGTCGGCCACGGCCGCCGTCAGCTTCTTGGCATACGGCACGTGCAGGAACTCATTCGGCCCGTGCGCGTTCGATTTCGGCCCCAGCACGCCGCACACCATGAACTGCGCGGCCGGGAACCCGGCCTGCAGCACGTTCATCAGCGGAATCGTGCCGCCCAGGCCCATGTAGGCGCAGTCGGCGCCGAAGTGGCGGCGCGACGCCTGGTCGAGCGACGCGGCCAGCCACGGCGCGAGCTCGGGCGCGTTCCAGCCGGTGGCCGCGCCGGAGTCGGGCTTGAACGTGACCTTCGCGTTGTAGGGCGGATCGAGTTCGAGCAGGCGCTTCAACTCCTGCACCGCCTGCGCCGCGTCGACGAGCGGCGGCAGCCGCAGCGACAGCTTGAACGCCGTCCTCGGCCGCAGCACGTTGCCGGCGTTGTCGAGCGGCGGCAGGCCGCCCGCGCCGGTCACGGCCAGCGAGGGCCGCCAGGTCGAATTGAGCAGCGCCTCGCGCGGATCGGTGGTGGTGGGCAGCACCGGGCGGCCGTCCTGGCCGCAGGCCCAGGGCAGCCCCTTCCAGACCAGGTCGCCGAGGATGGCCGCGGCCGCCTCGGTCTCGCGCACGCGGCCGGCCGGCACCTCGCAATGAAACACGCGCGGCAGCAGGCTGCCGCTCGAGGCGTCCTCGAGCCGCTCGAACAGCTGCCGCATGATCCGGAAGCTCGACGGCGCGATGCCGCCGAACACGCCCGAATGCAGCCCTTCGTCGAGCACCTCCACCTGCAGTTCGCCGGACACGAGGCCGCGCAGCGAGGTGGTCAGCCACAGCTGGTCGTAGTTGCCGGCGCCCGAATCGAGGCAGACCACCAGGCCGACCTTGCCGAGCCGGTCGCGCAGCGCATCGACGTAGGGCAGCAGGTCGAAGCTGCCCGATTCCTCGCAGGTCTCGATCAGGCCCACGCAACGCGGGCGCTCGATGCCCTGCGCATCGAGCGCGGCCAGCGCCGTCAGGCTCGCGTAGATCGCATAGCCGTCGTCGGCGCCGCCCCGGCCGTAGAGCTTGCCGCCCTCGTACTTCGGCGTCCACGGGCCCAGGTCGGCGCGCCAGCCGTCGAATTCGGGCTGCTTGTCGAGATGGCCGTAGAGCAGAATCGTTTCAGTGGTGCCCGAGCGCGTGGCCGGCGCGTCGAAGAAGATCACCGGCGTGCGGCCCGGCAGCCGGACGATCTCGAGCGTGAGGCCGCGCACCGGCTGGCGCGCGGCCCACTGCGCGGCGTCCACCACCACGCGTTCGAGCAGGCCGCGCTGCTGCCAGTCGGCGTCGAACGCCGGGCTCTTGGCCGGAATCGCGATGTAGGCGGTCAGCTCGTGAACGATCTCATCGTTCCATTTGCGCTCGATGAAATCGGCCAGACGGCCGTGATCGATCGTGGTGTCGGCGGGGCTTGTCATGATCGTGTCGGAATCGGTGAAGACGAAGCGTCGATGATAGCGCCGATGCGCGCGCAAGCGCGCCGGCATCGGGCGCGCCGGCGCAGCCGGCGACGAAGGGGCGCAGCGCCGGCGCGAAGCCGGCTTCCTGGGTCGGCCCAGCCGGTGCGCGGCGCGCCCGGCGCCGAACGGTTGCGCTCGGCGCCCCGCCCCGCCCCGCCCCGCCGCGCCAGCCAGCCAGCCAGCCAGCCAGCCAGCACGGTAGTGGCCGCTCACCCCGCCAAGGCGGCGGCCGTCAGCGCGCGTCGAACCCGCGCCGGTACGCGGCCGGGCTCGTGGCCGCGATACGCCGGAAATGGCGCCGCAGCGACTCCTCGGAGCCGAAGCCCGCCAGCGCCGCGACCTGCGCAAGCGGCAGCGCCGGATTGGCCTCCAGCATTTCCTTGGCCACCCCGACGCGCTCGCGGATCAGCCACGCGTAGGGCGCGAGCCCCGTGGCGTCGCGAAACTGCCGCTGCAGCGTGCGCGGGCTCATCGCGGCGCGGCGCGCGAGCGCGGCCCGCGCGTGCGGCTCGGCAGCGTGCTCGCGCATCCAGTCGATCAGCTTCGCGAGCCGGTCCTGGCCGTCCGGCGCCACCGGCCGCGGCACGAACTGCGCCTGCCCGCCGTCTCGATGCGGCGGCAGCACCAGCCGCTGCGCGACGCGATTGGCGACTGCGCTGCCGTGATCGCGCCGCACCACGTGCATCAGCATGTCGAGTCCCGCGGCCGAACCGGCCGAGGTGATCACGCGCCCCTCGTCCACGTACAACGCGTCCGGATTCACCCGCAACGACGGATAGCGGGCGCGCAGGCGCTCCACATAGCGCCAGTGGGTGGTCACGGTCAGGCCGTCGAGCAAGCCCGCCGCCGCCAGCACGAACACGCCCGAGCAGATCGAGCAGAGCCGCGCGCCGCGCCGGTGCGCCGCGCGCAGCTTGCGCAGCAGCGGCTCGGGCGGCAGTTCGTCGGGGTCGCGCCAGCCGGGAATCACGATCGTGTCGGCACGGCCGAGCAGTGCAAGCCGGTGCGGCACGGCCATCGTGACGCCGCCCGCGGCGCGGATCGGCCCGGCCTCGGCCGCGCAGACGGCGAAGCGGTACCAGGCGCGCTCGAGTTCGGGGCGCGGCAGGGCGAACAGCTCGACCACGCAACCGAACTCGAAGGTGCAGAGACGATCGTAGGCGAGCGCGACGACGAGATGCTCGGACATGGCGCGATGTTACCGGAAGTTGTCGATCGCGCCAGTGTCGCCGCGATCGCGTGCCGCCGATACTGCTACCCGTTCGCCCGGCCTTCCGCCCCCGCCACCAGGAGCCCGAACCATGTCGTTCGTCACCGAGATTCCCGCCGCCGAGAGCGCGGCCGCCGCCCGGCACTTCGCCGCAACGCTGCGTTTCGAGACCGATTGCTGGGACGTGCACCACGCGCTCGCCTGCCGCGCGGCCGATTTCGTTCTGCTCGACGTGCGCAGCCCCGAGCTGTTCGCGGCCGGCCACATCAAGGGCGCGATCAATCTTCCGCACCGCAAGATCGTCGCGAGCCGCCTATCGCATTTTCCAATCGGGACGATGTTCGTCGTCTATTGCGCGGGCCCCCATTGCAACGGCGCGACCCGCGCGGCGCTCCGCCTGGCCCGCGCCGACAGGCCCGTGAAGCTTATGCCAGGCGGGATCACGGGGTGGCTCGAGGAAGGCTTCGAATTGGTGACGGAACAATAGATCGACCCGGATCATCTCTGGAAGCGCAACAATCAGTTGCCAGCACAACATCCGAAAAAGCGCGACAATCTGTCCCACATCAGTCGACTTCGTCGCACTGCAACACGGAAGGAGAAGTACCCATGCGGATGAAAATACTGATCCAGATCGTCGGGGCCGTAATCGCAATCGCGGTCTACTTTCTGCCGGCCATCGTCGCCGACCGCCGCGGCCGTCACGACAAGCTGACGCTCGCGCTGTTCAACGCCCTGTTCGGCTGGACCGTGGTGGGCTGGGCGATGACGCTCTACTGGGCGCGCCAGCCGAACCCGGCCAAGAATCTCGCCGGGTCGATCGTGCAGACGCGCCGCTCGATCAGCATGAGCACATTCTCGACGGGCCTGGTCGACCGCGTGCAACGCCGGGTCGCCCTCCAGCAAGCCTGGGTCGAAAAGCAGGACCGCTGAGCCCGCCATCCCCGGATCCCCGTGGTACCGCCCCCGCGCGGCACCCGCCCCGAGTCACCCGGCCAAGCCCGCGAGCCCGCCTCACCGCCCCGGGCGCCCAAGCATGCCGCCCAGATGGGGCAAAACGGCTGCCGCGCCGCCCGCGCGGAATCCCGGCAGGGGACGGCAGGCTGGGAACTGGGGGCGGGCAACGGCGGCCAGCGGTTCGCCGCCGGACCAGGCCGCCACCAAAGCAAACGCGCCCTGAACGGGCGCGTTGTCGATTCGCTGCAATGCGGCATGGCGGCTGACCGGGCCACGCCCGCTCGGGCGGGCGCCGCGGCCTAGCTATCGCCGGGCGTGGCCGGATGCGCCGTCCCGGTGCTGGCTGGCGCGCGGTAGGCGGGCCGGCCGCGCGTGTTCAAAGCGCCACGCCGTCCGAGGCGCCGAACCGGCGCAGGCTCGCGCGGCCGGCCGTGATGGTGGTGGGCTCGCGCACCACGGCATCCACCGCGAAGCGCTGCTGGCGAAATTCGCCGCTGTCGTCAAACCACTGGCAGGTCAGGTAAATCGCCCCGCTGGCGATGCCGACATAGGTGACTGTCATCCGGGCGCCGCCGGTCTTGAGTGTCACGACGTCGCCAATGCGCGGCGACGCGGCACGGATATCGTGAAATGCTGTCATGGCCCTTATCTCTCTTTCGTAAGCCGATTTATCAGGCGAACGCCGATTTTTCGGTTTCGTGCAGACTAACAACGAAAATATTCGAGGACAAGCAGTCTTTTCCGCTTCACTTAGACCCATCGCAAAAAATTCACTTACCGCCCCGTTTTTCCTTGCCAGTCAAGCATTTGATAGGCGCCGTCGTTGCTGTTGCAACCTGTCCGGATTGCCGGGTTTTCATCCGGTTTTTCGTAATAGCGAATCACCGAATTCGATTATTACGTTGAAATCGTTCCAGGCAGGAATGTCAAAATTTGAAAAAGCTCGGCGCTGAGAATATCGATATTTTTCTCGCCGTGACATTCGTCCGCCACCCGGGAAACGATCCCGGGATGTCGGCAGACGCGGCGCGGTTCAGCCCGTGTAGGCACCGCGCGCATGCAGTTCCGCTTCACTGCGTTCGAGCGCGGCCACGGCCCCGCCGCCTTCCAGCGCCAGCAACTGGGCGACCAGTGCCTCTGCGAGCGCGTGCGCGGCCACCAGCGAAGGAAAGAACGATGGGCTGTCGTGCCCGAAGATCAGCGTCGCATCGGCAGCCAGCGCGACCGGCGACGCGGCGCTGTCGGTGATCGCCACGATCCGGCTGCCGCGCTCGCGCGCGATGTTCGCCACCCGCGTTGCCTCGGTCGAGTAAGGCGCGAAGCTGACGATCACCGTCACGCTGGCCTGGCCGATCGCGCGCAGCTCCATCTCGAGCGAACCCGCCACGCCCGCGAGCAGCGACACGCTGGGCCGGAACAGCCGGTACGCATAGACGAACCCGAACGCCACCGGATAGCAGGAGCGAAAGCCCGCCACGTGGACGTGCGGCGCCTTGCGGATCAGCCGCGCCGCCTCGGCCAGCGCGCGTTGGTTGCGCGCGGCCGCGTCGGCCAGGTTCTGCTGCTGCGCGGCCAGCAGATCGTGCGACAGCGCGGCCTTCGCGCCCGGCTTCACGAGCGAGCGCGCGCGCTGCGTCATCGGCGCCGGCCGTGCGCGCACGCGCGCCACGAACAGGTCGCGCAACTCGTTCCAGCCGGGAAAGCCGAACTGCTGCGCGAGCCGCACCAGCGAGGCCGGCTGCACCTGTGCGCGCTGTGCGAGCTTGCGCATCGACGACACCGCGACCTCGTCCGGGTGATCGAGCAGAAACGCGGCGCCGGCCTGGAACTGCGGGCTCAGCTCGGAAAATTGCGCCCGGATCAGGGACGCGAGTTCGTCGAAATTGGCGGGCATGGTCACGAGCGGCTTGAGCGGGGCGCTCATGGTATCACCGGGTCGCGCGCCGCCCGCCGGGGCGCCGGCGGAGCGCCGGCGGGGTGCCGGGCACGACGCGGCGAAGCGTGAGCCGCAGTGTGTCTGCCGCCTTGCCTCGGGTCCGGCCGACCGTGGCGGCGCCGCCGGTTATCCCCGCTTTTTGTTGGCAAGCTTGTGGATATCCTGCGCACCGGCGCGCCAAGCCTCTGATGCAAAACGGTTTCCCGGCCGATGTCACCGAGCAGGCAGATGCGCCGGCCCGGTTCGGACTGGCTGCCGATGCGCGGCGCAATTCATTGCATCGGGCACGCCGCCGGGCCTGATCGCGCCGGCTGATCACGCCGGCTGTTCCCGCCGCGCCGAGACGAGACGTTCGGCTTCGAGCCGGCCGAGGCGAGCCATCGCGCCGACGGCCGCCCGCGCCCCGCGCGAGCTTATCCACAGAAAATGTTGGCAAGCTTGTGGATGACTCGCGCACGCATTCCGTAAACATTTGATCGAACGCATCTTTTTCTCATCGACCACGGATCGCTCACAATGGGTTCGGGGCAGGAGCGACGCCGGGCTTGTCCACAGTTTTTGTTGGCAAGCTTGTGGACATCTCCGGCAATAATTCTTCAACCCATTGATTCAATAGCATTATTTTTCAAGAAACCGAGATCCGGCACGCGCTTCGCATGCCTGCCCGCATAATAGGCA